>NZ_LDUR01000048.1:0-13473 GCF_001043705.1 Chromobacterium sp. LK11
TTGAACTACTACTAAGAACGTGTTTACGATCTCGCGAGCTAAGGCGAGACAAGGCGAAAACCGCTGAGAAAGCGGAATGTACAAGTGGTACATGAGCATTTCGAAGCGGTTTTTAACGCCGTATCGCCAACGCGCAGCAGATCGTAAACAGGTTCTAAGAGGAGCGCGCGGAATGGAACAAGTCTACCAATGCCAAAACCTGGACGAAGTGCGCGGCCAGATCGACCGCATCGACCGCGCGCTGGTGGCGCTGATCGCCGAACGCGGCCTCTATGTGCGCCAGGCGGCGGCGTTCAAGCATAGCCGGGACGAGGTGGAAGGCGGCAAGCGCGTCGATCAGGTGATGCGCCGCGTCGAACGGCTGGCCGGCGAGCTGGGCGCCGATTCGGCGCTGACCGCGGCGGTCTACCGCACCATGATCGAATACTTCGTCGCCGACGAGATGGCGGCCTTCCGCGCCAAAGCGGCTGGCGATTGAGGCGAAAGCCGGCTTTCCCTACAATCGTTTCCATCCGCGAACCCCGGCCGCCTGCAGCGGCCGGCTCCTTATCCGCTGCCGGAGAACACGAATGAAAAAGACCGCCCTGCTGCTGCTCGCCTGCCTGTCCCTGCCCGCCTGGGCCGAGGAAGTGGGCGAGGTGTCCACCACCTTCAAGCTGCTCAGCCCCAACGACAAGGTGGTGGTGGAGGCGTTTGACGACCCGGCGGTGCAAGGCGTGGCCTGCTATATCTCGCGCGCCAAGACCGGCGGCTACAAGGGCGCGCTGGGACTGGCCAAGGACCCGTCCCGCTTCTCGGTGGCCTGCCGCCAGGTGGGCGCGATCAAGTTCGCACAGCCGCTGCCCAAGCAGGAACAGGTGTTCAAGGAGGGCGCGTCCTTCATCTTCAAGCATGTGCGGGTGGTGCGCATCGTCGACGCCAAACGCAATACGCTGACCTATCTCAGTTATTCCGACAAGCTGCTGGACGGCAGCCCGGACAATGCGCTGACCGCGGTGGCGGTGCTGGATCAGAAAATCCCGCTGCGGCCCTGAAATAAAAGCGATTGATTATTAACGATTTCTTGGCATGACGGGCATCAGCTAAACGGCAGCTCGACGCGCAGACCGTCGTAGCCGACCTCGACGCCGGGCGGACACTCGGCGCTGAGCGCGCCGAACTCCAAGCGATGGGTCATGTGGATCAGCACCGTGCGCTCGGCGCCGATGCGCTTGGCCCAGTCGAAGGACTGGCTCACGCCCAGATGGGACGGATAAGGGTCGTGGTTCAGGCAATCCAGGAACAGCAGCTTCAGCCCTTGCAGCAAGGGCAGGCTGCTGTCCGGGATGTCCGACACGTCGGTCAGCCAGGCCATGTCGCCGACGCGCCAGCCCAGACAGGGCCAGGAGCCGTGCTGCAGCGGCACCGGCGTCAGCGTGACACCGCCGCACTCCACCGGCCCGTCCACCTGCCGCGGCAGCAGCACCGGCTTGTCCCACATTTTGGACGGCGGCTGCAAGGCATAGCCGAAGCGGCTCTTGATATTGTCCAGGGTGAAGGCGTTGCCGTAGAGCGTGATCGGCCCCTTCTTCACGTAGCAAAATGCGCGCAGATCGTCGATGCCGTTCAGGTGGTCGGCGTGCGGGTGGGTGTACAGCACCGCGTCCACCTGGCTCAGCCCTTCGCGCAGCGCCTGTTGGCGCAGGTCCGGCCCGGTGTCGATCAACAAACCCTGGCCGCCCGCCTTGATATAGGCGCTGGCGCGAGTGCGGCGATTGCGCGGGTCCGCCGAGCAGCAAGTGGCGCAATCGCAGCCTATGGCCGGCGTGCCGGAACTGGAGCCGCAGCCCAGGATGGTGACTTCAAGCGAACCCAATGGCGTTTCCCAAGTGACAAGGCATCAGCGGCAGCGCTGCGGGCGCTCGGCCTTCTCGCGCACCCAGCCGCCGTCGCAACGAACGTTGCCGTCGGCGTCCTGCTGGCAGCTGCCGCGCGGCTGCTTGGCGCAATACGGATTGCCGTCGCGCGACAGCAGGCAGGCGCCGGGGCCGGCGTAAGTGACGCCGTTGGCGCGCACCACGCCGCCGCCGGCATACGGCGAGCACAGCACGTTGCCGAATTCGTCGATCGCGCATTCCCCCTTGCCGCACATCGCCTGGCCGCGCTGCACCAAGGCGATGCCACCGTCTTCGGAGCAATAGCTGCGGCCGTTCAGATTGACGCAATTGGCCCAGGTCTGGGCCGAGAACAATATGGCCAGCAAGGCCAGTCCGGACAGCAAGATTCGCTTCATGCCCACTCCCCGCATCAACGGCCAGCCTTGGAGAACAGCCGGAAAAAGTTATCGCTGGTGACGCGCGCCACCTCTTCCACCGCCATGCCGCGCAGCTCGGCGATGTGGGCGGCCACATGGCGGACATAGGCCGGCTCGTTGACCTTGCCGCGATACGGCACCGGCGCCAGGTAGGGCGAGTCGGTTTCGATCAGCATCCGCTCTAGCGGCACTTTCTGCGCCACTTCCTTGACCTGGGCCGCGTTCTTGAAGGTCACCACGCCGGAGAAGGAAATGTAGAAACCCAGTTCCAGCGCGGCCTGAGCCACTTCCCAGGTTTCGGTGAAGCAGTGCATCACGCCGCCGCAGACCTCGGCGTTCTCTTCGCGCATCAGGCGGATGGTGTCCTCGGCCGATTCGCGAGTATGGATCACCAGCGGCAGCCCCACGCGCTTGGCGGCGCGGATATGGGTGCGGAAGCGCTGATGCTGCCAGTCCAGATCGCCCTTGCACCAGTGGTAGTCGAGGCCGGTTTCGCCTATGCCCACCACGCGCGGGTGGGCGGCCAGCGCCACCAGTTCGTCTTCGCTGTACTCTTCGGCGTCCGGGTCGTCCGGGTGCACGCCCACGGTGGCGTACAGATTGCCGTGGCTTTCCGCCAGCGCCAGCACTTGCGGATACTTGGGACGGCTGACGCCGATCACCAGCGCGTGGCTGACCTGGTTGGCCTGCATATTGGCCAGCACTTCCGGCATGCGCGCGGCGAGGTCGGGGAAATTGATGTGGCAGTGGGAATCAATGAACATTTTTGCGTCAATCAGGCTGCGGCGCGCTTGCGCGCGCCGCGAAAACAATCACATGGTATGGGTGGGCCGGCTGGAGTTGAGCACGCCGCTGAGCAGCGCCTCGATCTTGTCCTTGGCCTGCTTGCCGGCGTCGCCGGCGACGAACTCGACGCCGACGCCCTGCACCCGGCTGTTGTTGGCGCCGGCCGGCGTCAGCCACACCACCTTGGCCTGCACCGCGATGCGCTGCGGATCGTCCATCAGGGTCAGCAGCAGGAACACTTCCTCGCCCAGCTTCATTTCCTTGTTGGTGGGAATGAAAATCCCGCCGTGGCGCACAAAGGGCATGTAGGCGGCGAACAGCGCGCTGCGCTCCTTGATGTGCAGGGACAGCACCCCGGGACGGTTGGGATTGAGGTCCGGGCGAGTGGCGGAATTGTCCATACTTGGCTAACCCTCTGTGTCAGGCGGCTTTGCCGCTGGCGAATATCTTCAGATAGTCCATCAGCACCGCTTCCAATTGCAAGCGCGTGTTCAGCGTATGCTGGCCGAACGGCGCCAGCTGGTTGAGCGTTTGCTGACACGCCATCAATTGCGCGATGTCGGCGCGCGCCGCCAGCTGCTGCAAGGCGCGCTCCTGATCTGGATAATAGCGGACCAGACCGGCTAGTCTCAAACTCGCCAGATCATGCAGCCATTTCATCAACCAGCCTATGGGCAGCAGCAAGGGCAGTTTCTGCTTGTCCACCGCCTCGGACAGCTGCAGCACATTGGCGAAGCTGGGCTGGGCCAGGCCCTGGACGAACTGGCCGCGCAGCTTGGCCAGCGCCGGATCGTGGTCGAACAGCGGCGCGCCGCCGTTGTGGGCCAGTTCCAGCTCGGCGTCCGCCACGCCCTGCTCGCGCAGCCAGGCCAGCGCCTGCGCCGGGTCCGGCCGCGTCAGCGGAAACTGGCGGCAACGGCTGCGTATGGTGGGCAGCAGCCGCTGCGGCGCGTGCGCCACCAGCAGGAACAGCACTTCGGCCGGCGGCTCTTCCAGGATTTTGAGCAAGGCGTTGGCGGCGGCCGGATTCAGGCTTTCCGCCGGCTCCACCAGCACGATGCGCCGGCCGGCGCGATGCGCGCTCAGGTGGGCGAAATCGATCACCTCGCGCACCGCCTCGATCTTGATCACCGGCAGCTTGCGGCTGACCTTCTTGCCCTCGGCGCCCTCCTTGCCTTCCTCGTCCTCGTCGCCCAGCGGCGACAGCCGGCGGAAGTCCGGGTGGGTGCCGTGCCGATACCAGCGGCAGGCCTCGCATTCGCCGCAAGGCCGGTGGCCGGCCTGCGGCCGCTCGCACAGCAAGGACTGGGCCAGATGCTCGGCGAACTCCAGCTTGCCGATGCCGGCGGCGCCGGTGAACAGCCAGGCGTTGGGCAGGCGTTCGCGCTCGGCGTTCAAGCGCGCCCAATCGCCTTCTTGCCAGGGCAGCAGCATCACGCGGCCTCCAGCAGTTTTTGCAGGCAGGCCGCGATGTCGATCTGGATCTCGGCGATGGAGCGGCTGGCGTCCAGCACCGCGAAACGCGGCTGGCCGGCGGCGCGGCGCAGATAGGCTTCGCGCACGCGCACGTGGAAATCGGCCTTCTCCTGCTCGAAGCGGTCCAGCTGCCGGGTCTTGGACATGCGCTCGGCCGCCACCTCCAGCGGCAGGTCGAACAGCAAGGTCAGGTCCGGCTGCAGGCCGTGCTGCACCCATTGCTCCAGTTCGGCGATGCGCTCGAAGGGCACGCCGCGGCCGCCGCCCTGGAAGGCGAAGGTGGAGTCGGTGAAGCGGTCGGACACCAGCCACTGGCCGGCGGCCAGCGCGGGCTCGATCACGCTGTGCAGCAATTGCTGGCGCGAGGCGAACACCAGCAGGGTTTCCGCGTCCAGCGAGGCCTCGGTGTCCACCGCCAGCAGCAGTTCGCGGATTTTCTCGCCCAGCGGGGTGCCGCCCGGCTCGCGGGTGAACACGGCGTCGACGCCGCGTTGCGCCAGCCAATCGCGGATAAAGGCCAGATGGGTGCTCTTGCCGGCGCCGTCTATGCCTTCCAGGCTGATGAAGCGGCCGCGTTGCTGCTCTAGCGCCATTACTGTCCTTTCTTCAAGATGTATTTGCGCACCGCCTGGTTGTGTTCGTCCAGCGTCGCGGAAAAATGCGAAGTGCCGTCGCCGCGGGCGACGAAATACAGGGCCGTGGTTTCGGCCGGATTGGCCGCCGCGTCCAGCGCCGCCTTGCCCGGCAGGGCGATGGGCGTCGGCGTCAATCCGGCGCGGGTATAGGTGTTGTAAGGCGTGTCGCGGCGCAGATCGGCCTTGCCTATCTTGCCCTGATACAGGCTGCCCATGCCGTAGATCACCGAGGGATCGGTCTGCAGCCGCATGCCCTGCTTCAGGCGGTTGACGAACACCCCCGCCACCATTGGACGGTCTGCGTCTTCGCCGGTTTCCTTTTCTATCAGGCTGGCCATGATCAGCAGTTCGTAAGGCGTGCGGTAAGGCAGTTCCGGCTTGCGCGCCGCCCAGGCCGCTTCCAGCCGCTGCTGCATCGCGGCGAAGGCCTGCCGATACAGTTCGGCGTCCTCGATGCCCGGGCTGAACAAATAGGTGCTGGGGAAGAACAGGCCTTCCGGCTTGGCGTCGCCGAAGCCCAGCCGCCGCATGATGTCCTCGTCGCTCCAGTCCTTGGCGCTATGCCGGATGTCCGGGTTGCGGTCTATCGCCTGGCGGAATTGGCGGAAGGTCCAGCCCTCGATCACCGTCAGGCTGGCCTCGTCCGGGTGGCCGTCGGCCAGGCGGCTCAGGATGTCCAGCATCGACGCCTGACCGTCGAAACGGTACAGGCCGGCCTTGATCTTGCGGTCCACGCCTTGCAAGCGGGCCAGAGCCACCATCACCTGGCGGCTGCGCACCACCCCCTCCTGCTCCAGCCCCCGCGCCACCTGGCTCAAGGTGCGGTTGGGCCCCACGGTCAGCTTGTAGCCGCCCTCCGGCAGGCCAACCGGAATCAGGACCACCCAGGCCAGCCAGGCACAGCCCAGCGCGAAGCACAGCAACAACAGGCGAAACAGTGTTTTCATCATTTGACGGGAAGAATGAGACGGCGCAGCGGAACGATCGCGCATGATACCAGACAAGCCGGCCTGACCGACATGTCAGGCCCTCCCCGCGCAATCAAGCAAAGTTTGCGCCAAATCAACTGTCCACCTTTCCATTTTGCATAGTTTTGCTCGCGTTCTATACCTGATTAAATGGACTGCTTAAATGATGCGAGTCTTTTCATGAAGCCATTCTTCAATCTGGGATGCGCATTGGTGGCCTGGACGGCGCTGGCCAGATTGGCGGCAGTCCGGCAGACCGACAGGGATTTATGGCGCCTGCCGATGGATGCCTTCCGACAAGGACGGCATCCGCAGCAGCTGACCTATCTGCAATCGCCCGCGGCGCTGAACGGCTACCACGCGCTGATCGTGGAACCGCTGCTGCTGCTGAACCGGCAACAGGACGGCGGCTGGCAACTGCTGCAGACCGCGGAGCAGGAAAGCGCCAACCAGATCATGCGCCGCCAGGTGGCCGCCTTGTTGCAGGCCTGGCCGATCGCGCTGACCGACATCCCCACCGCCGGCGCGCTGCGCCTGCGCATCGCGGTGGCGGCGCGCCAATCGCGGATCGCCCAGGACAGCCAGCCGCTGAACAGCAGCCACGTGGCGCTGCAACTGCCCTGCATGGCTTCCAATATAGAACCGTATCTGCAATTGGTGTCCTCGGTGTCCCAATTGGAGGACGCGATGGGGCGGGGCGTGGTCGCCGGCGGCGTCACCATGCAGTCGCAAGCCGAAGCCGCGGCCGGCGACGAGGACGACGGCTGGCGGCAATTGCTGATCCAGGACTGGTCCCCGCTGCTGCGCCAGCAATTGACGCCGGCGGCGCGCCGCGGCGCGGCCTCGCCGGCGCGATAAGACGCATGAAGACAGTCCGACCCGTCACAAAGTCGCAACAATATCGATGGAACGCCGCCCGCCTCCCGCAGTCCATCTCCCACGCAATCTCCACTGAGCCCGCACGATGAAACCCTTCTTTAAACTCGCCTGCGCGCTGATGGCTTCCGCCTTGCTGGCCAATATCGGCCACGCCGGGGAGCAGCCGGAGAATCTGGTTCTGCTGCCCAGCGAAGCCTTCCACCCCAGCCCGGACCATGCCGGCCAGGTGCTGTACCTGCAGCCCGGCGTCGACCTGAAGCGCTATCACGGCATCCTGATCGAACCGCTGATCTTTCTGGGTCGCCAGGCGGACGGCCAGTGGCAGGCCACCGCGGCCGACGAGCACAACCGCCTAGACGCCTGCTACCGCAGCAGCCTGGCCCGGGCGCTGTGCAGCGAGGGCCTGCCGGTGGCCTCCTCGGCCGGGCCGGGCATCGCCCGGCTGCGCGTGGCGGTGGGCCACATGCTAAGGGAGCTGGCCGAAGCCGACGCGCGGCGACCGTTGCCGGCCGCGCTCAATCTGGCCCGCTTCGCCGACGACATCGACCCCTATCTGGCCCAGGTGTCCACCGTAGGCCAGCTGGAAGACTCCGAATCCGGCCTGCTGTTGGCCGGCGGCGTCAATCTGCTGGGCAATAATCCGGACCCCGCCGACGCGCAACCGTCCAACGCGGAATGGCTGCAACAGCGCGTAGACCTGTGGAGCCGCGACCACGCGCGGCAGATGGCCCAGCACTTGGCGGCGGCTACTCCGTTTGGAGGAGTAGGCTAGCGCCCAGGCTGGCGGCATAATGCTTGTTTGATCCCCTGTCAGGAAGCCGACCATGCCGCGCAAAGTACTGAGCTTGTTGCTGTTGCTGTCCCCGCTGTTCGCCGCCGCCGACACCGTCACCGTGGCGGTCGCCAGCAATTTCCAGCAGACGCTGGACAAGATCGCAGTGGAGTTCAAGGCCGCCAGCGGCCACGACATCAAGGCCAGCGGCGGCGCCTCCGGCAAGCTGACCGCGCAGATCCGCCAGGGCGCGCCCTTCGACGTGTTCCTGTCCGCCGACGACGAGCGTCCGGCCGAACTGCTGCGCGACAAGATAGGCAAGCCCGACAGCCGCTTCACCTACGCCATCGGCAAGCTGGCGCTGTGGAGCAAGCAACGCGACGACGCCGGCGAAGCCGCGCTGCGCGGCGGCAACTTCAACAAGCTGGCCATCGCCAACCCGGCGGCCGCGCCTTACGGCCGCGCGGCGATGGAGACCCTGACCGCGCTCAAGCTCGTCGACGCGCTCAAGCCCAAGTTCGTCACCGGCGACAACATCAGCCAGACCATGCAGTTCGCCCAGGTCGGCGGCGCCGACTTCGCCTTCGTCGCTTACGCGCAGCTGCTGGAGCAAGGCATCGCCGACCACTACTGGCTGGTGCCGGCCAAGCTGCACCAGCCCATCCGCCAGGACGCGCTGCTGGTGCGCGACACCCCGGCGGCCAGGGCCTTCCTCGTCTTCCTCAAGGGCGACAAGGCGCGCGCGCTGATCAAGAAAGCGGGCTACGACTTCGCGCAATGAGCGCATCCGAATGGGCGGCCATCGCGCTCACGCTGCGGCTGGCCGCCATCAGCACCCTGATCCTGCTCCTGCTGTGCGTGCCGCTGGGCTGGTGGCTGTCGCGCACGCGTTCCCGCCTCAAGCCGGTGATAGAGGCCGGCGCGACGCTGCCGCTGGTGCTGCCGCCCACGGTGCTGGGCTTTTATCTGCTGGTGGCCTTCGGCCCGCACGGCCCCATCGGCCAGCTGACCGCCTGGCTGGGCTGGCCCGGCCTCGCCTTCACCTTTCAGGGGCTGATCATCGCCTCGGTGCTGTACTCCTTGCCCTTCGTGCTGCAACCCTTGATCGTCAGCTTCAACGCGGTGCGGCGCGAGGAAATCGAAACCGCGATGGTATTGGGCGCCAACCGCTGGCAGCGGCTGACCCGGGTCATCCTGCCCAGCTGCCGCTCCGGGGTGCTGGCCGCCGCCAGCATGGGCTTCGCCCACACCGTGGGCGAGTTCGGCGTGGTGTTGATGATAGGCGGCAATATCGAAGGGGAAACCCGGGTCATCTCCATCGCGCTGTACAACCACGTGGAACAGGCGGACTACGCCAGCGCGCACCGTCTGGGCCTGTTGCTGGTCTTGTTCGCCTTCTCCACCCTGGCCCTGGTCTACCGCCTCAACGCGCGCCAGCGCCGCTACGACTGAGCCGACGGGCCGTGTTTGCTGACAATGCTGACATCTATCGATGCAAGCTGTTACATGACGTCAACAAAACGCAGTGTTCATGCGCTATAACTTGGAGTATCGTTTTTCTCGCCCGTCATGGGCCCGACAACCTGACCCAACAAGGATGAATCATGCGCAAATACCTGATGATCGCTGTTCTGGCCCTGACTTCCGCCAACCTGGCACTGGCTGACGCCGCCTGCGACGCCAAGGCCGCCGAGAAAAAACTGGCCGGCGCCGCCAAGAGCAGCTTCCTGAAGAAATGCGAGAAAGACAGCGCCGCCGCCAATGCCCAAAAAAGCTGCGACGCCAAAGCCGCCGACAAGAAACTCGCCGGCGCGGCCAAGGCCAGCTTCGTCAAGAAATGCGTGAAGGACGCGGCCCCGGCCAAGTAAGCCCCCCCCTCTCCGGCGGCCTGTCCGCCGGGACAGCCCGCTCGCCGGCAAATTCCTGATTCTTCGCCTACACTGAGAGGTGGCAACAGGGATTCTGCGGGTGAGCCATGGCAAACAATATCCTCGGAAATTACAATCCGCTGTTATCGCTTTTCGGCAATAACAATCAATTCTTGAGCGGTTTATTGGGCTCCACCTCGCCCATCGTGCCGCTGATCCGCAGCAGCAACAGCTCGCAGAGCGCCGGCACCGATCCCAATGTGGTGCTGATTTCCGGGCTGGGCCAGTTGCTGTCCAGCCTGAACATCTTCCAGGACAGCCTGCAACAGATCTATTCCCCGTACGCGGTCAATAACTCCATCAGCGGCAGCAGCAGCAATCCGTCGGTGGCCAGCGTTTCCACCGCCGCCGGCGCGCAAAACGGCAATTACAGCGTGTCGGTGTCGCAGCTGGCGCAGGCGCACAGCGCGGTCACCGCCTTCACCCTGCCGGACACCAGCAGCACCGCGGTGGGCAGCGGCACGCTGACCATCAAGACCGGCAGCTACGCCTACACCTCGCCCACCTCGGCCACCAGCTTCACCCCCAGCGGCAGCTCGGCCACGCTGTCCATCAGCAACGGCACCCTGTCCAGCATCGCCACCGCCATCAACGGCTCCGGCGTCGGCATGGTGGCCAATATCGTGCAGAACGCCTCCGGCAATTATCAATTGCAGATCAGCGCCGCCCAGACCGGGGCCAGCAACAATTTTCAGATCCTGGTCAGCGACAACGACGGCAACAACACGGATCAGAGCGGCCTGTCCCGCCTGGCCTTCGACCAGACCCAGGCGGTGGGCAGCGGCCAGAACCTGACCCAGACCCAGGCCGCGCAAAACGCCAACTACCTGATCAACGGCGCGTCCGGCTCCAACGCCGGCAACAGCGGCATCTCGCTGGGCTCATCCGTGTCCATGGACCTGCTGTCCACCGGCAGCACCAATATCTCGGTCAAGCTGGACCTGAACGGCCTCAACGGACAGGCGCAATCGCTGGCCGACGCCTTCAACACCATGCAAGGCAGCCTGAACGCGCTGCTGGTCAGCGGCGGCCTGCTCAGCCGCGACCCCATCGCCAAGCAATTGGCCAGCAGCATGAACCAGCAGGCCGCCGCCAGTTACAGCAACGGCAGCTCGCTGCTGGTCAAGCTGAACCAGATCGGCCTCAATTTCCAATACCCGCAGCAGTTCGGCCAGATGGGCAGCCTCAGCCTGAGCAACAACAGCCTGCAAAGCGCTTACAGCGGGGATTCCCAAGGCGTGGCCGATCTGCTCTACACCGCCGCCCGGGCGTTGAACTGGCTGGCCAACAGCTACGCCTCCTACGGCAACGGCACCATTCCGCAAACCCTGACCGCGCTGCAGAAAATGCAGTTCAGCCTGCAGCTGCGGCAATCCGCCACCCCGGCGTCCAATACCGTCCCCTCCAATCTCGCCTCCTTGACGGTCAACCAGTCCGGCACCATCCAGCTGAGCGCGCAGCAAATCAGCGCGCTGTCGCTGTACGCGATGGTCTACTCCCTGGGCGCGCCTTACGCGGTCAATTCCCAGATTCTGAACAACGGCCTGGGCCTGTCCGGCAACAGCGGCAACGGCATCTCCACTTATGCATGATTGATATTCGCTATTTGTTTTTCCTCTAGCATTGCCGATTCCGTCTTGTCTCGTTAAAATTCATCGGATGATTGGATGAATCAGGAGCAAGCCATGTCGGCGCTTCCCTATAAACGCTCGCTGGTCGACATCGCGGTGGAAAACATCGCCAAGCGGCTGGCGGACGGCGATTGGCCGCTGGGCGCGCGCATTCCCACCGAGCCGGAACTGGCGGAACAACTGGGCGTCAGCCGCAACACGGTCCGCGAGGCGGTGCGGGTGCTGCTGTACGCCGGCCTGCTGGAGGTGCGCCAGGGCGACGGCAGCTATGTGCGCGCCACGGTCAACCCCGGCGAGGCGATGCGCGCCATCAGCCGCGCCAGCCTGCGCGAACACCTGGAAGTGCGCTGCATGCTGGAAGAAAGCGCGGCGCGACTGGCGGCCAGCCGCTGTCCGGAAGCGGATCTCGGCGCGATAGCGGACGCGCTGGCGCGCCGCGGCGAACGGCTGCCGCAGGAGCCGCTGGAGGCCTTCATCGACCGGGATCTGGAGTTTCATCTCGCCGTCGCCAACGCCAGCGGCAACCAGGCCTTGGCCGAGCTTTACGCGTATTTCTCGCGCGCGGTGCGCCAGCATGTGCAGCAGTCCATCCTCGACGAGGCGCTGCCGGACCCGGACCTCGCCGCCCACCAAGCCATTTACGAAGCCATCCGCCTGCGCCGGCCGGACGAGGCGGCGCAAGCCGCCGCCGCCATCACCCGCCCCTTGCTGGAGGCGCTGGACCGCTTGCTGAACCGCTCCGCCGCGGCTTGAGCCCGATTCGAGCCGGCCCCCAGGCGCGGGGAGCCGGCTCCGACAACAACAAAAGCGCAGAAGGAAAACACATGTCCACACCCAAATCGATGCCGGACCACCTGCCGGTTGAAGACACGCTGATCGACGCCGAGATCGACGACGCCGGCGTGCAAAGCCAGCGCCCGGCGCTGAGCCGTCCCTGGCTGTTGCTGCTGGGCCTGATGCTGGTCGGCGCCAATCTGCGGCCGGCGCTGTCCAGCCTGTCTCCGGTGCTGCACGACGTCGCCGCCAGCCGCGGGCTCAGCGGCCTGATGGCCGGCCTGCTCACCACGTTGCCGGTGGCCTGCCTCGGCCTGTTCGGCCCCCTGGCGCCGCGGCTGGCCCGCCTCTGGGGCAGCGAGAAAACCATCGCGCTGATCCTGGTGACCTTGGCGCTGGGCATCTTGCTGCGCACCCAGTTCGGCCAAGTCGGCCTATTCGCCGGCTCGGCGCTGGCCGGCGCCAGCATAGGCATCATCGGCGTGCTGCTGCCCGGCATCGTCAAGCGCGACTTCCCCCGTCAGGTCAGCCTGATGACCGGGGTCTACACCATGGCGCTGTGCCTGGGCGCGGCGCTGGCCGCCGGCCTGACCGTGCCGGCGATGCACTGGATGGGAAACAGCTGGCAAGGCGCGCTGGCGATCTGGGCGACGCCGGCGCTGCTGGCGCTGCTGGTGTGGTGGCCGCAGACGCGTAAGCGGCAGGCGTCCCATCACGGCCAATGGCTGGTGCGCGGCCTGCTGCGCGATCCGCTGGCCTGGCAGGTGACCTTGTTCATGGGTCTGCAATCGTCGATGGCCTACATCGTGTTCGGCTGGCTGCCGTCCATCCTGATAGACCGCGGCGAGACCGCGCTGCACGCCGGCCTGCTGCTGTCCATTTCCATCATGGTGCAAGTAGTGTCCTCGCTGCTGGTGCCGGCGCTGGGACAGCGCTGCCGCGACCAGCGCCCGCCTATCGCCGCCACCGTGGCGCTGGTGATCAGCGGCCTGCTCGGCATGTTGTTCGCGCCCACCGACAGCCTGCTGTTCTGGGCGGTGCTGCTGGGCTTGGGCCAGGGCGGCCTGTTCAGCATGGCGCTGAGCCTGCTGGCGCTGCGCTCGCCGGACCCGCACGTGGCCGCCCACCTGTCCGGCATGGCCCAGGGCGTCGGCTACGCGCTGGCCTCGCTCGGTCCGCTCAGCGTAGGCCTGATCCGCGACCAGACCCACAGCCTGTGGCCGCTGGGCCTGCTGCTCGCGCTGATCTCCGCCGCCACCTTCGCCATGGGCATGCTGGCCGGACGCAAGCGCCTGGTGCAGGTGGAGTCGCGTCCGCTCTAAGAACCTGTT
>NZ_LDUR01000049.1:0-1480 GCF_001043705.1 Chromobacterium sp. LK11
GCGCTGCGGCCGTGGCGGGCGTGGCTGTAGACCTTGAGGGTGTAGGACGGAATATCGAACGGCGCGGCGTGAACGGCGATGGGCGCGGCCCGGCTCAGGGCCTGGGCCGCCAGCCGCGGCAGCGTCATGATCCAGTCGGACTCCGCGATGATGAAGGGCGCGGCCAGCACCGACGGCAGTTGCAGCGCCACGTCGCGGCGCAGGCCTCGCCGTTCCAGCGCGCGGTCGATGCCGCCGCGGGTTTCGCCCCAGGGCGTCACCACCACGTGGCGCGCCGCCAGGTATTGTTCCAGGCTGAGACCGTCGCGGATGCCAGGGTGGGCGCGGCTGGCGATGGCCACATAGCGGTCTTCCAGCCAGTCGAAGCTTTCGATCCCGGCCGCCGGTTCGGCGATGTCCTCGACATAGCCCAGCGCGAAGTCGATGCGGCCGGCGGCCAGATCCTCGGCGGATTCGCGGCCGCGCGAATGCACCAGCTTGAAGCGCAGCCG
This sequence comes from Chromobacterium sp. LK11, assembly GCF_001043705.1. Taxonomy (NCBI): domain Bacteria; kingdom Pseudomonadati; phylum Pseudomonadota; class Betaproteobacteria; order Neisseriales; family Chromobacteriaceae; genus Chromobacterium; species Chromobacterium sp. LK11. The sequence goes on from NZ_LDUR01000049.1 coordinate 492, forward strand.
CGGCGCCGCTTGCTGCAAGCCCGCCAGCAGCCGCGGCATCACCGCGAAGGCGGTGTAGTCGGTGACCGCGATCACGAAGGCGCGCTCGCTGCGTTCCGGCTGGAAGCCGCCGGCCTCGGCCAGCCCTTGCGACAGCGTTTCCAGCGCGGCGCTCACCGCGCCGGCCAGCCGTTCGGCGTAGGCGGTGGGCTGCATCGCGTTGCCGATGCGGACGAAGAGGTCGTCGCCCAGGGCGGCGCGCAGCCGCGCCAGCGCGTGACTGAACGCGGACGGGCTCATCGCCAGTTCGTCGGCGGCTGCGCCGACCGAGCGCTGGCGCAGCAGCGCGTCGAAGACCAGCAGCAGGTTGAGGTCCAGACGGCGCAGGTCAGAATGCAGGATGTTCATCATGAATTGAAAACAATGCAGCGCATGCAGTTTGTCTTGGCCGTAGTATAGCGGCTTATCCATTCACCACGATTCAGGCCTTGCCCATGTCCATCCATATCCGCCCCGCCCAAGCCGGGGACGCCGCGCTGATTCTGCGCTTCATCAAGGAGCTGGCCGTTTACGAGCGCGCCGGCGATCAAGTGGCCGCCACCGAGGACGGCATCGTCGCCAGCCTGTTTGGCGCGGACAGCCCGGCGCGGGCGCTGATCTGCGAGGTGGACGGCGAAGCTGCCGGCTACGCCGTGTACTTCTTCAGCTATTCCACCTGGCAGGCCAAAAAAGGCCTGTATCTGGAAGACCTGTATATTTCGCCGCGGCAGCGCGGCGGCGGCGCCGGCAAGCTGATGCTGCGCCGTCTGGCCCAACTGGCGCTGGAGCATGGCTGCGGCCGCTTCGAATGGAGCGTGCTGGACTGGAACCAGCCGGCCATCGATTTCTACCTGTCCATCGGCGCCAAACCGCAGGCGGAATGGGTGCGCTACCGGATGGACGGCGCCGCGCTCGCCGATTTCGCCGCCGGTTGACGCCGTTCCCTTGGAACGTGTTTACGATCTCGCGAG
>NZ_LDUR01000005.1:0-66389 GCF_001043705.1 Chromobacterium sp. LK11
GCTGAGAAAGCGGAGTGTACATACGGTACATGAGCATTTCGAAGACGGTTTCAACGCCGTATCGCCGACGCGCAGCAGATCGTAAACAGGTTCTTAGGCCGCGCTCAGCGGCAGGCTGACGATACCCTCGTCGTCCAGCCGCAGATAGCCGCCGCGGTCGTCGTGCCAATCCTGGATCACCCAGCGCTCGGATTCGCCGTGACGATGGAGCGCGGGACGGTGGGTATGGCCGTGGATCAGCGTCGGCCAGCCGTGTTCGGCCAGCAGCGCCTCGACGGCGTCGGCGGCGACGTCGGAAATCTCGGTCAGGCCGTTTTGCCGCTTGGCCATCTCGCTTTGCTGGCGCGCCTGGCGCGCGATGGCATGGCGTTCGGCCAGCGGTCGGGCCAGCATCGCCTGCTGCCATTGCGGATTGCGGCTCATCGTCCGGAATTGCTGATAGGCAAGGTCGCCGGTGCACAGCACGTCGCCGTGGCTGAGCAGGCAGCGGCGGCCGTGGGCCTGGATCAGGGTGGGGTCGTCCAGCAGCCGCGCGCCGCTGCGTCGGCAAAAGCCCTCGCCCAGCAGGAAGTCGCGGTTGCCGCGCATCACGAACAGCGGGGTGACGGCGGCGAAGGCGCGCATCGCGGCCAGCGGCGTCTCCAGGAACGGGGAGTCGTCGTCGTCGCCCACCCAGTATTCGAACAGATCGCCCAGGATGTAGAGCGCGTCGATCCGGCCTTGCCAGGCTTGCAAGGCATCCAGGAACAAGCGGTTCAGCGCCGGAGTGTCGTCCGCCAGGTGCAGGTCGGAAATGAAGTGAGTGGCCATGTCGCGTGCGGATAAGTTGAAGCCCGGCCGGACGGCCGGGCTGGCATGAAGGACGCGGCCGCGCGGGGAGGCGCGGCCGCCGGCCGTCAGACGATCTCGGCTTTCTCGATCACCACGGCTTCCGCCGGCACGTCCTGATGCGGGCCGCTGCGGCCGGTGCGCACCGCCTTGATGCTGTCCACCACGTCCTGGCCTTCCACGACCTGGCCGAACACGGCGTAGCCCCAGCCTTGGGCGCTTTCCGATTTGAAGTCCAGGAAATCGTTGTCGGAGACATTGATGAAGAACTGGGCGGACGCCGAGTGCGGGTCCATGGTGCGGGCCATGGCCACGGTGTAGGTCTTGTTGGACAGACCGTTGTTGGCCTCGTTCTCGATCGGCGCATTGGTCGGCTTTTGCGACATGTCGGCGGTGAAGCCACCGCCCTGGATCATGAAGCCGTTGATCACGCGGTGGAAGATGGTGCCGTCGTAATGGCCGCTCTTCACGTACTCTTCAAAGTTGGCTGCGGTTTTCGGGGCCTTGTCGGCGAACAGTTCCAGCACGATGGCGCCGAAGTTGGTGGTCAGTTTGATCATGGTGTTTCCTTGATGACGGCAGGCCGCAAGGCGGCCTGCCGGTATGAAAGTGGTTCTTGGAGCCTGTTCCAAGTCTTGCGAGCTAGGGCGAGACGGGGCGTTGCGACCGAGAAAGCGGAATGTACATAGGGTACATGAGCGTTTCAAAGCGGTGCTCAACGTATAAGGTCTCGCGACGCGCGGCAGACATCGAACAGCTTCTTAGGGCTTGATGGTGACTTTCTGGATCACGATGGGCTCGAAGGGCACGTCGCCCATGCCGTTCATGCTGCCGGTGCGGGTCTTGGCGATGCGGTTGACCACGTCCATGCCGCGGGTCACCTTGCCGAACACGGCGTAGCCGGCGCCCTGGGGCGTCGGGGATTTATAGTCGAGGAAGTCGTTGTTGGCCACATTGATGAAGAACTGGGCGGTGGCGGAATTCGGGTCCGCGGTGCGGGCCATGGCGATGGTGCCGATGCCGTTCTTCAGGCCGTTGCTCGCCTCGTTGGCGATGGCGGCGCGGGTGGGTTTCTGATTCAGCTTGGTGTCGAAGCCGCCGCCCTGAATCATGAAGCCGTCGATCACGCGGTGGAACACGGTGCCGTTGTAGTGGCCGGCCTTGGCGTAGGCGACGAAGTTTTCCACGGTCTTGGGCGCTTTGGCCGAGTCCAGCGCAATCTCGATATTGCCCTTGTTGGTGATCATTTCCACTGTCGGCGAGGCCAGGGCCACGGCGGGCAGCGCGCTCAACGCCAGCATGCTCAGCATTCGTTTCATGGTTGCTTTATTCAACAGGGTTATGAGGAGCCGCCAATATTAGCACAGCCTTTTGATTCAGAGCATGGCGCGGCCGTCTTATGCTTTTTGCGTGATGCGGGCTTCTTGTTTTTTTAAAAAATAGTATTTAGACTCCACCCCCTAAAAATTGTGTGATCGCTATCTATTTAAATAGCATAATCGCCGCGCGCAAGCCCGGTTTCCATAACAAAGGCGGCAGCCGCCGCCGGGGTAGATATAAGAAAATGAAAGCATTCGCACCTTCCGCTGTTCGCGCCATTCCCGCGCTGGTGGCCGGCCTGCTGGCCGCCGCGCCGCTGGCTCACGCCGCCGGCTTCCAATTGTCCGAGCAAAGCGTGGCCGGCCTGGGCCGCGCCCACGCCGGCGCCGGCATGGTGGGCGACGACCTGTCCGCCGTCTTCTACAACCCGGCCGGCATGACCTTGATTGAAGGCACCCAGGTGCAGGGCGGTTTCACTTACGCCGAAATCGACGCGCCGTTTGAAGGCAAGGGCGGCTTCCCGGCCGCGCGCCAGGGCAGCGATAACGGCCGCGCCAAGGCCGAATTCATCCCCAACGCCTATCTGGTGCATCAGCTGAACGAACGCGCCCGCCTGGGCCTGGGCATCACCGTGCCCTTCGGTCTCGGCGCCAGTTATGACGACAACTGGGTAGGCCGCAACCACGGCATTTCCAGTTCCATCATGACGGTGGACTTCAACCCGTCCTTCGCCTACAAGCTGGACGACAAGTGGAGCTTCGGCGCCGGCGTGTCGGCGCAGTACGCCAAGGCCGACCTGAAGCAGGGCGCCTTCTTCCCGGGCGCCACCGGCGAGATCGACGCCGACAGCTGGGCCTACGGCTACAATCTGGGCCTGATGTACGCGTTCAACCAGGACAACCGCGTCGGCCTGTCCTATCGCTCCAAGCTGCACCACAAGGCGCGCGGCGATTACACCGCGAGCGGCTTTGATCGTCTTGGTGTCCCTGGTTTGCCCAAGTTGGATGGCGTGTATGCCGGCGCCGCCGACGTGACCACGCCGGAATCGCTGCTGCTGTCCGGCTTCAGCCGTCTGAACAGCAAGTGGGCCTTGAGCGCCACCGCGCGCTGGACCAACTGGAGCCGCTTCGACCAACTGGTGATCAAGGGCAATCCGATGGCCGAGACCGTCATCGACAACAACTGGAAGGCCAGCTGGCTGTTCTCGGTGGGCGCCGACTACAATTACAACGATCAGTTGACCCTGCGCAGCGGCGTCGGATATGAAACCAGCCCGGTGCGCAACTCCAGCTACCGCAACCCGCTGATTCCGGACACCGATCGCGTCTGGCTCAGCTTGGGCGCCAGCTACAAGGCCAGCAAGCAGCTGACCGTGGACGCCGGCTACACCTATCTGATGGGCGTCGGCGATCGCGACGTCAATCATACCGCTGAGAGTCCTCGGAACAATATCGACACGTTGCAAGGCTCTTACAGCTCCATCCGCGGCCACCTGCTGGGCGTGCAGATGCAGTACAAGTTCTGATCTAGGAAAGCCCGACTTTCCCGCCGCCGCCGGCCTCGCCCGCGGCGGTTTTTTCATGTCCGGGGGTGCGGTTTGTCCGGCGGCAGGCTAGAGTAGGGCGCTGTGTTTCATTGAGCGCCCCTTCCCATGTCCGCTGCCTCCTCTTCCTTGCTGCGGCTGAGCCCGCTGGCCGGCCTGCTGCCCTATCTGCGTCCATACCGGCTGCGCGCCTGGCTGGCCTTGCTGGCCCTGATCGTGGCCGCCGCCGCCACCCTGCTGCTGCCGGTGGCTTTCCGCTTCCTGATCGACCATGGTTTCAGTCAGCGCGCGGCGGCGGACATCAACCGCTATTTTCTCGGCCTGTTCGGCGTGGCGGCGGTGTTGGCCCTGGCCACCGCCTTGCGTTTTTATTGCGTGTCCTGGCTGGGCGAGCGCGTCACCGCCGACATCCGCGGCGCGGTCTACCGGCATGTGATCCGGGTCAGCCCGGAATACTTCGAAGTCACTCAGACCGGCGAGGTGCTGTCCCGGCTGACCACCGACACCACCCTGGTGCAGACCGTGATCGGCACCAGCCTGTCCATGGGGCTGCGCAACGCGCTGCTGATGCTGGGCGGCCTGGCCATGCTGATGGCCACCAGCCCCAGCCTGACCGCCTACATCCTGGTGACGCTGTTGCTGGTGGTTTTGCCCATCGTGGTGTTTGGCCGCCGGGTGCGAACCTTGTCCCGTTCCAGCCAGGACCGCATCGCCGATTCCAGCGCCATCGCCGGCGAAACCCTGAACGCGATTCCCACGGTGCAGGCCTTCAATCAGCAGGCGCGGGAGAGCCGGCGTTTCGGCGCTTCGGTGGAAACCGGCTTCGACGCCGCGCTGGCGCGCATCCGCGCGCGCTCCTGGCTGACGGCGGCGGTGATCCTGCTGATCTTCGGCGCCATCGTCTTCGTCTTGTGGCTGGGCGCGCACGCGGTGCTGGAGGGAGCGATGAGCGCCGGCCAGCTGGGTCAATTCATCCTGTACGCGGTGGTCACCGCCGGCGCCATCGGCGCGCTGGCGGAAGTATGGGGCGATGTGCAGCGCGCGGCCGGCGCCACCGAGCGCTTGATGGAACTGCTGGCGCTGCGCTCGCCGGTGACGGAGCCGGCCGCGCCGCGCGCGCTGCCGCCGGGGCCCGCCGGCCTGGAGCTGCGCGACGTCGATTTCGCCTATCCGTCCCGCCCCGGCCAGCCCTCGCTCAGCGGCGTCCGGCTCAAGGTGCGCCCCGGCGAGCACGTGGCCCTGGTGGGGCCGTCCGGCGCCGGCAAGTCCACCTTGTTCCAGCTCCTGCTGCGTTTCTACGACCCGCAGCAAGGGCAGGTGCTGCTGGGCGGCGTGGACGTGCGCGAACTGGCTTTCGCCGATTTGCGCGGCCATGTGGGCGTGGTGTTGCAGGATTCGGTGATTTTCGGCGCCAGCGCCTTGGAGAATATCCGCTACGGCAAGCCCGAGGCCAGCGACGAGGAAGTGCGAGCCGCGGCCCGGGCCGCCGCCGCGGCGGACTTCATCGAGAAGCTGCCGCAGGGCTACGACACCTATCTGGGCGAACGCGGCGTGCGCCTGTCCGGCGGCCAGCGTCAGCGCATCGCCATCGCCCGCGCCATTCTGAAGAACCCGCCCTTGCTGCTGCTGGACGAGGCCACCAGCGCGCTGGACGCCGAATCCGAGCAGCTGGTGCAGCAGGCCTTGGAGCGCGCGGCGCAAAACCGCACCACGCTGGTGATCGCCCACCGCCTGGCCACGGTCAAGCAGGCGGACCGCATCGTGGTGCTGGACCAGGGCCGCATCGTGGCCGAGGGCAATCATCAGAGCCTGTTGCTGGGCTCGCCCTTGTACGCGCGGCTGGCGGCCTTGCAGTTCGCCGCCGGCGGGGAGGGCTGAGAACCTGTTTACGATCGCTGCGCGTCGGTGATACGGCGTTGAAACCGTCTTCGAAATGCTCATGCACCGTCTAGCTCGCGAGATCGTAAACACGTTCTGAGACGGCGGAGGCTTAAGCATAATGAATAGTCTATGCTCCACGAATGAACGGTCGCCGCCGCGCGGCGCCGATACGTGATGGAGCGAGAATATGAAACTGGCTGTCCGTTTGGGAGGCGTGGTGCTGTGCGCGGGTCTGGGCCTGTGCGTGGTGGCGGGATTCGCCCTGCACACCTTGCGTACGACGCTGCTTGACGACCGCAAGGCGCAGATAGGCAGCCTGGTGCATCTGGCGGGGCAGCAGGTGGCGATGTACCAAAAGCAGGAGCAAAGCGGCAAGCTCAAGCGCGAAGAGGCCCAGCGGCGAGCGATAGAGGCGATGTCCGGACTGCGCGACAAGGACAATTACGTGTTCGCGCGCGACGCCTCCGACCTGGTGCTGGTGCACCCGGACCGGCGCAAGCTGGGCAAGCGGGACACCGGGGGCAAGCTGCCGGACGGCCGCACCCTGGTGCAAGCCTATCGCGACGCGCTGGCGAACGGCGATTTCGGCTTCGCGCTGGTGCGCACCAAGCGCCCCAACGGCAACGAGGTGCTGCCCAAGCTCAATGCGGTGATGCGGATACCGGATTGGAACTGGACCATAGGCGCCGGCGTGTTCATGGACGATGTGGAGCGCCAGTTCAACGGCCTGGCGCTCAAGCTTTCCGGCATCGGCCTGGCGGTGCTGGCGGTGGTGACCCTGCTGGCCTGGCGCGTGGCCGCCTCGATTTTCCGCTTGATAGGCGGCGAGGCGGAGGCGGCGGCCGACGCCGCGCGGGCGATGGCGGCGGGCGATCTGAGCCAGGCGCTGGAACGCGCGCCGCGCGAGGGCAGCCTGATGGGGGCCTTCGTCGCGATGCAGCGCAGCTTGCGTCAGTTGATCGAGCGCCTGCAGGACGGCTCCGCGCAGCTGGAGCGCTCGGTGGGCGGCTTGTCCGGACGGATGCAGCAGATTCACGGCCAGGTCGAGCAATCGGCGGCGGCCACCGCCGGCGCCGCGGAAACCACCGCCGGCATGCTGGACGGCGTGGCGGAAGTGTCGCGCCGCAGCGCCGAAAGCGAGTCGGACTCCGCCAATGCCTGCGCGCTGGCGGACGAGGGCGAAGGCCTGGTGCGCCGCGCGGCCGAGGAGATCCAGGCGGTGTCCGGCCAGGTGGTGGCCGCCTCCGGCTGCATAGGCGAGCTGGCCGAACGCTGCCGCGCGATCGACGTCACCGCGGCGGTGATCAAGGACATCGCCGATCAGACCAATCTGTTGGCGCTGAACGCGGCGATCGAAGCGGCGCGGGCCGGCGAGCTGGGACGCGGCTTCGCGGTGGTGGCCGACGAGGTGCGCAAGCTGGCGGACCGCAGCGGCGAAGCCACGCGCCAGATCGCCGCCACTATCCAGGCGATCCAGGCGGACACCGATTCGGTGGTGGCCAGCATGGGCGAGGTGGGGCCGCGGGTGGACAGCGGCGTGGCCATGGCCCGGCAGGCCGCCGACGCCTTGCAACGCATACGCGGCGGCGCGGAGTCCGCGCGCGACAATATTCGCGCGGTGGCCGGCGCGGCCGCGGCGCAGGCGGAGGCCAACCGCGAAGTGGCCGGCAATATGGAGCAGGTGGCCGGCCTGGCCGGCCAGACCCGCGCCACCGCCTTGGCGGCGGAGGCCGAGGTGGAGGCGCTGGAGACGCTGGCCGCCGGGCTGCGGCAGGCGGCGGCCAGCTTCAGGCTATAAGAACGTGTTTACGATCTCGCGAGCTAAGGCGAGACAAGGCGAAAACGACTGAGAAAGCGGAATGTACATAAGGTACATGAGCATTTCGAAGGGGTTTTCAACGCCGTATTGCCAACGCGCAGCAGATCGTAAACAGGTTCTAAGGCGGGCGGTGGTACACTGCCGGCCTCGCGATCGAATCAAAAGGATGTCCATCTTGTCTGCCCACGCTCCGGAAACCCAAGCCGCCCTGGACCCCACGCCGCTGCTGGCGCAATTGCTGGCCGCCCACGGCCTGCCTTGCCAGGAGGCCAAAGGCTGGCTGCTGCCGCACGGCCAGCTGCCGGCGATAGGCGCGCACTGGACGCCGGGGGAGAAAAACGGCCGGCTCGACGTCCATGTACTGCTGGAAAACGACATCCGCATAATGGAAAGCTTCGCCGGCCTGGGCGCCGGCCAGGAAGGGCTGAACGACGCGCTGGAAAACTTCAGCGCCAATGTGCTGCACGTGCTGCTGGCCGGCCTGTGGGGCATCGCCGACGAGGCCCAGGTCACTGAACGGCGCTGGGAAATCGCCGGCCGCGATTATATGGCCTACATCGGCAACTTCGGCTTGCGCGGCGCGGCTGAGCGGCTGGAACAGCCTTTGTTCGAGGCGCTGTTCCGCCAGGCCACCGCCGCGCTGCGCGCGGAAACGCTGGCGGGCGACGCGCATTGGACCCGGCTGTTCTTCTGCAATCTGAACGGCGAGTTCGTCTCGGAGGCGCTGCTGGACAATCAGCGTTGGGAAGCGGGCCTGAGCCTGCTGGGCGCCTTGCCGTGGCCGGCGGCGCAAGGCTATTACAGCCTGCGCCATTTCATGCTGCTGCGCGCGGTGTGAGGCGGCTGCGGAGCGTAAATCGTGAACAGCTATCAGAGCCTGCTCAAAGTCTCGCGAGCAAGGGCGAGACAAGGCGTTGCGAGTGAAAAAGCGGAATGTACTCGTGGTACATGAGCATTTCGAGCTGGTTTTTAACGCCGTATCGCTGAAGTGCAGCAGAGTTTGAACAGCTTCTCAGGCGCGGTAGCCGTCCGGGTCTATGCCATGCTTGGCGAACTTGTTGTACAGCGTCTTGCGCGGAATGCCCAGCAGCTCCGCCGCCTGCATCACCTGGCCCTGGGTGCGCGACAGCGCCTGCTCGATCAACTGCTTTTCATAAGCGTCCACCCGCGCGTCCAGCGCGCTGGGCGCGTAGGCCGCCGCTTCCCCGCCGTCCGGCGCCACGCCCAGCACATAGCGTTCCGCCGCGTTGCGTAGCTCGCGCACATTGCCCGGCCAGGTCTGCGCCTGCAGGCGCCCCAACAAGGCCGGCGGCGTGTCCGGCGCCGGGCGGTCGAAGCGCGCCGCCGCCTGCTCCACAAACCACTGGAACAGATCCGGAATGTCCTCGCGCCGTTCGCGCAGCGGCGGCAGCCGCAGCGACACCACATTGAGCCGATAGTACAGATCCTCGCGGAAGCGCCGCTCCCGGCTGGCCAGCGCCAGATCGTCCTTGGTGGCGGCCACCACCCGGCAGTCCACCGGGATCAGGCTGTTGGAGCCCAGCCGCTCCACCACCCGTTGTTGCAGCACGCGCAAGAGCTTGGCCTGCAAGGACAGCGGCATGCCTTCGATCTCGTCTAGGAACAGGGTGCCGCCGCTGGCGTACTCGATTTTGCCGATGCGGCGCTTGAGCGCGCCGGTGAAGGCCCCGGCCTCGTGGCCGAAAATCTCGCTCTCGAAAATGGATTCCGGCAGGCCGGCGCAGTTCAGCGGCACGAAATGGCGTTCGCGGCGGCGGCTCCAGGCGTGCAGCGCCTGCGCCACCATTTCCTTGCCGGTGCCGGTTTCGCCGTGGATCAGCACGTCGGCGTCGGTGTCGGCGATATTGGCCAGCGTCTCGCGCAGCGCCTGCATCGCCGGGCTGCCGCCTATCAGCACCGGGCCGTTGCTGCGCGCCAGGCTGGCGCGCAGCTCGCGGTTTTCCAGCGTCAGCCGGCGCTTGTCCAGCGCGCGTTGCACCGTCTCGGTCAAGCGGCCCGGCGCATAGGGTTTTTCGATGAAGTCGTAGGCGCCGGCGCGGGTGGCCGCCACCGCCATCGCGATGTCGCCGTGGCCGGTGACCAGGATCACCGGCAGTTCCCGGTCCAGATTCAGCGCCTGCTCCATCAGCTCCAGGCCGCTGAGGCCGGGCAAGCGCACATCGCTGAGCAGGATGGCGCGCTCGTCGCGCCGCAGCGCGGTCAGCGCGCTTTCGGCGTCGGCGTAGGCCTGCACCGGCAGGCCCGCCAGCTCCAGCGACTGCAGCGTGGCCATGCGCACGTCCGGGTCGTCTTCAACGTAGATGACGCCCGCGCGGGCGTTGGGGGTGGGCTTCATGTGGACTCGCAAGGCCAGTTGATGATGAAACAGGCGCCGCCGTCCGGGTGGTTGCCGGCTTCGATGCGGCCGCCGGACTGTTCGACGATCTCCTGCACGATGGCCAGCCCCAGGCCCAGGCCCTGGCCGCGCGGCTTGGTGCTGTAGAAGGGCTCGAACAAATGCGGCAGATCGGCGTCGGCGACGCCGGGACCGTGGTCGCGCAGACGGAATTCCAGCATGCCGGCCTTGTGCAGCAGGCTGATCTCCAGCCGGCCGTCCGCCTGCGGCCGCATCGCGTCGATGGCGTTGCCCAGCAGATTGGTGAACACCTGCTCCAGGCCGATGGCGTCGCAGGCGATGTTCGGGCAGCGCGGCGGCAAATCCAGCTCCAACTCCACCCGGGCGTCGCGCAGCGCCGGCTGCAGCAGCGTCAGCGTGTCGCGCAGCGCGGCGAGCGGGTTGGTCTGGCCCAGCGGGCCGCGGTGGCGGCGGGCGAAGGTTTTCAGGTCCCGGGTGATGTGGGCGATGCGCTCCACCAGCTGGGAAATCTGGCCCAGATTGTCGCTGGCGGCGTCGGGGCGGCCGCGTTGCAGCAGGGTCACCGCGTTGTCGGCGAAGGCGCGCAGCGCCGCCAGCGGCTGGTTGATCTCGTGCGCCACCCCGGCCGCCATCTGGCCCAGCGCCGCCAGCTTGCTGGCTTCGGCCAACTGGCCGCGGGTGATGCGCAGGCTGTTTTCGGTCTGGATGCGTTCGCGGATTTCCGCCGACAGCTGGGTGTTGCTCAAGGCCAGGTCGCGGGTGCGTTCCGCCACCTTGCGTTCCAGTTGATCGTGCGCCTGCTGCAAGGCCTGTTGCGCCGCCAATCGCTCGCGCAGCCGGCGCAGCCGCAACCGCCAGTAGTGCCACAGCGTCAGCAGGCCCAGGCCGCTGGCCAGCAGCGTGCTCATGATGGCCAGCAGGGTCAGGTTGCGGCCGTGCATGTCCACCAGCAGGGTCAGCGTCCAGCCGGTTTGCGGCAAGGTCTGGCGGATTTGCAGATAGCGGCCGGCCAGCAGTTTGCGCTCGCTGTCCGGCGCCAGCCAGGCTTGCTCTCGCCAGCCCGCGTGCGGCTGCAGCAGCGCGAACGGATGCAGCTTGGCGCCCAGGTATTGGCGGGTGGCGTCGATCTGGCGGCGCACCGCCGGCGGCAGCGGCTGCCAGGTGGCGAACTTCCAGTCCGGGTTGGCGCTGAGGAAGGCGACGCCGTGGCGGTCGCTGACCAGCACCGGTTCCGCGCCTTTGCGCCAGGCGGCCTCCAGCGGCGCCAGGCTGACCTTGACCACGGCCACGCCGACGACGCGGCGGCCGGACAGCACCGGCCAGGACAGGAAATAGCCCGGTTCGCGGCTGGTGCTGCCTATGCCGTAAAAACTGCCGGACTGGCCGGCCAGCGCTTGCTGGAAATAGGGACGGAAGGCGTAGCTGTTGCCGACGAAGCTGTACGGCGACATCCAGTTGCTGGACGCCAGCGCGATGCCGTCCACGTTGACGATGAACAGCGCCGAGGTGCGCGACTGCCGGTTCACCTGTTCCAGATAGCGGTTCAGCGCCTCCACCCTCCGCGGATTGCGCGGGTCCGCCAGCAGGTTGAGGATGTCCTGATTCAGCGCCAGCACATAGGGCAGGTAGCGGTATTGCTCCAGCGTGGCGCCGAGGTTGGCGGCGTGCATTTCCGCCCGGTGCCGGCCCTCGCGCTCCGCTTCGGTCAACAGCATGCGGCTGGCCAGCACCCAGCCGCCGCCCAGCGCCAAGGCCAGCAAGAAGAGGGAGGGCAGGCTTTTCAGCAGGAAACGCAACGCGCGTGCGAGCATGGCGGCGGATCGGAAATCGGCGATGCCTCAGTCTACCGCAGCTTGCAGTTCCGCGGCTTCGTGGCGTGAATGTTCCTCCATCACCAGCCGGGTCAGCTCCCGCTTCAGGTCGTTGAAGCCCGGCGCGCTGGGGTCGCGCGGGCGCGGCAGCTCCACCCGCACATCGCGCTTGATGGTGCCCGGGCGGTAGGTCATCACCACCACCCGGTCCGCCAGGTAGATGGATTCCTCTATGCTGTGGGTGACGAAGATGATGGTCTTGCCGGATTCCTGCCAGATGCGCAGCAATTCGTCCTGCAAGGAGCGCCGCGTCAGCGCGTCCAGCGCGCCGAAGGGCTCGTCCATCAGCATCACCGGCGAATCCAGCGCCAGCACCCGCGCGATGGCCACCCGCTGGCGCATGCCGCCGGATAGGTCCTTGGGGAAGCGGTGGCGGAAATCGCGCAGGTGCAGCTTGTCCAGCAAGGGCTCCACCGCGGCGCGGATCTCGGCCGGGCCGCGCTTCTGGATCTCCAGGCCGAAGCCTATGTTCTGCTCCACCGTCATCCACGGGAACAGCGCGTATTCCTGGAACACCATGCCGCGGTCCGGCCCCGGCGCGGCGACGCGCTGGCCGGCTACCAGAATCTGTCCGCCGCTGGGCGGCGCGAAACCGGCGATGGCGTTGAGCAGCGTGGATTTGCCGCAGCCGGACGGACCCAGCAGGCAGACGAACTCGCCGGGCCGGATGTCCAGCTGGATGTCGCGCAGGGCGATCACGTCGCCGCCCGGCGTCTTGAATACTTTTTGCACCTGTTGCACTTCGATCTGGGCGCTCATGTTTCATCCTTCCGTGCCGCGCAGCGCGGCTTTGAGCAGTTTTTTAGAGCCGATAACAAAACCGCGCAGCCTACTGGGCCAAGGCGCGCCGACGCGGGCAGCAGCCGTTGTAGACCAGGAGGCGCAAGGCGGGATCAGCGGTTTTGTTAGCGGTTTTTATTGGTCGATGCCGCGATGCCATTTCAGCAGGCGATTGTTCAGCCCCTGCATCAGCACGTCGATCAACAGCCCGAGGATGCCGATGGTGACCATGCCGGCGATGACCTTGTCGGTCCAGAAGTACTCGCGCGCCTCCATGATGCGGTAGCCGACGCCGCTGTTCACCGCGATCATTTCCGCGACGATCACCACGATGAAGGCGGTGCCCATGCCCACGCGCGCGCCGGTGAAGATGAAGGGCGTGGCCGCCGGCAGGATCACCCGGCGGAACAGGGTGGCGCGGCTGGCGCCGAGGTTGCGCGCGGCGCGGATATAGATGCCGTCCACATTGCGCACGCCGGAGATGGTGTTCATCAGGATGGGGAAGAAGGCGCCGATGGTGATCAGGAACACCGCCGGCGGATTGCCCAGGCCGAACCATAGAATGGACAGCGGGGTCCAGGCGATGGGCGGAATCGGCCGCAGGAACTGGATCAAGGGGTTGAAGGCCCGGTACACCGGGTCGCTGACGCCCATGAACAGCCCCAGCAGCAAGCCCAGGCCGCCGCCCAGCGCGAAGCCCAGCACCACCCGCCACAGGCTGGCCGCCACGTCGTGGACCAGCTCGCCGGACAGCAGCCAGGACAGGTAGGCGCCGGACGCCGGGTCGTAGGCCTCCAGCGGCTGCCAGTAGGCCAGCCACTTCTGCAACACCGCCAGCGGCGAGGGCAGGATTTGCGGATTGATCCAGCCCAGGCTGGAACTGGCCTGCCAGATCAACACGATGGCGATGGGCACCGCCAGGCTGGACCAGGCCTGGCCCAGCCGGGAAAACACAGTCTGCTGCATGAATTCGCTCCCGCCGCCGTCAATTAATCTTGAGGTCCTGCTTGGCCTTGCTCAGCAAGTCCAGCTTCACCCAGTCCGCCGCCTTGGGCGGCTTGGCCATCTTGCCGATGCCGTACTGCTGCATCATGTCGGTGGTGGTCTGGATGTGGGCCACGCTCAGGTCGTAGCTGTACGGGGAGTTGGAGATCGCGTCCTGGAAGTCGTCGGCGCTGATCTGGTTCTTGAACATGTTCTCGCGCACGTATTTTTCCGCCAGCTTGGGGTTCTTGATGAAGGTGTTGGTGGCTTCCACAAAGCACTTGATCAGCCGTTCCGCCACGCCGCGGCGTTCCTTGTACATTTTCTCCGTCATCACCAGGGTGCGGATCGGTTCGCCCAGCGGGGTGTCGTAGGGCTTGAGCACTTCCACGCCGAAGCCCTTGTTGATGGCTTGCGAGGATTGCGGCTCGGACTGGCTCATCGCGTCGATCTGCTTGCCCATCAAGGCCTGGTTCAGGTCGGCGAAGGGCATGTAGATCACCTGCACGTCCTTGCCCGGCTTGTCGGACCAGCTGAGCTTGTACTTGGCCAGCTCCGCCGCCAGCAGCAGCTCCTGGGCGCCGCCGCGCGCCACGCCCACCTTCTTGCCCTTCAGGTCCTTGACGCTCTTGATGCCGCTGTCCTTGGCGGCCACGATGCGCGCGCCGCCCTTGGCGAAGCCGGCCACCGCGTAGATGGGCGCGCCGCCGGCGCGGCCGGCCACCGCCGCGTCCGCCGCGCTGGCGGCGATGTCCACTTCGCCGGCCACGATGGCCGGCATGATGTCTATGCCCTTGGCGAACATGCGCTCTTCGATCTTCAGATCGTATTTGGGCGCAATCTCCTTCATATAGCTGATGGCGCCGTAGTGGGCGAACTTGAGGTTGCCCAGCCTCACCACGTCGGCGGCTAGGGCGGGCAGCGAGAGACCGCCGCTCAGGGCGGCGAGACAGAGCCAGGTGCGGATGCGTTGCATGGTGTTTCTCCTTTGTGGATGGGGGCCGGGCGAAGCGCGGCGATCTTTTATTTATACGATGTTTGCATTTTTCGGCTCGGCGATGCGCTGCGCGGCTTTGCAATGGTTCTTATTAGGCAAAGCGCGTGCCTGGCGTTTTTTTCTCCAAGCCATTGATTTTCAATGGTTGAAGAGGGGCGTTGTGGCCGGATTCAGCCAGCGCCGCCGCCGGCTGTGCCAAAATCGGCTCAGCCTTAGGCGGCGAAAACGATGCATCTATTCAGTATTGACCGGCCGTTTTTCCGCCAACTGACGCAGCGTCTCCTCCCGGAGCTTGATGCGGTCTATATAGCCGAAGATGTCGATGGGGAAGACCAGCACCTGTTCGATCAGGGCGAAGAAGCCGGCCCAATAACCCTGTTCAGGACCTTCCGCCGCGAAATCGACGTCGCCGGCGATGCGCGCCAGCAAGGTGCGTCCCGGGGCGTCGGGATTGTCCTGCACGTACTGGATGAAGTGGCCGGCGTATTCGCGTCCCAGCAAATAGGCCTGGCGATAGTCGTCGGCCGGCGGCACTTGCCAGCAATGCACGCGCGGGCGATCCGGCAAGCGCGCGGCGAAGGGCAGCTCCTGATAGGAGATGGGCTTGAGGTTGGGGCGGTAATGGCGACGGGGCGGGTATTTGACTGACATGCGCGCACTCCTGTTGATTCATGGCTGCCGGCGAGGCGGCAGGCTCATGGCAGGCGCATGGCAGGATTGGAGTTCCGGCGCCACGGCCCGGCGGGTGCGAGCACCCTCCCACCACGGCCTGCCCGTTTAGGCATGACTGATGGTGCAAGGGCACGGCCCAGGCGATTGCGGCGCTGGGTCCGAGGCGGCGGGGCCAGACTCCAATCTGGGCGCCGCCGGTTGGGGCGGCGCGTTTGCGATTGTGCCTAGCGGGAATCTGGGGGTCAAGACGGCGGCATCGGCCGGCGGGCCGCCAATCTTGGCGCCCGGCCTTGCCCGGGCGGCGGCTCCGGAGTCTAGGCGTAAAACCGCGATTGTCCTTGCCAGTCGCCGGCGACGAAGTCTTGCACATGATCCAGGAATTTGTCGTGGCGGCCCAGGCGGCTGTCGTCGGCCTGCCGATTGGCCGGCAGCAGATAGAGCTGGCCGACGTGGCGCACCGGCAGCAGGCCGTCCAGCGCCGGCACCAGATCGCCCTGGACGCAGTAATGGCGGATATGGGCCGAGGCCGCGCGCGCCTGATCCAGATTGTTGTCGTGCCGCGCCAGCAGTTCGCGCTGCAGGCCGCGGCCGAACTGGGCGCTGCTGAAGCATTCGGCGTGGACGGGGCGTTGCGGGGTGGACAGCTTCATCGCCGCGTAGGCGGCCATGCCGCCGCCCAGCGAATGGCCGCCGGTGCTGACGGTGTAGTCGGGCTCGCCGCCGCGCATCAGCGGCAGGCCGGCGGCCAGCCCTTGCAGCTTGGCGGTGAGCTGGGCGGCCTGAGCGTAGCAGGCGGGGCGGCCGCCAAAGGCGGCGTTGCCGATGTTGGCGCGCCACTGCCGCGCGACGCTGACCAGGTTTTTCAGATTGCGCTGAGCCAGGCCGCCCACGCCGCGGCCGCTGGTGGTGCCGCCGAAGACCAGGCGGATTTCCCCGGCCGCCTTGTTGCGGAACACATAGGCCACCAGGCCGCTTTCCGGGTCCATCAGGCGCGCCTGCTGCGGCTGGAACTCCAGCTTGCTGCCCTTGGCCAGCAGCCGCGCCAGTTCGGCGTCCGGGCTCCACTGGGTGGCGCGCAGGCTGTCCAGGTCCCGGCTATAGGGGAAGTTGGCGAGCAGGGCGCTGTCCTTGAGCCTTTGCCGGGCCGGCTCGGGCTTGAGGCTTTCCAGCGTCTGCGGCGCGCAGAGGCCGTCCAGCGGGTTGGCGCGCGGCGCGGTTCGGGACGAGGCGGGGGCGTCGGCGCGGTTTTCCGCTTGGCTGAGCCGCGTCGGCATCGCGCTGGGCGCGGTCTTGGGGCGGGCGGCTTCGGTTTCGGCGGCGGCCGGCCGGGACGCGGCGGCGCGGGAGGCTTGAATGAGCATGGTGGGCAGACGCGAGTGAAAGTTGATTCGCCGCATGCTAAGGGCGCGCGGGCGGTTTGCCTTGCAGATTTTACTCAGCCGGCGGTTACGGTTCCGTGATAATGGCGAGTCCGGAACGAAAATGCACGCAGCGGAAGGAGCCGCGATGGAAATGGAAACCGAGCGTTTATTGCTGCGCCAGTGGCGGGACGAGGATCTGGCGCCCTTCGTCGCGATGGGGCGGGACCCGGAGGTGATGCGCTATTTTCCGGCCTTGCTGAGCGCCGAAGAGAGCGCGGAAGGCATGGCGCGCCAGCGCGGATGGATAGCGGAGCGCGGTTGGGGGTTCTGGGCGGTGGAGGAGAAGGCGTCCGGCGATTTCATCGGTTTCGTCGGTCTGGCGGTGCCGCGCGCGGAACTGCCGTGCATGCCCTGCGTGGAGGTGGGCTGGCGGCTGCGGCGCGCGTCCTGGGGCCGCGGCTACGCCAGCGAGGCCGCGCGCCGGGCGCTGGCCTTCGGTTTCGACGAGTTGGCGCTGGACGAGATCGTGTCCTTCACCGCCTTGCCCAATCTGCCGTCGCAGCGGCTGATGCGGCGGCTGGGCATGCGCGACAGCGGCCGGGATTTCGATCATCCGGCGTTGGCGCCCGGGCATCCGCTGCGGCGCCACTGCCTGTATCGCTTGTCGGCGGCGGAGTGGCGCGCGGCGGCGCCTGAGGTGTGAAGCTGGGAGGGAGAACAGCCGCCGTCAGGCGGCCTTTTTGTCGCCCGCGGCATGGTGCGGCGGGCGCTCATTGCTGCCAGTGGTTGTAAATCGTTTGCAGTTTTCCGTTTTGCTGCAGCCGGGCCAGCGCGGCGTTGAATTGAGCGGCGCGGCTGTCGCCCTTGGCGAAGGCGACGAAGCGCGGCATTTCCACCAGCGGCTTGGACAGGATGCGCACATGCGGCAGCGCGCGCAGCTGGCGGGCGTAGTAGAGCAACTGGCCGCGGTCGCCGACGATCAGGTCGATGCGGCCGGCCAGCAGCATCAGCAGCAGTTGCTCGGGATTGGTGGCGCTGGCGTCGCGCTTGAGCTGGGCCTTGTCGAAGGCGGATTCGTAGGCGTAGCCGTGGACCTGGCCTATGGTCAGCGGGGCCAGATCGGCCAGGGTGTTCCAGTTTTGCAGGCCGTGCTGCTTCAAGACCATGAACACGGTGCGGCCGGTGCGTATCGGGCCGGCCAGTTCGTACTGGCCGCGCCGCTCGGCGGTGCCGGCGAACTGGAAGGCCATGTCCACGTCGCCGTTGCCCAGCATCTGCTTGACGCGTTCCCAGGGATAGAGGTGCAGCTGATAGGGGATTCTGGCTTCCGCCATCACCGCCTGAACAATCTCCACGTCCAGGCCCTGGGGCTTGGCGCCGGCTTCGTTCTGGTAGCTGTAGGGCGCGAACTGGATGTCGCCGGCGATGCGCCAAGTCTCCGGCTGGGCCGCCCAGGCCGCCCCGCAAAACAACAGCATGCTCAACACACGCCTCATGGTTGCCCCCGTCGTCGCCGCCTTCCGTCGGTATAGCCGGAGCGGGGCGGAGCGGCAAGCCGGGCGGTTTTTGCAAGCGCCCGGACGCCGCCTTGCCGAGAATGGCTGCAAGGGCCGCCCCGTTTACAGGGCGCGGCGGAGTCCATACGCACTATTCAGGTAAGCCGCGATGTCTTCTTCCATTAGTTTCAGCGCCGGCGGTCCGGCGTTTTCCCTCAGCAACGAGCGCGTGGCCCGCATGATGAGCGGAGACCGGCAGACGGCCACGCACATGGGCTTGTGGGACAAGTTCAAGGACGTGTTCCGCGCCGAGAAAAAACAGGATGCCTTGAACACGCTGTTCAAGCTGGTGGACAGCCAGTCGCCGGCGCGCTCCTTCGATATTTTCAATCGCTTGGCGCAGCTGGCCACGCCCAGCAACCGGACCTTGTTCACGGTTGCGGTGGCGCCGGAGCAGGGCGGCGGCAAGATCAGTTATTGCATCAACGGCCAGCCGCTGAAAACGGAGCGCTTGTCGCCGGAGGGGCGGGAGGTGATTCTGGCGCGCCTGGGCGCGCCGCTGGGCGCCGAACAGGCGCAGGCGCAGGCGGCGTCGCTGGCGGATTACCGGATGGACGTTTCGCCGGGGCTGATGTATCTGCTGGACGGCGATTTCGCTTCCGGCGGGGTGCACAAGCGCTTTCACGCCGATACCGGGGTGTTGCAGGCGCGGGACGAGGTGGGGCGGGCGGATTTCGTCCGCGAAGGCCAGCTGGAGGCGTACGCCGAATCCCGCCCGGCGCTGCGGGATTATCTGTCCACCCAGCAGCAGATCGCCGCGCCGCCGGGCGTCAGCGACAAGTTCGCCTACGCCCGGGTCGAGCAGTACGACCCTGCGGTCATCGTCAGCCGCGAACTGGACGTCGGCCTGCCGCTGTTGTCGCTGGACCAGGCCCGCAGCGTGGCGGCGCAATTGGTGGACATGGCCAGGACTTTCTACTGCCATCAGCTGTCCCACCGCGATCTGCACATGCAGAACCTGCTGGTGCACGAACGCAAGGAGGACGGCGCGGTGTTTCTGAAGGCCATCGATTTTGGCCGCGCCAAGTTCGGCGAGGCGTTCGAGGCGGAGCGCTTCAACGACATCGATTACCTGTTCAAGCGCGAAGGCTGCTCGCTGGCGGAGACGGTGGGCCGCAACTACCTGGCCGGCAAGGATTCGGCGGTGGCCAGGAAGCATTACCCCCTGCACAAGCTGCTGGAGCGT
The DNA here is from genome assembly GCF_001043705.1 of Chromobacterium sp. LK11. NCBI lineage: Bacteria > Pseudomonadati > Pseudomonadota > Betaproteobacteria > Neisseriales > Chromobacteriaceae > Chromobacterium > Chromobacterium sp. LK11. Next base: position 19,176 of record NZ_LDUR01000005.1, read on the forward strand.
TTCAACGAGCGCGGCGCGGAGGTGACGGAGACCCTGTCCGGCATCGGCAAGATGTTGAAGGCGGATTTGCAGATGGCGGGGCCGGGGGACGAGCTGCGCATCGATCAGGCGTTCGAGCGCGCCTCGGCCTCGGTGCAGATGGCCTTGGCCGGGCTGGCGCGGCCGCAGTTGGGGGTGGGCTTGCGACTCTGAGGAGATTTACGCTTCGCGGCGCCGCGGTCTTGAAGCCCGCGTAGAAAAGCCCCTCCCGCTTACGGCGGGGAGGGGCTTTTGCTTGGGCGCCCGGCTCAGGCCGCTGCGGCCTGGGCGGGCTTTTTCAAGGCGCGCAGCGCGATCGCGGTGATCACGGTGCCGGCCAGCAGCGCCAGCAGGTAGAAGCCCAGGTGGCTGACGGCGTTGGGGATGGGCAGCACGAAGACGCCGCCGTGCGGCACCTTCAGTTCCGCCCCGGCCAGCATGGAGATGGCGCCGGCCACCGCGGAGCCCAGCATCAGCGCCGGGATCACCCGCAGCGGGTCGCGCGCGGCGAAGGGAATGGCGCCTTCGCTGATGAAGGCCAGGCCCAGCACGCCGGCGGCCTTGCCCGCCTCGCGCTCGTCGGCGCTGAAGCGGTCGGCGAACAGCTTGGTGGCCAGCGCGATGCCCAGCGGCGGCGTCATGCCGGCGGCCATCGCCGCGGCCATCGGCGTATAGACCTGGCTGGCGATCAGGCCGGTGGAGAAGGCGTAGGCGGCCTTGTTGACCGGGCCGCCCATGTCGAAGGCCATCATCGCGCCTATGATGGCGCCCAAGACCAGCGCGCTGCTGCCCTGCAGGCTCTTCAGCGCCTCGGTCAGCATGCCCAGCAAGGCGGCCACCGGGCCGCCGATCACGTAGATCATCAGCAGGCCCACCAGCAGCGAGCCCAGCACCGGCAGGATCAGCACCGGCTTGAGGCCGTCCAGGTTGCGGCCCAGCTGGATCTTGCGATTCAGCCAATCGGTGCCGTAGCCGGCGATGAAGCCGGCGATGATGCCGCCGAGAAAGCCGGAGCCCAGGCTGGCGGCCAGCATGCCGCCCACCATGCCGGGCGCGATGCCGGGACGGTTGGCGATGGAGTAGGCGATGTAGCCGGCGAGGATGGGCACCATCAGCGCGAAGGCGGATTTGGCGCCGATCTGGAACAGCGCCCAGGCCAGGGTGCCCTTGTTGGCGTCGTCGAAGGCGTAGATGCCGCCCAGCGCGAAGGCCAGCGCGATCATGATGCCGCCGGCGGTGACGAAGGGCAGCATGAAGGAGACGCCGGTCATCAGGTGCTTGTACGGGCCGCTGCGCTCGCTGGCCGCTTTTTCCGGCGCGGCGTCGGCCGCTTCCGGCTGATGGGGTGCGGCTTCGGCGATGGCGCGGCGCAGCAGCGCCTGGCCGTCGTTGATGGCGGCCTTGGTGCCGCTTTGAAACAGGCGCTTGCCGTGGAAGCGGCTCAACTCCACCTGGGTGTCGGCGGCGATCAGCACCAGGTCGGCCTCGGCGATCTCGCCAGCGCTGAGCGCGCTCTGCGCGCCCACCGAGCCCTGGGTTTCCACGCGGATGGCGTGGCCCAGCGCCTGAGCGGCCTGGCTAAGCCCTTCCGCCGCCATGAAGGTGTGGGCGATGCCGGTGGGGCAGGAGGTGACGGCGACGATGCGCAGCGCCTTGCCTGCCGGGGCGCTCAGCGCCGCGGCCCGGCGGACGGCGTCGGCCGGGTCGGCCAAGGCCTGGTCCAGGCTCAGGCTGAGCGCCGGCAGGCCGTTCAGGCGCGGATCGGCGGCGACGCCGATCAACAGCGCGGCCTGGGCGGCGGCGAGTTCGGCCGCGGCCAGCGGCGGCGCGCGGTCCAGTTCCAGGCTCAGAGAGTGCCCGAGCCCTTGGGCGGCCTGGCGCAGCGCTTCCGCGGCCAGCCGGCCCTGGGTGCTGCGCTCGCCGGCGTCGATGATGGCAAGTAGGTTCATGGCGTTGTTTCCCTTGTGTTTTTGGTTTGGAGCCGCAGGCAAAGTCCCTGATGCCGGATGGTCTGGCCGCGGCTCGTCCGCCGATGCGCGGCGGATCGAAAACCGGCGTTTAGTCCAGGCTCTGCAGTCGGACTTGCGCCGCCAGGGCGCGCACCTGTTCCGGCGGCGGCAGGTGCGGGCCGACGCGCGCCAGCTTGGCGGCGGCGAAGGCCACCGCCAGCCGGGCTTCGGCCTCGAGGTCCAGCCCGTCCAGCCGCGCCGCGGCCAGGCCGGCCACCAGCGCGTCGCCGGCGCCCACGGTGCTCAGCGGCTGTTGCGCCGGCAAGGAAGCCAGCAGCGCGCGGTCGCGGACGGCGAACAAGGCGCCGTCCGCACCCAGCGACACCACCACCTGTTCCACGCCGCGCTGCAGCAGCCCGCGCGCGCAAGCCAGCACCGCGGCGGTGTCGGGCAGCGCGCGGCCGGCCCAGAGCTCCAGTTCGTGACGGTTGGGTTTGACGCAGTGCGGCGGCGCGTCGCCGTCCAGCGCCTGGCTCAGCGCCTCCCCGCTGCTGTCCAGCAGCAGCCGCGCGCCCAGCGGCCGCAGCAGCCGGCACAGCCGCAGATAGCTGTCGGCGGGCAGGCCGGGCGGCAGGCTGCCGCACAGCGCCACGATGTCGCCGGGGCGCAGCCGGGCGGCCAGTTCGGCGCCCACTTGCTCCAGCTGGGCTTCGCTGGCGGCGATGCCGGGCAGGTTGACGTCGGTGGTGTCGCCGCTGGAAAGGTCGGCCAGCTTGATGTTGACCCGGGTGTCGCCGGGCAGGCGCAGCATGTGATCGGCGATGCGCTTGTCCAGGAACAGCTGTTCGAAGGCCTCGCTGTTGTTGCGGCCCAGCAGGCCGCAGACGTCGACCGGTGCGCCCCAGTCCGCCAGGCAGCTGGCCACGTTGACGCCCTTGCCGCCGGCGTTGCTGCTGGCGCTTTGCGCCAGGTTGACCGCGCCGGGCGTCAGCCGGGCCAGGGCGATGGTCTGGTCCAGCGCCGGATTCAGGGTGACGGTGTGGACGCGCGCGCTCATGTCAGCTCCCGCGCCAGCATGCGCACTTCGTCGGCGCTGTCGCAGGCCAGCGCCTGCTGCGCCAGCTCGCGCAGCCGGTCTTGGCCGTTGGCGCACAGCTTGGCCTTGACCGCGGCCACGTCGCGCGGGCTCATCGACAGCTCGGCCACGCCCAGGCCGGTCAGCAGCGCGGCGCCGAAAGGGTCGCCGGCGATGCCGCCGCACACGCCCACCCAGCGTTGATGACGGGCGGCGCCGGCCACGGTGTGCTGGATCAGCCGCAGCACGGCCGGGTGCAGGCTGTCGGCCTCGGCCGCCAGCTCCGGGTGCTGGCGGTCCATCGCCAGCGTGTACTGGGTCAGGTCGTTGGTGCCGATGGAGAAGAAGTCCACGTATTCGGCCAGCTGGTCGGCCAGCAGCGCCGCGGCCGGCACTTCCACCATGATGCCCAGAGGCACCGCCGGCGCGTCCAGTTCGCGGCGCAGGCCTTCGCACCAGCCCTTGAGCCGGGTGATTTCCTTCAGCGAGGTGATCATCGGGAACATGATGGACAGCGGCTGGCCGCCGCGGGCGGCGCGGTAGAGCGCGCGCAGCTGCGGCTCCAGCAGGTCGCGGCGGCGCAGCAGCAGGCGCGAGCCGCGCATGCCTAGGAAGGGGTTTTCCTCTGCCGGCAGCTTCAGATAATCCACCTGCTTGTCGCCACCTATGTCCAGCGCGCGCACGATCAGCGGCCGGCCGTCCAGCGCGTCCAGCATGGCGCTGTAGGTGTGGAACTGCTCGTCCTCGCTGGGCGCCTGCTCGCGCTCCAGGAACAGGAATTCGGTGCGCATCAGGCCCACGCCCTCGGCGCCGGCGTCCAGCGCGGCGGCCACCTGGTCCGGGCGGTTGATGTTGGCGGCGATTTCCACGCGGTGGCCGTCCGGGGTCACCGCCGGGCGCTGCCGCTGTTCCGCCTGCTGCTGCTGGGTGCGCTGCTGGGCCTGCAGCCAGTCGCGGGCCGAGGCCAGATCCTGCTCGCCGGGGTTCAGGTAGAGCCGGCCGCCGATGCCGTCCAGGATGGCCGGGGTGCCGTCGGCGATGTCCAGCAGCGCAGGGCCGCCGGCCACCAGCGCCGGCAGGCCCAGGGTGCGCGCCAGGATGGCGGTGTGCGAGGTGGGGCCGCCCTGGGCGGTGGCCAGCGCGCGGATGCGGCCGGTGTCCAGGGTGGCGGTGTCGGACGGGGTGAGGTCGGCGGCCAGCAGAATGCAGTCGTCGCCGTCGATGTCGGCCAGGGTGGCGCTGTTCAGCGCCGGGTCCAGCTGGCGCAGCACGCGGCGGCCCACGTCGCGCAGATCGGCGGCGCGCGCCGCCAGCAGCGGATTGCCCAGCGCGGCCAGCCGTTCCGCCATCCGTTCCACCGCCTGGTGCCAGGCCCACTCCACGCCGTGGCCGCCCACCATCAACTGGCAGGTCAGGGTGATCAGATCGGTGTCGGACAGCAGTTCGGCCTGGGCCTGGAAAATGCCGGCCTCGGCCTTGCCCAGCCGGCTGGCGGTGGCCGCGGCCAGTTCGTTCAGTTCGGCGCGGGTGGCGTTCAGCGCCGCGTGCAGGCGGTCGCCGCCTTCGCCCAGCGCCACCGGACGGTCCGGTACTTTCAGCTGGCCGGCGTGCAGCACGCGCACATGGCCGATGGCGAGGCCGGGGCTGGCGGCGACGCCGGCGATGGACAGCGGATGGCCGGGCGGAATCCAGCCCTGTTGCGCCGCCAGCAGCTGCGCTTTTTGCGCGGCCAGCGCGGCGTCGGTCTGTTCCTGCGCCGAGGCGTCGCGCATCGCGGCCAGCAGGCCGGCCAGCGCGGCGGCGGCGTCCGGTCCCTGGGCGGACACGGTGACGGTGTCGCCGTGGCGCAAGCCCAGTTGCAGCAGGCTGATCAGGTTTTTGGCGTCGGCGGCGTCCTGGCCGTGACGCACTTGCAGCTGGGCGGCGTGGCGGCGCGCGGCCTCCACCCATTGCGCGGCCGGGCGCGCGTGCAGGCCGTTGGGGTAATCGACTATCCATTGCGCGCGCTCGGCCAGATCGGCGGCGGCGTCGCCGGCCGCGGCCGCAGGCGCGTCTTCCAGCAGGGCCAGCACCTGGGCCGGCTCCCGGGCGCTGAACAATTGTTCGAGCCGGGCCTCGTCCTGTAGCAGCCGGGTCAGCCGGCGCAGCAGGGTGATGTGTTCGTCGGACTGGGCGGCGATGGCGAACAACAGCCGGGTGCGCTGGCCGGGGTTCCATTCCAGGCCGTCCGGAATCTGCACGATGGCGATGCCGGTGCGGCGGATCAGCTGGCGGTCCTCCACCATGCCGTGGGGAATGGCCAGGCCGTTGCCCAGGAAGGTGTTGGCCACCGCCTCGCGCCGCAGCAGGCTGTCGATGTAGGCGGGTTCTATGCAACCGGCGTCGGCCAGCAATTGTCCGGCCAGGCGGATGGCCGCCTCTTTGTCTGCGGGCTGACAGCCCAGCCGGATCAGTTCGGGCTGGATCAAGGAGGAGGGCGATCCGGTGTCGTGCATGGCGGTCTCTTCAGTCGGTTCAGGTGGCAGCGCTGTGCTTGGAATCCGTTCAGGCTCCGCCGCGCGGCGGGGGCAGGGCTCCGAACAGGCTCTGTATAGCGGATCGGTCCGCGCTCGCCAGCTGTCTTTGCGGCGGGGCGGGGCCGTCCATGCGCTGAGTGAATTGAAAACGATTACATTTTTACTGTCAACATAGTCGTAGCGCTGCCGCTACATCTTTGTGCTGTCTCAAGCGCCAGTGTTGTAAAATTACGCTTTGGGGGTATGCTTGGGGAAACCCAATGTCGATCATGGCGAGAGAAAACGATTTCATATGACGGTCAGCATCAAGGATGTGGCGCTGGCGGCCGGCGTGTCGGTGGCCACCGTGTCGCGGGCCCTGGCCAAGGGCCCGGTGAGCGCGGCGCTGAAGGCCAAGGTGGAGGCGGCCATCGCCGCCACCGGTTATCGGCCCAATTTGTCCGCGCGGCGCTTGCGCTCGCGGCATAGCGACACCATAGGCCTGATCGTGTCCGATATCCGCAACCCCTTCTTCACCGCGGTCAGCCGCGCGGTGGAGGATGTGGCCTACCAGGCCGGCATGCGGGTGATTCTGTGCAACACCGACGAGAACCCGGACAAGGAGGCGATGTACCTCAGGCTGATGCAGGAGGAGCGCGTCACCGGGGTGATCTTCGCCGCCACCCGCGCCACGGCGGAGACGCTGGACGCGGAGGCGCTGGGGTTTCCGGTGGTCTTGATCGACCGGGCCGCGCCCGGCGGCGCGGCCGACGCGGTGGTCTTGGACAACGCCGCCGCCGCCGGCCTGTTGGTCGGCCATCTGCGCGAGCAGGGCCATGACCGCATCGGCGGGCTGTTCGGCAATACCAGCAGCACCGGCGCGGAGCGGCACGCCGGCTTCGCCGCGGCGCTGGCGGCGGCCGGGCTGGCCGCGCCGGCGCGTTTCGTCGCGCCCACGGCCGAGGGGGCGCAGCAGGCGGTGTCCGCCTGGCTGACGGAGGCGGAGGCGCCGCGGGCGCTGGTGATCAGCAACGGCCTGCTGCTGCTGGGGGCGATGCGCGCGGTGCGCGCGCTGGGCCTGGCCTTGCCGCGCCAGCTGGCGCTGGCCGGTTTCGACAACGACAGCTGGACCGAGCTGGCCGGTCCGGGGCTGACGGTGATCGAGCAGCCGGTGGACGAGATCGGCCGCGCGGCGATGGCGATGCTGCTGGAACGGCTGGAACAGCCGCAGCGGCCCACGCGCAAGGTGGTGCTGACCGGCCGTTTGGTGGTGCGGGGCTCCAGCCTGGCCGCCGGTTAGCCGCCGCGCTTGTGGCGGCGGCGAGACAGCCCCTGGCCCGGCGCGGAAGGCGGCCGCGGTTTTGATTTTTAATGTATTAAATATTGTGCCATGATTTGCCGATGCCGTTTCAGCCATCGCCGCCCAGCCGGGCGGCCGTCAGGAGGAGGCCCGCCATGGACACGCGTTACGCCGGCGACATTCATCTTTCCACCCGCCAGGCGGCGGACGGCGACAAGCTGGATTTCTGGCTGAGCGAGGTGGACCGCCTATTGGTCCGGGTGGAGTGCGACCGCCGTCCGGAAGAGCGGCTGGAGGCTTCGCTGGACTGGCGGGATTTCGGCCTGCTGCGCATGGCCACGATACGGGCCAACCAGCACGCGGTGACGCGCAGCGGGCATAGCCTGAGCCGGGACGGCCGAGACTCCATCTTCGCCTGTTTGATGCTGCAGGGGCAGGGCTTCAGCCATCAGGGCGTGGAGTGCGCCCGCCACGGCCCGGGCGATGTGGTGCTGTACGATACCGCCCGCCCTTACGGCCACGGCTTTCCGGCCGATATGGCGATGGCGGTGCTGGACATTCCGCGGTCCTTGTTCCAGGAGCAGGTGGGGGTGTGGAACGAGCGCGGCCTGGTGCGCATCGAGCGCGCCGCCGGCATGGACGCCTTGGCCGCCCATCGCCTGCTCAGCGGCGGCGAGGCCGCGCGGCGGCATCTGGCCAGCCAGTTGCTGGAATGGCTGCATTCCTTGTGGAGCGCGCGCCTGGGCCTGCCTGCCTCCCGTTCCACCTTGTGCAGCCTGTGGCGGGCCAAGGCTTATATCGAGCGGCATCTGGCCGAGGACGATCTGGATTGCGAGCGCATCAGCCGCGCGGTGGGGGTGTCCGCGCGTCAGCTGGCCCGCATCTTCGAGCAGGAGGGCGAGTCGGTGACGCGCCACCTGTGGGGCCGCCGGCTGGAACGCTGCCGCGTGGACCTGGCCGATCCGGCCTTGCGCCATTTATCGGTGAGTGAGCTGGCTTTCCGCTGGGGCTTCAACCACATCGCCCATTTTTGCCGCAGTTACAAACGCCGTTACGGCGAAACGCCGAGTCAGACCCGGGCCGAGGCCTTGGCCGCGCGCGTCCTTCCCAGACAACAAGACTGTCCTCATTAGGCAAATTTCGCGCTCTCCCCATCGTTAGAGTGGACGGGTTCGCCGCGCTGTCGAGCGCGACGGACGCCCACCTAATAATGAGGAGACACCATCATGCGCACATCAACGGGCGGCCGCGCGCGCGCCGCTTGCGAAAGAGAGGCCCGCCATGCGCCTCTCTTATGAAAACAAACTGCTGGCCATCCTGGCGCTGAGTTTCGGCTTCGTGTTTTTCGACCGGCTGGCGCTGTCCTTTTTATTCCCCTTCATGGCGGCCGAGCTGCGCTTGAGCCCCGCGCACCTGGGCATGCTGGCGTCGGCGCTGGCGCTGACCTGGTCGCTGTCCGGACTGGGCCTGGGCGCGTGGTCGGACCGGCGCGGCGTGAAGAAGCCGATGCTGGTGGCGGCGGTGCTGGCGTTCTCGCTGTTTTCCGCCGCCTCCGGTCTGGTGGCCGGCTTTCTGTCCTTGCTGTTGTTCCGCGCGCTGATGGGCGTGGCCGAAGGACCGGTGCTGCCCATTTCCCAGTCGCTGCTGGCGGCGGCGTCCACGCCGGCGCGGCGCGGTTTCAATATGGGCATCGTCAACGGCTCCGCGCCTGGCTTGCTGGGCGCGGTGCTGGGGCCGCCGCTGCTGGTGGCGCTGGCCGAATCCTACGGCTGGCGCGCCGCCTTCTACCTGTCCTGCCTGCCCGGCCTGCTGATCGCCTGGCTGGCGTGGCGGCATGTGCGCGAGCCGGCGCCCGCGCCGGCGTCGGCCGGTCGGGGCGGCGGCTTCGTCCAGCTGCTGGGCGAGCGCAACATTCTGCTGTGCGTGCTGATAGCCTGCAGTTACATCACCTGGTTCATCATCCTGATCTCGTTCACGCCCACCTTTCTGATCCAGGTCAAGGGCATGAGTCCGCAGGCGATGGGGGCGGTGATGAGCAGCCTGGGCTTCGCCTGGGTGGCGTGGGGCGCGCTGGTGCCGGCGATTTCTGACCGTATCGGCCGCAAGCCGGCGATGGTGGCGTTTTCCCTGATCGCCGCCTGCTGCCCGCTGGTGTTGTTGGAGGTGGACCGCATGGCCTGGCTGCTGCCGCTGGTCTTTCTCAGCTACACCGGCTTGGGCTGCTTCACCCTGTTCATGGCCACGATTCCGGCGGAAACCGTGTCGCCGCGGCGCATCGCCACCGCGCTGGGCATGATCATGGGGGTGGGCGAGCTGGCCGGCGGTTTCGTCGCGCCCACGGTGGCGGGCTTCGCCGCCGATCGCTACGGCCTGTCCATCGTGATGTGGATCGCCATGGTCGGCGCCTTGTTGCCGGCGCTGCTGTCGCTGGGCCTGCGCGAAACCGCGCCGCTGCGGCTGAGGCCGCGCGGGGCCGCGCTGGAAGCCGAACGGGCGCTGCGCTGAGCCGCCATTCTCATTGCGCGTCCCGCCGCGATGGGACGTCGCCCTCCATGACGGGGAATATCATGCACAAAAAATGGATCAAGGCGCTGGCCGGGCTGTCGGCGGCGCTGGCCTGCGCGACGGCGCAAGCCACCCAGTCCGGCGCGGACACCATAGGCGCCGGCGCCGAGGGTTTTCTCGCCGGCGCCTTGCCGCCGGCCGGCTGGTACGGCGTGTTCTACTACACCCATTACCAGGCCAACCGTTTCAACGACGACGCCGGCAACGCCGCCGTGCCGGGCTTCAAACTGCGCGCCGACGTGCTGGTGCCGCGCTTGCTGTACATGTCGGACCGGACGCTGTGGGGCGGGCGGCTGGGCGGTTTCGCGCTGGCGCCGCTGGCCAGCCTGAGCCTGGACGCCGGCGGCGCGCACGACAGCCGCAGCGGCCTGGGCGACGCGGTGCTGGGGCCGGTGTTGGCCTGGGGCGACGCCGGGCCGCTGCACACGGCGCTGGCGGCCGACATCGTGTTGCCCACCGGCGGCTACGAGCGCGATCGGATGTTGAACCTGGGGGCCAATCATTATTCGCTGCGGCCGGTGTTCGCCTTTTCCTATCTGCCGGCGTCCGGCTGGGAGCTGTCGTCCAAGATCAGCTACACCTTCAACGGCAAGAATCGCGACATCGATTACCAGTCCGGCCAGCAGTTCCACTTCGATTACTCGCTGAGCTACGCGGCCGGCCCGGCCTGGCGGCTGGGCTTGAACGGCTATTTCATCAAGCAGACCACGGACGACACCCAGTATGGCCGGGCGGTGGCGGGCAACGGCTTTCGCGGCCAGGTTTTCGCCGTCGGCCCCGCCGTGCGCTACCAGTTCGACAAGGCCGGTCTGGAACTGAGGTGGCTGCAGGAGTTCGCGGCGCGCAACCGGCCGGAAGGCAGCGCCTTGTGGCTCAAACTGGTGGCGCCGCTGTAGCGGGAGGGCGGTTTGTCGCCGACACGGCCGGGCGCTCGCGCCCGGTTTTTCTTGGCGGATCCACGCTTCTGCGCGTACTCGTCTTCAGTTTCTGCTTTGGCTTCTTCTTCGTTCTTTCTTCACCGGGCCGTCATCGAGATGCCGCATGATTGGGATTCTTGTGCAATCCCGCTGCGCTTCCCGCCCCGCGATGAAGTCCGGACGACCGCTGCCCGCCGGTCCCAAATTCGCCATAGGGAGCAAGTTGATAGCCTATTGCGCGTCTCCCCCGCACGTTGTCGCTTAGTTGGAAAGAAAAATCCATGAGTAAGCTTGATCCACGCCGTCACAGACAAGGATGGGAAATCGCGCTGATTTTAGTCACTGTCTTATGGGGGTGGTCGTTTGTCGCTATTCACGATGCGCTGAACCATCTAAGCGACTCGGCGTTTAACGCCTACCGGTTTCTCATTGCCGCGATGGCGATGTGGATCGTGGCGCGGGTAAAAGGGAGTCGATTCTCGCGGCAGGATGTTTTCGGAGGAGTCGCCGCTGGAGTCGCGCTATACCTGGCCTTCTTTTTCCAAACCAAAGGCTTGGCTTACACCACGGCTTCCAATGCCAGTTTTATTACGGGCTTGGCCGTTGTCTTTACCCCCTTGTTCGCTTATTGGCTGTTAAAGGTGCGCCCGGAAAAACGTCAGCTATTAGGCGCAGCCGCGGCGACGATTGGGCTTGCTTTGCTGACCTTGAAAAATCTGGCCATTCATTGGGGAGATATGCTGGTTGTGCTCTGTGCGGTTTCCTTCGCTTTGCACATCGTTGTTTTGTCCAAGGTCAGCAAAACAGCGCGGGTATTAAACATCGCCTTTGTCCAGGTCGCGGTCGTGGGAGGCTTGTCCTTGCTGCAGTCATTGGCCTTGAATGAGTTTGCGGTGCCCTTTCGAAGCGAGACGATTGCCGCGATTCTTACTATCGCCCTCTTGGGAACGGCAGTCGGTTTTTATGTGCAGACTCGGGCTCAAGTGGCTTCCTCGCCCAATCGAATCGCATTGATCATTGTGCTGGAACCGCTGTTTGGCGGTGTTTTTGCTTATTTTTTGGCCGGCGACCGCTTGTCGCCTTTGAATTTACTGGGGGCGGGGCTGATTATTCTGGGCATGCTGATCACGGAGTTTCATTTGAAGGCAAGCCGCGCCGGAGCGGATTAACCCTTCGCTGCGCGGCTTGGATGGCTCCATCCCCGCCGTCGCAGGAGCTTGAAACGAAGGCGGGGGGCGCTTACTGACCGGAAAGCATGAACTCCGCGCAGCGCTCGGCGATCATCACCACCGGCGCGTTGGTGTTGCCGGAGACGATGTTGGGCATCACCGAGGCGTCGCAGACGCGCAGGCCGGCCACGCCGTTGACGCGCAGCCGCGGGTCCACCACCGCGTCGGCGTCGCCGCCCATGCGGCAGGTGCCGGCCGGGTGGTAGACGGTTTTGGCGAACTGGCGAATGTGCTGTTCCAGCAGCGCGTCGTCGGCGTCCTCGGCCGGCGAGGGCAGCAGCTCCTCGGCGATCAGCCTGCGCATCGACGGCGCCCGCAGGATGCGGCGCGCCAGCTTGACGCCGCGCAACAGGCCGGCGAGGTCCTCGGCCTCGCGCAGCGCGCCGCTGTCGAAGCGCAGCGGCGCGGCCGGGTCGGCGCCGGCCAGCGCGACGCTGCCGCGCGATTTGGGGCGCAGCAGGCAGGGATTGATGGAAATGCCGTGGCCGGGCAGCGGTTCGCGGTCCACGTCGCCCACCAGGGTGGGCAGCACGTGGAACTGGATGTCCGGCCGGCCGCCGCCGGCGGTGTCGACGAAGCCGCCGGACTCCACCACGTTGGAGCTGAGCAAGCCGGTGCGGAACAGCTGCCATTGCAGGCCGTGGCGCAGCGCGGCCAGGCCGCGGTCCTGGCCCAGCAGGCTGATGGGCGCGCGCGTCCGGCCGTAGACCGACACTTCCAGGTGGTCCTGGTAATTGGCGCCCACCGCCGGCGCGTCGCGCAGCACGGCGACGCCGTGTTCGCGCAGCTGGGCGGCCGGGCCGACGCCGGACAGCATCAGCAGCTTGGGGCTGGACAGCGCGCCGGCGCAGAGCACGATTTCCGCCGCGGCGCGCGCGCGCTGGACGCCGCCGGCGTCGCGCCATTCCACCTGACAGGCGCGATGGCCGTCGAACAGGATTTTCTGCACGTAGCAGCCGGTGCGCAGGTCCAGACCGGGCCGTTGCCGGACCGCGGCCAGATAGGTGGCCGCGGTGCTGCCGCGCTGTCCGTCGACGGTGGTGGTGTGGTAGAAGCCGACGCCGGCCTGATGGCGGCCGTTGAAGTCGTCGTTGTAGGCCAGGCCGGTTTCCTGCGCGCCCTGGACGAAGGCCAGGCTCAGCGGATGACGGTAGCGGGTGTCGCTGACTGTCAGCGGGCCGTCCACGCCGTGATAGGGCTCGGACAGGCGCATATGGCTTTCCGCCTTCTTGAAGGCGGGCAGCACTTGGGCCCAATCCCAGCCCGCGCAGCCTTGGACGGCCCAGTCGTCGTAGTCGGCGGCCTGGCCGCGGATATAGACCATGGCGTTGACCGAGCTGCCGCCGCCCAGGGTGCGGCCCTGCGGGACGTGGATGCGTCTGCCGGCGGCTTCCGGCTGCGGTTCGCTGCGGTAGGTGACGGTGCGTTCGCTGCCCAGCACCTTGATGAAGGCGGCCGGCATGCGGATGTAGGGGTTGTCGTCCGGCGGGCCGTCTTCCAGCAGCAGCACGCGCTTGCCGGCTTCTATCAGCCTGTGGGTCAGCACGCAGCCGGCGGAGCCGGCTCCGATGAGGATGTAGTCGTAGTCGCGCATGGTGTCTCCCTTGTTGTCGCGCCGCCCTCCGACTGAGGATGGGCGGCCGCTCCAGCATAGGGCGGCCGCGCGCGGCGGCCTTGACCGGGAAGGCCCCGGGTCTTGACCGCCGCGGACGCGGGAGGGGGGCGGCTCAGGTCTGGCGGATCAAGGCGCGCAGCGCGCGCTTGCAGGCGGCCAGATCCTGAGCGTCCAGGCCGGCCTGCATGTCTTGCTGCTGTCGCTGGGCGACGCGCCATAGCGTGGCGGCCTGTTCGCGGCCGGCCGCGCTGAGGCGGTAGCCGTCCGCGTCGCGCGTCAGCAGGCCCTTGCGCAGCAGTTCCGCTTCCGCCAGTTCCAGCTCTCCCGGCGGCAGCGCCGCCTCGCGTTGCAGCGCGCAGGCGTCAAGGCCGGGCTGTTGTTCCAGCACCAGCAGCACCCGCGCTTCGCCGCCGCCCAGGCCGGCGGCGAGCTGGCGCGGCCGGTAGCTGGCCTGGTAGGCCTGCAGCGCCTGGGTCAGCAGATAGAGCAGGTTGTCGCCCAGCCAGCCGGGCAGCGGTTCCGCAGCCTCCGGCCGGCCGCGCGGCAGCGCGGCGGCGTACATGCCCTGGTGGTAGAGCAGCGGCGCGGCGCCGCCGTCGTCGAAGGCTTCTACCAGACCCAGCAGTATCCAGTGGTCGCCGCCGTCCAGCCGCTGGTGCAGCCGACAGTGGAAGCGGGCGGCGCAGCCGTCGAGCAGCGGCGCGCCGCCGCGGCCGGTTTCCGGCGTCAGGCCGGCGAATTTGTCGGCGGCGGCGCGGGCGAAGCGGTTGGACAGTTCGATCTGGTCGGCGGCCAGCACGTGGACGACGAAGTGGCCGGCCTGGTCGAACACCGCGTTGCTGGCGGAGCGTTTGTCCAGGCTCCACAGCACCAGCGGCGGGTCCAGCGAGACGGAGTTGAAGCTGTTGGCGGTGACGCCGGCGCGTTCGCCGTCCGGCGCGGAGGCGGTGACGACGGTGACGCCGGTGGCGAAGTTGCCGAGCGCGCGGCGCAGCGCGCGCGCGTCGTGGGCAGGGGCGGGTGCGTTCATGGCGTGTCCTCAAGGCCGCCCGGCGCAGGGGCCGGCGCGGCGCGGGTGGGAGCGGGAGGAGGCGGGGTTCAAACCATGCTGGGGTCCGGCTCCAGGCCCAGCAGCGAACGGCCGAGGATCTGGGCGCAGACGTCGTAGTCGGTGTAGGCGTGGGCGCCGGTCATGTGGGAGTCGCGGAACAGCCGCTGCGCCTCGTTTTCCAGCCGCCAGCAATTGCCGCCCATGGATTCGAACAGGCGGTCCACCGCCTGGATGCACATCTTCACCGCGTAGGCCTGGTTGGTGCGCCAGAAGGCCAGCGTCTCCGCCGTGGGATAGCGCTTGGCCGCGCCGTGCTCGGCGTGATCGCGCCAGCTGGCTTCCAGCAAGGCGCGCGCGGCCAGCACCTGGTGGGTAGATTCGGCCAGCCGCATATAGGCGGGCAGCGCGGCGCCCACCTGAGCGCCGGTGTAGGCGCGGATGCGGTTGCGGCTGCGCTCCTTGAACACTTGCAGCATGCGCTCGGCCACGCCCAGGCTGATGGCGGCGAAGCCGCTGGCGAAGTAGGGCCGGTACGGCGCGTAGAAGATCTTGCTGTCCGGGTAGAGGCCGAAGCCGGAGGAGCGGCCTTCCATCATGTCCTTGGCCGCCTCGATCCGGTGTTCCGGCACGAAGACCTTGTCCACCAGCAGCGTCTTGGTGCCGCTGCCCTGCATGCCGGCGGCGTGCCAGTCGTCGCGGATTTGATAGTCGGCGCGCGGCACTACGCCGAAGCAGTATTGCGGCTCGCCGTCCGGGCCCGGGCGGCGGAAGCCCAGTATCGCCCATTCGGCGTGGTCGCAGCCGCTGCTCCAGCCCATTTCGCCGCTGAGCAGCACACCGCCGTCCGCGGCTTCGGCCCGGCCCAGCGGCGCGATGCTGCTGCTGGCGGTGGCGTCGCTGTCTTCGCCCCAGACTTCCTCTTGCAGCCGGGCGGAGAACAGCGCGATCTGGTGGCTGTGAGTGGCCAGCAGGCTGGCGGCCCAGGCGGTGCTGGCGCAGGCGCCGGCCAGCGCCGCCACGCAGTCGGCGAACTCCGGCAGGCTGATCTCCAGACCGCCGTATTTCTTGGGTTGGAAGGCGCGGTGAAAGCTCATGCCTTTCAGCAGGGCGATGTTTTCCGCCGGCACGGTGCGCTCGCGTTCCGCCCGCTCCGCGTTGGCGGCGATGGCGGGCAGGACGGGGAGCAGGGTTTCCAGCAAGGGGTTGGGGTGGCGCATGACGGTCTCCTTTGTGTTTGACGACGCTGAAACCCGTTCAATGTCTGCTGCGCTGAGTGAGACTTGGCGCGCCGAGCACGCTTGCGGAACGCTCGTACGTCAGCTGGCCGAAACCGCTGTCTCGGCCGCCGGGCCTTGTCTCGCTTTTGCTCGCCAGCCTTTGAACAGGCTCAGTGGCTATCCGCGCCTTGAGTGGGCGCTTTAATAATGAACACATTCATCGAATTTGCATTATGGATAGCGACGCCATGCGCTGGAATGCATCTTTCAAGCTGTCTTAGGTACTTTTCATGGCATTTCGGCGCGCACGCCGGCGGCGGCTGGCGCATGCCAGCGTATCGGCGACGCGGCCTGTTCGGCTTCGTGCTCCGGTCCCAGCGGGATGTTGCTGCGGTCGCGCAGCAGCAGCGCGGAGGCGAGGCCGATCAGGGTCATGCCGCCCAGGTAGGCGGTCACCGCGGCGGTGGAGCCGGTTTGGGCGATCAGCGCCTTGGCTATCATCGGCGCGAAGGCGCCGCCCAGGATGGCGCCCAGCGCGTAGGAGATGGACACGCCGGAGAAGCGCACCGAGGCGGGGAACAGCTCGGCGTAGAACGCCGATTGCGCGCCATAGGTCAGGCCGGTGCCGACGGACAGCCAGCACAGCGCCAGCAGCACCGCCGGCAGGCTGGCGCTGTTGACCAGCGGGAACAGGGTCAGCACGCCGGCCAGCTGCACGCCGAAGCCGACGAGGTAGACGCGGCGGCGGCCGATGCGGTCAGACCAGACGCCGGCCAGCCAGGTGAAGGCCATCCAGCAGGCGGAGGCGAAGGCGACGGCCAGCAGCACCGGGGTGCGTTCCATGCGCAGCGCGCCGGCGGGGTCGGTGGTGTAGTTCTGGATGAAGCCGCCGGTGGTCATGTAGCCGACGGCGCTGTTGCCGGCGAACACCAGCGCGGCCAGCAGCACCAGCGGCGCGTGGCGGCGGAACAGGTCCAGCACCGGGGTGCGCGAGCTGGCCTTGCGCGCCTTGATTTCCTCGAATACCGGGCTTTCCTCCACCGAACGGCGCACCCACTGGCCGATGAACAGCAGTACGACGCTGAACAAAAAGGGCACGCGCCAGCCCCATTCCAGGAAGGCGTCGCCGGGGGAGATCACCCCGCTCATCAGCGCGAACACGCCGGAAGCCAGCAGCAGGCCCAGCGGCACGCCTATCTGCGGGAAGGCGCCGTAGCGGCCGCGCTGGCCGGGCGGCGCGTGTTCCACCGCCATCAGCACCGCGCCGCCCCATTCGCCGCCGGCGGAAATGCCTTGCAGGATGCGCAGCAGGATCAGCGCCAGCGGCGCCAGCAGGCCGGCGGACTCATACGTGGGCAGCGCGCCGATCAGCGCGGTGGAGGCGCCCATCAGCACCAGGGTCAGCACCAGCATCGCGCGCCGGCCCAGGCGGTCGCCGTAGTGGCCGGCGAGGAAGGCGCCCAGCGGCCGGAACAGGAAGCTGACGCCGACGGAGGCGAAGGCGATCAGGGTGGCGAAGCGCTCGCCGGCCGGGGTGAAGAACAGTTTGTTGAACACCAGGCCGGCGGCGCTGGCGTAGATGAAGAAGTCGTACCACTCGATGGCGGTGCCGATCACGGTGGCGTAGGCGACTTTGCGCTGGTTGGCGCTGGGGCGGGCGGGGGAATGGCTCATCTTGGGTTCTCCTCTAGGGGGAGCCGAATCGGCTTCGGGCGGCGTCTTGTTGTTGTATGGCCGCCGCGGCTCAGTAGGCGGACGGGGGCGGCGGCTGGCCGGGCGCGTCGTGACGGAAGGCCGCCGCCAGCGCTTCGGCGCGGCGCGCCAGCAGGGTGGTGTCGACGCCGACGGCGACGAAGTTGGCGCCCAGCTCCAGCAAACGGCGCGCTTCGGCCTCGTTGGCCATCAGAATGCCGGCGGCCTTGCCCTGGGCGCGGATGCGGAGGATGGCGTCGTCCATCGCCGCGCGCACGTTCGGGTGGTCCGGCCGCCCCGGGTGGCCCATGTCGGCGGCCAGGTCGGCCGGGCCGATGAAGACGCCGTCCACGCCGTCGGTGGCGGCGATGGCGTCCAGCGCGGCCAGGGCCTGGCGGGTTTCCACCTGGGCCAGCACGCAGATTTCGCTGTCGGCCCGCGTCAGATAGTCCGGCACGCGGTTCCAGCGCGAGGCGCGCGCCAGCGCGCTGCCCACGCCGCGGACGCCGCGCGGAGGGTAGCGGGTGGCGGCCACCGCCCGCGCCGCCTCGTCCGCGTTTTGCACCATGGGCAGCATCAGCGTTTGCGCGCCGATGTCCAGCAACTGCTTGATGCGCACCGGGTCGTTGCTGACGGCGCGCACCACCGGGTGGCTGGGATAGGGCGCGATGGCTTGCAGTTGCCGCAGCACGTCGTTCAGTTCATTGGGCGCGTGTTCGCCGTCTATCAGCAGCCAGTCGAAGCCGGCTCCGGCCAGCAGTTCGGCGCTGTAGGGGCTGGCCAGGCCCAGCCACAGGCCGA
This sequence comes from Chromobacterium sp. LK11, assembly GCF_001043705.1. Taxonomy (NCBI): domain Bacteria; kingdom Pseudomonadati; phylum Pseudomonadota; class Betaproteobacteria; order Neisseriales; family Chromobacteriaceae; genus Chromobacterium; species Chromobacterium sp. LK11. The sequence continues at coordinate 37,100 of NZ_LDUR01000005.1, forward strand.
TCTGGCGGCGGCCGGCGCACAGCGCGGCCTTGAAGGGGTTGGCGGGGAGTTGCATGGCGGTTCCTTGGACGGGCTTAGACGAAGCGGCAGCTGATCGCGCCCAGCGGGCCGTAGTCGACGTGGAAGGTGTCGCCGGCGCGCGCCGGCACCGGCCGGGTGAAGGAGCCGGCCAGAATCACCTGGCCGGCCTTGAGTTCGACGTCGAACGGCGAGAGCTTGTTGGCCAGCCAGGCCACGCCGTTGGCTGGGTGGTTGAGCACCGCGGCGGCGACGCCGGATTCCTCGATCACGCCGTTGCGGTACATCATCGCCGCCACCCAGCGCAGGTCCAGTTCGCGCGGCCGCACCGGCCGGCCGCCCATCACCACGCCGGCGTTGGCGGCGTTGTCGGCGATGGTGTCGAACACCTTGCGCGGGCGCTGGCTGTCCGGGTCTATGGACTGGCTGCGCGCGTCGATGATTTCCAGCGCCGGGATCACGTAGTCGGCGGCGTCGTAGACGTCGAACAGGGTGGCGCCGGGGCCGGACAGCGGGCGGCCCAGGATGAAGGCCAGCTCCACCTCCACCCGCGGCACGATGAAGCGCGAGGTCGGGATGTCGGCGCCGTCGTTGAAGAACATATCGTCCAGCAGCGCGCCGTAGTCCGGCTCGTTTATCTGCGAGGACATCTGCATCGCGCGCGAGGTCAGGCCTATCTTGTGGCCTTTGAGCTTGCGGCCTTCCGCCAGCTTCATCTCCACCCAGCAGCGCTGGATGGCGTAGGCGTCCTCGATGGTGATCTCGGGGTGGTCCAGCGAGAGCTGGCGGATCTGTTTGCGCTCCCGTTCGGCGTCGTGCAGGCGGCGCGCGGCGGCGCGAATCTGGTCTTGGCTCAGCATGCGGGCTCCTCAGGAGGGCTGGCGGAAACGTTGGTGCACATTGTTGTGCTTGAAGTTGAGCGTGGCGGACAGCTCGGTCAGCTCGAAGCTGAGCGCCAGGTAGCGCTGGGCGAACAGCGGTTCGAAGTGGCGCTGGATCAGCGCGAACACCTGCTCGGCGGCGGCGCGGCGCTGGGCCTCGCTGCGGCCGCTGCCGATCTGCAAGGTGCAGTGGACGAAGGCGTAGTCGGCTTCGCCGTCCGCCATGCGCCAGGTGTCCAGCCAGTGGGCGCGGCTGCGGATGCCGGCCAGCGGAAACAGGCCGCTGGCGGCCAGACAGTCGTGCACCTGGCGGAACAGGCCGGGCAGGTCGGCCTGCTCGCGCAGATTGTCGGTGCATTCAGCGATGAAGTGCGGCACGACGCTCTCCCTGGGGTTCCACCGGCAGCACCGCGTTGATCTGGCCGGTGCCGGAACTGCCGAAGTAGGGGGTGATGATTTCGGCGCGGCCGCGGTAGCCGTCCCAGCCCAGCGCGCCCAGCAACATCGCGGTGTCGTGCATGAAGCCCTCGCCGTGGCACTTCTCGGCGTACTCCGGCAGCATGTCGCAGAAGGTTTTCCAGTCGCCGTCCCGCCACATGGCGATGACCTCCTGGTCCATGCTTTCCAGGAAGGGGCTCCAGGCCTTGTGCAGGTATTGGTCCGCGGTGCCGTTCTGGGCGAAGCGGTGCGACAGCGAGCCGCTGGCGAAGAAAGCGACGCGGCCGTCGTAATCGCGCTCCACCGCCTCGCGCATCGCCGCGCCCAGCCGCGCGCTGTCGGCCAGATCGTGCACCGTGCACAGCGCGGCCACCGACACCACCTTGAAATGCCGGTCGGCGTTCATGTAGCGCATCGGCACCAGGGTGCCGTATTCCAGCGGCAGCGTGGTGGCGTCGTGGGCGCGGGTGTGCACGCCGGCGGCGGTGGCGGCCTCGGCCAGCAGCTTGCCCAGCGCGGGGTTGCCCGGGTAGGCGTAGGGCATGTTCTTGATGAAGTGAGGCAGTTCGTTGCTGGTGTACACGCCTTCGAAGGACGGCGCGCAGTTGACGTGGTAGCCGGAGTTGACCAACCAGTGGGTGTCGAACACCACGATGGTGTCGACGCCCAGCTCGCGGCAGCGGCGGCTGATTTCCTTGTGGCCGTCGATCGCCGCCTGGCGGCAGCCTTGATGCGGGCCGGGCAGTTCCGACAGATACATGGACGGCACATGCGTGATCTTGGCCGCCAGGGCTAGGGTTCCCATTGCGTTCTCCTTTGTGCTGCGCGGGCGCGGCGCCCGCGTTCAAGTCCGTTTGCGGAAGCGGCCGTCTCGGCGGCCTTGGCTTGCTTGTCAGTGGCTTTCCACGCCCCAGCGCGGGATGAAATGGCTGCCCATGGACACGCAGACGTTTTTCACCTCGGCGAAGGCCTCGAAGCTGTATTCGCCGCCTTCGCGGCCGACGCCGGAGGCCTTGACGCCGCCGAAGGGCTGGCGCAGATCGCGCACGTTCTGACTGTTGACGAAGACCATGCCGGCCTCGATGCCGCGCGCCAGCCGGTGGGCCTTGCCGATGTCCTGGGTCCAGATGTAGGAGGCCAGGCCGTAGTCGACGTCGTTGGCCAGCCGCAACGCCTCGGCCTCGTCGTGAAAGCGCAGCAGGCAGGCCACCGGGCCGAAGATTTCCTCCTGGGCGATGCGCATGCGGTTGTCGACGTCGGCGAACACGGTGGGGCGGATGAAGTGACCGGAAGCCAGCGCCTCCGGCAGGCCGGCCGGACGTTCCAGGCCGCCGGCCGTCAGCCGCGCGCCTTCTTCCAGGCCGATGCGGATATAGCCGGTGACCTTGTCGTAATGCTGGCGGGTGATCATCGAACCCACCTGGGTGTCGGGGTTCTGCGGATCGCCGACGATCAGCCGCTGGGCGCGGGCGGAGAATTCGGCGACGAAGCGATCGTAGATGCCGTTTTGCACGAAGATGCGGCTGCCGGCGGTGCAGCGTTCGCCGTTGAGGGAGAAGATGGTGAACAGCGCGGCGTCCAGCGCGCGCTCGAAGTCGGCGTCGTCGAACACCAGCACCGGCGATTTGCCGCCCAGCTCCATCGAGTATTTCTTCAGGCCGGCGTTCTGCATGATGCGCCGCCCGGTGGCGGTGCCGCCGGTGAAGGACACCGCGCGCACGTCCGGATGGCTGACCAGGGCCTCGCCGGCGTCGGCGCCGTAGCCCTGCACCACGTTGAACACGCCGGGCGGGATGCCGGCCTCCAGCGCCAGCCGGCCCAGCTCGTTGGCGGTCAGCGGCGACAGTTCGGACATCTTCAGCACCGCGGTGTTGCCCAGCGCCAGGCAGGGCGCGGTCTTCCAGGTGGCGGTCATGAAGGGCACGTTCCACGGCGACACCAGCGCGCACACGCCCACCGGCTGGTACAGCGTGTAGTTGAGCATCTGATCGTCCACCGGATAGCTGTGGCCGTTCATGCGGGTGCAGACTTCGGCGAAGAAGTCGAAGTTGTGCGAGGCGCGCGGGATCAGCACATTGCGGGTCTGGTGGATGGGCAGACCGGTGTCCAGGGTTTCCAGTTCCGCCAGCCGCGGCACTTCGCGCTGTATCAGTTCGCCCAGCTTGCGCATCAGCCGCGCGCGTTCCTTGGCCGGGGTGGCCGCCCACTTGGGAAAGGCCGCCTTGGCGGCGGCCACCGCCAGATTGACTTCCTCGGCGCCGCCGGCGGCCACTTCTCCCAGCGCTTCGCCAGTGGCCGGGTTGTAGTTGACGAAGCTGTCCCGGCTGGCCACTTCGCGGCCGTCTATCCAGTGTTTGATCATGGGGTTTCCTTATTCCGCGTTCCGGCGCGCGAGCCAGTCCGCTTCGCTGATGATGTGATTGACCAGGCGGCCCACGCCTTCCACCTCCACCGTCACCTCGTCGCCGGGGCGCACGTCGGACAGGCCTTGCGGGGTGCCGGTGGCGATCATGTCGCCCGGCTGCAGCGTCATGAAGGCGGACAGGTATTCGATCAGGAAGGGGATGTCGAACACCATGTCGCGGGTATTGCCGCTTTGCACGCGGCGGCCGTTGACGTAGGTAACCAGCTCCAGCGCGTGCGGGTCGGGCACCTCGTCGCGGTCCACCAGCCACGGGCCGATAGGGGTCAGGCCGTCGCGGTTTTTCACCCGCAGATTGGGCCGGTAGTAGTTTTCCAGGTAGTCGCGCACCGCGTAGTCGTTGCACACGGTGTAGCCGGCGACGTAGTCCATCGCCTGGGCGCGCTTGACCTTGCGCGCGGTCTTGCCTATCACCGCCACCAGTTCGCACTCGTAGTGCATATATTCAACATTGTCCGGACGCATCGAGCGTTGCCGGTGGCCGGTCAGCGTGGCCGGGGTCTTCAGGAACACCAGCGGTTCGCTGGGCGGCTTGAAATCCAGTTCGGTGGCGTGGTCGGCGTAGTTGAGGCCCAGCGCGAACAGCGTGCCCTGGCACGGCGGCAGCCATTCCGCCTCGGTTTCGTCCAGGCGGCGGCCGTCCGGCAGCAAGAGCGCGCCGTCGGCGTCGGCTTGCGCGCGCCAGGTTCGGCCCTGGTAGCGGATGCGGGCTTGTCTCATCGGATGTCCTCCTCGGCCGCGACGGTGTTTTCCAGCCGGCCTATGCCGTCTATTTCCACCGCCACGGTGTCGCCCGGCCGCAGCCGCGCGCCGCGCGGCGGGGTGGCCACGATCAGCAGGTCGCCGGCGTACAGGGTCAGGAACTGGCTGACGTCGGCGATCAGCTGGGCGACGCCGCGCAGCCAGTCGGCGCTGTCGTTGGTTTCGGCCAGCGCGCCGTTGACGTAGGTGCGCACCTGCACCCGCTGCGGGTCGATGGAGTCGGGGCCGGCCTCGGGACCGACGGGGCAGAAGCCGTCGCGGCATTTGGCCTGGATCGCCGGCCGGTAGAAGCTGGTTTCGGCCAGGCTGACCTCGTTGACCACCGCGTAGCCGCCGACATGGGACAGCGCGTCGGCGGCGCTGACGCGGCAGGCGTCGCGGGCGATGCGCACGCCCAGCGCGCCGCCGGCGTAGACGGCGTCGGCGTCGGCGGGAAAGGGAATCGGCGCGCCGGCGGCGCTGACGGTGTTGCGCGGCTTGACGAACAGCACCGGCGCCCGCGGCGGACGCTGATAGGGCGGCTGTTCGTACTCCGCCGCCAGCGCCGCCTGCAGACGGCGGTGGTTGAGCGCCGCGCCGTAGATGGCCGCCGGCCGCTCGTTTGCGGCGTCTAGGACAAGGCTCATGCTTAACTCCTTGTTATTGAATGAATTGCCGTTGTTCAAATATTCATTAACATGTTAAAGTTTATAACGATGACGGCGGGCCGCTGTCAATGTTTATCCATGCTGCGTTGCGGGCTAACCCGCGAGAAGCCGCGCTTGAGCGGCGGCGGCCCGGGCGGCCGATCCGGCGCTGAGCCCTGAGCGGCGGCCTTTTGGCGAGGTTGGGCGGCGAGGGCGGCCGACTATGGCGAAAATGTCACAAGGGAGGGACGGCGATGAGCAGAAACCCGCGCGGCCTGGGCGCGCGCATACCCAATATCGACATCGGCAAGGCCTACGACAGCCCTTACGAGTCCGTCGACATCCATTGCGAATCCTTTGGGCGGCTGGCGGCCTTTTTCGGCCGCAATATGCCGGTGCACCGGCACGATCGCTTTTTGCAATTGCACTATCTCGCCAGCGGCGACATTCGGCTGCAGCTGGAGGAGGATCATTACCAGGCGCGCGCGCCGCTGTTGTTCCTGACCCCGCCGACGGTGCCGCACGCCTTCATCACCGGGCCGGAAGCCGACGGCCAGGTGCTGACCTTGCGCCAGGAGCTGGTGCGAGGCTGGCTGGCGGAGGCGGGGCCAGACGCGCTGAGCGCGCCGTTCTGCGTGGAACTGGCCGAGGTGCCGGCGGAATGGGTCGATATGGCGCGGCGCCTGCCCGAGCGGCTGGCCCAGCTGCAGCGGGAGAGCGAGGCGCAGGCGCCGGGCGCGGAACTGGCGCGGCAAGCCCTGGCCCAGCTGGTGCTGGTGGACGTGCTGCGGCTGTCCGGCCTGCCGGGGCCGCGGCAGGGGCCGCGCCGCGACGAGTGGCGGCTCTACCACCGTTTCAACGGCTTGATCGAGGCGCACTACAGAGAACACTGGAGCCTGGACCGCTACGCGGCCGAACTGGGCGTCAGCGAGGCGCGGCTCAACGACGTGTGCCGCCGGCTGGCGGACCTGCCGTCCAAGCGGCTGGCGCACGACAGGCTGTTGCAGGAAGCCAAGCGTCTGCTGATCTACTCCGCCGCCTCGGTGCACGCCATCGCCTACGACCTGGGCTTCAAGGACCCGGCTTATTTTTCCCGCTTCTTTCAGCGCCTGGCGGGGCGTTCGCCCAGCGACTACCGCGCGCGCCGGCAGTCCTGAATCCGCGCGGCCTAGTTCGTCGTGTCGTTGACCGCCTCCAGGCCGCGCGCGCCGGGAGGCGCGTCCAGGTGAGCCAGCGCGCGGGCGCGGGTGTGGGACGGCGCTTCGCCGAACAGCTTGCGGTAATCGCCGGCGAAATGGCCCAGGTGGTAAAAGCCCCAGGCGCCGGCGGCGTCGCGCACGCCGTGGCCGGGCCGCGTCGGGTTCAGCAGCATCCGGCGCACCGCGTTCAGGCGGATGGAGCGCAGATAATCGACCGGAGTGGTGTCCGCCACCAGCTGAAAGCTGTTTTGCAGCGTGCGGCGGCTGACGCGCAGCCGGCTGCACAACTCCAGCACCGTCACCGGCTCGTCCGGCTTGGCCAGCGCCAGCGCCTGGCTGCGCCGGACGATGTCGCAATGGGTGGCGAAGGTCAGGTTGCCGCGGCGCTCGCCCAGCGCGCCGTCCGCCAGCGCGTCTTGCAACAGGTCCAGCAACTGGTGCTGGATCACTTTCTGGTTGCCGGCGTAGGACAGTAGCGCCGGGTCCAGCAAAGCCTGTTCGAACACGCCGTTCAGCAGCGCGCGCAGCGCCGCCAGCGCGGCCGGCCGGGCCGGGAACACCGGCGTCTTGCCGCGGGCCTCGCGCAGCGGGCGGCACAGCGCCGGCGTCAACTCGGCCAGGTCCTCGTAAGGCACCGACACCTGGACCGAGTCCGCGCCCGGCGGCAGATGGAACACGAAGTCCTCGCCGCCGCGCAGCGCCATCAGGGCGTTGTCGGGCACGGCCACGCCTTGCAGGCTCAGCGGCGACGGCGCGCGGATAGGCAGCGCGAAATGGATCATGCCGCCGGGCGCGCGCCCTTGCTGCACCACGCGCTGGTTGAAGCTCTCGCGGAAAATGTCCAGACGCGCGGTGCGCACCCGGCTCAAGGTGCTGCGGAAGCGGCCGCCGCTGATCTGGCTGTACAGCTGCTCCCAGCCGGGCAGGGCCTCGGCGTGCAGGTGGGCGTCGTCAAAACAACGGGCTGCGGCAATCATCTGCTTTCTCCGGTGGGTGGGGGTGGAGTCCGCCTGTTCTCAGTCCAGTTTCCTGGATTGCAAAATGATTAATATGTTATTCAAATCGAAATGTCCAGCCTTAGCAGCGCGGTTAGCTGTTGTTTTTGCTGAATGTTTCCATCTGGCGACATGCTGCGCCGCAACGCGAAGGGCCGGACCGCGCTTTGCCGATTTGGGATCAGCCGCGGCGGCGGCGCTGGGTATATTGGGCCATCGCCGGCCGCGCCGACGCGGCGGCAAGCTTGATCGAAAAGGAGACGCGGATGGATCAAAACCTGGTGCCGGTGCTGGAATCGGTGCGGACTTTTCTGGAACGGGAACACGGGCTGTGGATAGACGGCAAGCCGCGGGCGGCGCTGTCGGGCCGGCGCAAGGAGGTGCGCAATCCGGCCAGCGGCGCGGTGATCGCCAGCGTGGCGGACGGCGAGGCCGCCGATGTGGACGCGGCGGTGGCCAGCGCGCGGCGCGCCTTCGAATCCGGCGTCTGGTCCGGCCTGCGGCCGGCCGAGCGCGAGCGCGTCTTGTTGAAGCTGGCGGATTTGCTGGAGGCGAACGCCGAGGAACTGGCGCAGCTGGAAACGCTGAACCAGGGCAAGTCCATCCACCTGGCGCGGGCCATCGAGGTGGGCGGCTCCATCGAATACGTGCGCTATATGGCGGGCTGGGCCACCAAGATCACCGGCGAAACCCTGGACGTGTCGATTCCGGCGCCGCCGGGCGCGCGCTTCACCGCCTTCACCCGGCGCGAGCCGGTGGGCGTGGCCGCCGGCATCGCGCCGTGGAATTTCCCCTTGATGATCGCCTTGTGGAAAACGGTGCCGGCCTTGGCGGCCGGCTGCACGGCGGTGTTGAAGCCGGCCAGCGAGACGCCGTTGAGCGCGCTGCGCCTGGCGGAGCTGGCGCTGGAGGCAGGGGTGCCGCCGGGCGTCTTCAACGTGGTGACCGGGCGCGGCGAGGCGGCGGGCCGCGCGCTGGCCGGGCACCCGCTGATCGGCAAGGTCAGCTTCACCGGCTCCACCGAGGTGGGCAAGGCCGTAGGCCACGCCGCGCTGGACAATATGACCCGGCTGGCGCTGGAGCTGGGCGGCAAGAACCCGATGCTGGTGCTGGGCGACGCCGACATCGACCAGGCGGTGCGGGGCGCTTTGCTGGGCGGTTTTCTCAATCAGGGTCAGGTTTGCGCCGCCGCCTCGCGGCTGTACGTGCACCGCAGCAAATTCAATCTGTTCGCCGAGGCGCTGTCCGCCGCCGTCGCCGGCATGCGGCTGGGGCCGGGCATGGATCTGGACGCCCAGGTCAACCCGCTGGTGTCGCAGCGGCGGCAGCAGGCGGTGTGCCAGCTGATCGAGCGCGGCCGCGCCGCCGGCGCCCGCGTGCTGACCGGCGGCGGCGCCGCCGATTTGCCCGGCTATTTCGTGCGGCCGACGGTGATGACGGAGCTGGCGCCGGACAATCCGGTGGCGCGCGAGGAGGTGTTCGGCCCGGTGTTGGCGCTGATGTCTTTCGACGAGGTGGACGAGGCGGTGGCGCTGGCCAACGACACGCGCTACGGCCTGGCCGCCAGCGTGTGGACCAATGATTTGTCGGCGGCGCTGGACATCGTGCCGCGGCTGCAGGCGGGCACGGTCTGGGTCAACAGCCATATTCCGCTGGACCCGGGCATGCCCTTCGGCGGCTACAAGGAGTCCGGCCTGGGCCGCGAATTCGGCAAGGGCGCGGTGGAGAGCTTCACCGAGATCAAGTCGGTCTGCATCGCCCATTGAGCGCGGACGCGCTTCCACTTTGATTCAGGAGAAAGACATGTCTTACGACAAGGCCCGTTTCTGGCACCCGATGCTGCATCCCAACGCGATGAAAGAGCGGCAACCCATCCGCATCGTGCGCGGCGAGGGCTGCCATGTGTTCGACGATCAGGGCGGCAAGCTGGTGGACGGCGTGGCCGGGCTGTGGAACGTCAACGTTGGCCACAACCGCCCCGAAATCAAGCAGGCGATCACCCGGCAACTGGACGAACTGGAGTATTTCCAGCTGTTCGACGGCATTTCCCATCCGCGGGCGGAGGAGTTGTCCGCGCTGCTGATCGACATGCTGCGGCCGGAGGACATGGCGCGGGTGGTGTTCAGCTCCGGCGGCTCCGACGCGGTGGAAACCGCGCTCAAGCTGGCGCGCCAGTACTGGCGGCTCAAGGGCCAGCCGGACCGGGTCAAGTTCATCTCGCTGAAACAGGGTTACCACGGCACCCACTTCGGCGGCGGCTCGGTCAACGGCAACACGGTGTTCCGCCGCAACTACGAACCGCTGCTGCCCGGCTGCTTCCACGTGGAGACCCCGTGGCCCTACCGCAATCCGTTCACCGAAGATCCGGAGGAGCTGACCGAGATCTGCGCGCGGATGCTGGAGCGCGAAATCCTGTTCCAGAGCCCGGACACGGTGGCGGCCTTCATCGCCGAGCCCATCCAGGGCGCCGGCGGCGTCATCGTGCCGCCGGCCAGCTATTGGCCGCGGGTGCGCGAGGTGTGCGACCGCCACGGCGTGTTGTTGATCGCCGACGAGGTGGTCACCGGCTTCGGCCGCTCCGGCTCCATGTTCGGCAGCCGGCTGTGGGGGGTGAAGCCGGACCTGATGTGCCTGGCCAAAGGCATTTCCTCCGGCTATCTGCCGCTGGGCGCCACCGTGGTCAACCAGCGGGTGGCGGACGCTTTCGCCGCCAACGGCGACTTCGACGGCGTCATCATGCACGGCTACACCTACGCCGGCCACCCGGTGGCCTGCGCCGCCGCCCTCGCCAATCTGCGCATCGTGCAGGAGGAAGACCTGCCGGCCCGGGCGGCGGAAATGGGCGACTATCTGCTGGAGCGGCTGCGGCCGCTGGCCGAGCGTTACCCGGCGGTGGGCGAGGTGCGCGGCAAGGGCTTGATGCTGGCCCTGGACCTGGTCAAGGACAAGGCCAGCCGGGAGCCCATCGATCCGCAAAGCGGCTACGCCGACAAGGTGGCGGAGATCGCGCGCCGGGCCGGCGCGCTGGTGCGGCCGGTGGGCAGCAAGATCATCCTGTCGCCGCCGCTGGTGTTGCAGCGCGAGCACGCCGACGTCATCGCGTCGGCTTTGGAGGCCGGACTGGCCGAGGCCTGAGCGGGCCGGCCCGAACGGGGAGCGACCGGCCGCGCCGGCACGCCGCCAGGCTCGTGAAGAGCGGCGGCCGGCGCGACGACGGATGGAGAGGGAGGAGAAGCATGTCTGTAAGCGAACGTTTGAGCCGCAGCCTGAGCCGCGGCGTGGTGGGCTTTCCGGTGGCGCTGGCCAGCTCGGTGGGCGTGGTGATGGCCAGCCCGGTGATACTGACCGCCACCAGCGGTTTCGGCATGGCCGGCAGCACCTTCGCCTTGGCGATGCTGATCGCCTATCTGATGATGCAGGCGCAGGCCACCACTTTCGCCGAAGCGGCGGCGATGCTGCCGACTTCCGGCGCGGTCTACGATTACATCAGCGCCGGCCTGGGCCGCGGCCTGGCCATCGCCGGCACCCTGTCGGCCTATCTGCTGGTGCATGTGTTCGCCGGCACCGCCGAGACCATTCTGTCCGGCATCATGGCGCTGGTGAATTTCGATCACCTGAACACCATGCTGGAAAAGAGCGGCAGCGCCTGGATGGTGGGCGTGGGCCTGGTCATCGTTTTCGGCGCGCTCAACGCGCTGGGGGTGACGCTGTTCGGCAAGGCCGAGGTGGCGCTGACCTTCTGCATGTGGGCGACGCTGACGGTGTTTGGCGTGGCCGGCCTGCTGCACGCGCCGGCGGTGGATCTGGGCGGCTGGTTTGGCGCGCCGCTGCGGCTGGACGATCCCGGCCTGCTGCTCAGCCTGGTGGGCATGGCGATGTTCATGTTCGTCGGCGCGGAGCTGGTGACGCCGCTGGCGCCGGAGCTGCGCGATTCCGGACGCGCCATTCCGCGGGCCTTGAAGATAGGGCTCAGCGGCGTGGCCGTCACCATGCTGCTGTACGGCGCGGCCATGGTGCGGCAGGTGGCCAATACCCCGCTGGACCCGGCTCATCCCGACGGCCCGCGGCTGCTGGACACGCCGATGGCGCTGCCGGCCTTCGCCGAACGGGTGATGGGGCCGTTCGGCAAGATCTGGCTGGGGATAGGCTTGTTGCTGGCCGGCGCGGCGACGATCAACACCCTGATGGCGGCGCTGCCGCGCATCCTGTACGGCATGGCCCAGGACGGCGCCTTGCCGCGCTGCTTCGCCTATCTGCATCCGCGCTTCAACACGCCGTGGTGCGGCATCGCGGCGGCGGTTCTGATTCCCTGTGTCCACGCCTGGTTGATCCAGGGCGATCTGGACCGCATCATGCCTCTGGTGCTGGCGGCGGTCTGTTCCTGGGGCGTGGCCTATCTGCTGGTGACCCTGTCCGTGGTGAGGTTGCGGCTGACGCGGCCGGATTTCCCGCGCGCCTACCGCTCGCCGTGGTTTCCGCTGCCGCAGATAGGCTCCGCGCTGGGCATCGTGCTGGCGATCTGTTTCATCACCCCGCCCGGTATGCAGGCGCGCGACATCTACGTGCCCTTCGGCTGGATGCTGGGGCTGACCCTGCTGTACGCGCTGCTGTGGACCTTGCTGGTGCAAAAGGTCAACCCTTTCCGGCCGGTGCCGCTGGAGCAGATTCTGAACGCGCAGCGCGCGGGCGAGGACGACGAGGCCCTGCGGCGGGAGCTGGAACGTGTGGCCGCGGCTGGTTGAGGCCTGGCGCAGGCCGGACGGCTATCGCCCGGGCGCGATGTTGGCGCGGCTGAGCCTGGACTGGCCGGAGCTGGACGGCCTGGCCGCAGAAGCGGAGGAGGAGCGGCGCTTTCGGTTTCCGCACGGGGACTGGAGCTTTTCGGCGCGGGAGCGGGTGGAGGCCGGCTGGCTGGCGCATCTGGTGGCCTGCGAGTTCCGGCTGACAGTGCCGGGCGAGCCCGGCCGCGCGCGCATCCGCCTGCGTCACGGCGGCTTCTGGCGCCGCAGCGGCATCGTCGTCGACTTGCTGGACGGAGACGCCGCGGCGCTGGCGCCGTTGCTGGAGCGCCTGCGCTCGGACGCGGATCTGCGCACCGCCTTGTCGCCGCTGGACTTCAAGCGCTGCGAGCTGCTGGGCGGCCGGGACGGCTGGCAGGTGTGCCTGGAGCCTTACGGCGCCAGCGAGGTGGCCTGCCGTCTGCCGCCGCTGCGGCGCTACATCGGCCTGCGCGGAGTGCAGGGCCTGGCGCTGCTGGCCAGCCTGGCCGCCTGCCGCCGCGTCTTGCTGGCGGCGGAGGCGGGGCGGGCTTAGTCGGGAATGATCGTAAACAGGTTCTAAGAACCTGTTTACGATCTGCTGCGCGTTGGCGATACGGCGTTAAAAACCGCTTCGAAATGCTCATGTACCACTTGTACATTCCGCTTTCTCAGCGGTTTTCGCCTTGTCTCGCTCTTGCTCGCGAGATCGTAAACACGTTCTAAGACGGCGCGGGCAGGTTTTCCAGCTCGTCCAGCAAAGCCAGCAGGGCCTGCAGCTTGGCCGGGGAAAAATGGGCCTCGATCCGGCGGTAGCAGTCGTTGGACAAGGGGATGATGCTCTGGGTCAGCGTCATCGCGCGCTGGCTTGAGGAGACGATCAGGCGGCGATTGTCGTTCTGGGCGCGGTTGCGGTAGACCAGGCCGTCTCTTTCCATCCGAATCAGAATGCCGCTGAGGCTGGGCGGATGAATGCCGGCGCGCTGGGCGATGTCGCCGGCCTCCATGTCGCCGTGCTCCGCCAGCAGGCGCAAGACGCGCCATTGTTGTTCCGACAGCCCGTGGCGGCTTAGCACCGGCCGGAAGTAGCTCATCACCGCTTCGCGCGCGCGCAGCAGGCGTTGCGGCAGTTGATATTGACAGGGGCGTTGCGTGGGGGTCATGGCGGCTCCTTTGCTTCTAGTCGCGGAATGAGAACGGAGGCTGGGCTGTCTGGTTCATTAAATGAATATATTAACATAATGCCGACGCTTGCCGTCGGCGAGTTCGAGGAGCGTTAGCTCAAAGGAGGCTGCGATGTCTTTGCGCGATAAAACCATTGTGATCACCGGAGCGGGCTCCGGCATCGGCGCGGCCTGCGCGCGCCGTTTCGCCGCCGAGGGCGCGCGGCTGGCCCTGGTGGGGCGGCGGGCCGGTCCGTTGCTGGCGCTGGCGGAGGATACCGGCGGCCTGGCCTTGGCGGGGGACGCCGCCGACGCCGCGGCCTGGGAGGATTTCCTGGCGCGCATTCATGCGCGCTGGGGCCGGGTGGACGGGCTGGCGGCCTGCGCCGGCGGCCTGGGCCTGGGCGCGGCGCTGGAAACCGACGACGAGGCCTGGCGCGCCGCGATGCGCGCGAATCTGGACACCGCCTTCGTCAGCGCCCGCGCCTGCCTGCCGGACCTGATCTCGCAGGGCGGCAGCATGGTGTTGATGGCCTCCATCGCCGGGCTGGCGGCCGGGCCGCAAGCCTGCGGCTATGTGGTGGCCAAGCACGCCCTGCTGGGGCTGGCCCGCTCGCTGGCGCGCGACTACGGGCCGGCGGTGCGGGTGAACGCGCTGTGCCCGGGCTGGGTGCGCACGCCGATGGCGGACGAGGAGATGCGGCCGCTGATGGCGGCCCATGGCGAAGACCTGGACGCCGCCTACCGGCGCGTCACCGCCGACCTGCCTTTGCGCCGGCCGGCGACGCCGGCGGAGATCGCCGCGATCTGCCGCTTTCTGCTGTCCGACGAGGCCGCGATCGTCAGCGGCGCTTGCCTGACCGCCGACGGTGGCGCGATGGCGGTGGATGTGCCGACGCTGGCGTATTCGCGGCTGGAACGGGACTGAAGGCCGGCGCGGCGCTTCAAGCGCGAGTGTGGTTGACGATGCTGGCCTGCGCGCCCACCCGGAAGTTGCGGGCGGCGCCGAAGTCTCCGTCCTGATAGCCGAAGATCTTGCCGTCGGTGCGCATGCCTTCCAGGTCGATCAGGATCACGCCCAGGGTGGGAATGATCTTCTCGCGCCAGACGAACAAATACAGGCGCTCCGCCACTTGCAGGCAGTGGCAGCGGTCAACGTCGGCCAGCCCGCGCTCCACGCCTTCCAGGCAATGCCAGGCGTAGAAGCTGTCGTTCAGGTAGATGTGCTCGTAGCACTCGGTGGGGCTGTAGCGGTAGCGGTTGCGCATGCCGATCAAGTCGCGGCTGGGCGGATGCGGCGGGACGGCCGCGGCGGGCTGATCAAGCGCGCCGTGGAGGAATTCGACGTCCACGCCGGTCAGCTCCAGCTGGCGAGCCACCCGGTCGAAGGCGCAGATCCGCGCGGCGGCGGCGTCGGGCAAGTTGCCCCGGACCAGGGTGAAGCGGCGTTGCGCCAGGTCCAGGACCAGGCTGAGCGACAGCGCGGCCGGGCCCTGGTGACGGAAGTCGAGGAAGTAGACGCCGGGCCGCAAGGAGCTGGCGTGGCAGCCGTCTACGCCGGCCAGCGTCGAGGCCAGCCCCGGCCGGACGATGACGACGCGCGCGTCGCCGCCGGGCTCCAGCCGGCAATCCGCGGCGCTGTCGTCGTCGAAGCACAGCCGCAGGCTTTGACCGTCGAGTTCGGCGCAGCGGGGCAGGGTCAGGCTGTCGGGCGCGAAGCCGTCGGCCAGGGCGCCGACCTGGATGAACTCGGGGGTGGGATTGGACATGGGGCAGTTCCTTATCGGATGGACGGCGTGATCGCCGGGTTTGCTCAGAATCCGCGCCGCTCGGCCTGCGCTTCCAGCAAGCGCGTCTGCAGTTCGCGCATCGGCGCGCCGGGCTGTTGCGCGACGATCAGCTCCAGCAGCGGGTCCGCCACCTCGGTGCGGACGCCGGACAGCGCCTCCAGCGCGGCCAGGCCGCAGAAGGGCACGTAGGCTTCGGAGTAGCCGCCTTCGTGCAACAGGACCAGCCGTCCGCCCGCCTCGGCGTCGGCGAAGTCGGCCAGTTGCCGCGTCATGGCGCGGAAGGTGTCGCTGTGCGCCTGCATCCGGGCCAGGGGATCGACGGCGTTGGCGTCGTAGCCGCAGGCGACGATGATCAATTCGGGCCGGAAGCGTCGCAGCGCCGGCAAGACCAGCAGCCGCATCGCGTCCAGATAGGCCTGGTGGCCGCCGCCGGGCAGCAGCGGGATGTTCAGATTGGCGTCCAGGCCGTCGCCCTCGCCGCGCTCCTCGGCGCCGCCGGAACCGGGCGGGTAACAGCCGTCCTGATGCAGGGACAGGGTCAGCACGTCGCCGCGTCGGTAAAAAATCGACTGGGTGCCGTTGCCGTGGTGCACGTCCCAGTCCACGATGGCGACGCGGCTCAGGCCGTGGCGGGCGATGGCCAGTTCCGCGGCGAGGGCGGCGTTGGCCAGGAAGCAGAAGCCCATTGCGCCGTCCGCCGAGCAGTGATGGCCGGGCGGGCGCGACAGCGCGTAAGCCTTGTCGGCCTCGCCGGCAAGCACGGCGTTCACCGCGGCCCAGGCCAGACCGGCGGACAATTTGGCGATTTCATAGCTGCCCGGGCCTATCGGCGCCTGCGGCCCCAACTCGCCGCCGCCGGCGTCGCTGAGCGCCTTGAAGCCTTGCAGATAGGCGGGCGTGTGCACGCGCAGCAGATCCTCCTCGGCCAAGGGCGGCGCGCCGCGCACTTGCAGCCGGGCGCTGAGGCCGGACACGTCCATCAGGCTTTTCAGCCGGCGCTTGCTGTCCGGGGATTCGGCGTGGCCGCCGCCGGACGGCGGCTGCACCCAGCCGCCCACCGGCAGGATCTGCGCGTGCGGGCCGACGCTATGCCATAAACAGAGCTCGTCAAAGAGAAACGCGGTGCGGGAGGTCATTGCGGACTCCTGATCGTTGTGGGCCGCAGCGTCAGCAACAGGGCCAGCGACAGCGCGGCGAGCCCCATTGAAACGAGCAGCAGGGTTTGCGGGTTTTGACCGTGGGCGGCCATCAATTCTCCGGCCAGCGCCGGCCCCAGCGCCAGGCCGCCGCCTATGGCCAGATTGACGGTGCTCATCAGCCGGCCGCTGCGGTCCAGCGCGGCCAGCGTGGCCAGGATGAAGGGCAGGATGAAGGTCCACGCGTATTTGAAGACGAGCGCCGCCGCCGCGAAGCGGCCGACGCGCGGCGCGCCCAGCAGCAGGGCCAGCGACAGCAGCATCAGCCCGTAGCCGGCGATCAGCAGACGGCGGCGCGATCCGCGGCCGCCTATCGCCGCGGCGCAGACCGAGCCGACGATGCCCATCAAGGTGGCCAGCGCCAGCCAATCGCCGCTTTGCCGCGGCGTCAGGCCGGCCTGGGCGGCGATGCCGCCGATGAAGGTCCAGGTGCCGCTCAGGCTGACGTAGAAGCACAAGGTGGCGGCCGCGCCGACCAGCGCCGGGCGCCAGGGCTGCGCCTCCGCGTCGGCCGGCCGGCCGGGCCTGGCCGCCGAGGGCGGGAAGCAGCGGGCCAGCGGCAGGCACAGGGCCATCAGCGCCGCCAGGCTCAGATAACAGGCGGCGATGCCGTAGCGGGCGAACCAGGCCGGAAACAGCGCCAGTCCCAAGGCGCCCAGCGCCAGCTGGCCGGAAACCCACAGGCCGTAGGCGCGGTCCGGGTTGGCGCTGGCCGCCGCGGTGGACAGGCACAGAATCATCAGCGAGCCGCCGGCCAGCGCGCTGAGCAGCCTGCAGGGCAGCAGTTCGGCGTAAGTGGCGGCGAAACAGGAGGCGAGGTTGGCGGCGATGAACAGCCCGCCGGCGCAGGCGGCGGCGCGGCGCCAGTCCACGCGCGGCAGCCAGAGATAGGCCGGCAGCGTAGCCAGGCTCATCGCGCCCAGCTCCACCGCGAACAGGCGGCCGATCCGTTCCGGCCCCAGACCGAACTGGCCGGCCAATTGGCTGGCCAGCGCCGGAGCGGTCATCAGCACCAGCGGCGCGACGGCGGCGAAGGCGATCAGGGCGATCAGGCCGCCGCCGCGGACGGGCTCGGCGGTGTGGGCAGGCAGGCGAGCAGTCATGTTTTCCCCGCGGCGCGAGTCGTGAACCAGGCTTACGCTCGCAAGATTCGCGCGGAAGGGCAAGCGGGCGCGCGGCGTTTTGCCGATTTGGGATAGCGGGGGCGCAACAGGGGGCGTCAGCGGTTGAGCTGGCGCAGCGCGTCTTGCAGGGCTTTGCGGTAGTCGGGAGATTCCCGTGTTTGGGCGATGGCCTCCCAGAGTTGGCGGGTCAGCTTGGGATGGCCGTCGGCGAAGCGGCGGGAAAAGATCAGGTAGTAAGGCTTGGCGACCAGGTCCGGCCCCACTTTTTCTATCCTGTCCTTATAGAGGGGATTGCTCGCCAGCAGGCTGTCGCCGGTCAGCGTGGGCAGGGCCAGGGCGCCGATGCGGCGCGCCAGCAGCTTGTTCAGGTTCTGTTCCGGGTTGCGCGAACTGTCGTCGACCGGCGCGCCCAGCGCCTGCAGTTGGGCGATCACCGAGAAGCCGGTCTGAGCGCCGACGGCGCCGTCCAGATGGCTGAGGCTCTGGCCGTCCCAGTCCAGTTTCGAACCCTTCAGCCGGTACAGGCTGTAGCCGTCCAGATGCATGCGCATCGCCGGATCGGGGGCGTCGCCCTTCATCGGGTAGACGCCGATGCGCAGGCGGTCCGGCTTGAAGCTGATCTCGAACACGCCGTCGATCTGATTGTTTTGCACCTCGCTCAGGCAGCGTATCCAGGCCATCTCCCGGATTTCCAGCTTGATATTGGTTTTCTGGGCGGCGGCCTTCAGCATCAGCAGGCTCAGGCTGGGGCCGTTCTGGCTGCGCCACGGCGGCGAGTCCATGTCCTCGGTGCACAGCCGCAGGGCGGCCGGGCGCGGCTCGGCCGCGACGACGGGCGCGCACAGCGACAGCAGCAGGAAGATCAGGCGGACTCGCGGCATACGGAGGCTCCGCGACGGGAGGCGGAATGAACTTGCTTTAGTTATTTGCGCCGCAACAAAAAAAGGCAAGCGGGAAAAGGCGGGGGAGAAATGCAAAAAGCCGATTCCTCGGAATCGGCTTTCGCTGCGCGCCGCATCGAGCGGCGTCTTGCTGTGGCGCAGTTTTTGGTGGAGGTAAGCGGGATCGAACCGCTGACCTCTTGCATGCCATGCAAGCGCTCTCCCAACTGAGCTATACCCCCGCACCGGCTGCGTTTCACAGTGCTGCGCAGTATATGGCAGGGCCCTTGGCTTGTAAATAGCCGGCTTCACTTTTTTTGGATAATTTTCTGGAGGCGGCGCGGCCGGCGGCATAGGAGCGCGCCGGGATGCTCGGTTATAATCGCCGATTCGCCGGCCATACAACAGGAAGCAAGCCGATGTCGGTTGGGCATTACGAGAATTTCCCGGTGGGCTCCGTCCTGCTGCCGCGCAGGATGCGCCGCGCCGTGCATGCGATCTACCATTTCGCGCGCTACGCCGACGATGTGGCGGACGAGGGCGACGACGCTCCCGAGCGGAGGCTGGCCGAACTGGACCGGCTGGGCGCGGAGCTGGAGCGCATCGGCGCCGGCCAGACGCCGGATACGCCGTTGATGCGCAATCTGGCGGCGGCGATCGCCGAGCACGGCCTGGATTTGCAGCCGTTTCACGATCTGCTGGCGGCTTTCCGCCAGGACGTGGAAAAAACCCGCTATCGCGATTACGCGGAGCTGGCGGACTACTGCCGCCGCTCCGCCAACCCGGTGGGCCGGCTGATGCTGGCCCTGTACGGCGAGAACGATAGGCGCTCGCTGGCGATGTCGGACGGCATCTGCACCGCGCTGCAGCTGATCAACTTCCTGCAGGATGTGGAGCTGGACTGGCGCAAGGGCCGGGTTTACCTGCCGCAGGAGGATTTGCAGCGCTTTCGGGTGACCGAGGCGCAGATCGCCGCGCGCGACGCCGGCGGCCTGTGGCAGCCGATGATGCGCGCCCAGATCGAGCGCGCCCGCAAGATGTTGCAGGCCGGCGCGCCGCTGGGCAAAGTATTGAAGGGCAGGATGGGGCTGGAGCTGAGGCTGATCATCCTGGGCGGGGAGCGCATCCTGAAGAAACTGCACGACTCCGGCGGCGACGTGTTCCGCAGCCGTCCGGTGCTGAACTGGCGCGACTGGCTCTATATGCTGTGGCGCGCGGCGCGCGCCAAGTGAGCGCCGCGGCGCGACGACGATGAATATGATTGAAGAACGGCGGCCCGCCGCGGCCGCCGCTAGGACAGGAGTGGCGCGTGACGCCTGATCAGTATTGCGAGGACAAGGCCGCCGCCAGCGGCTCCAGCTTCTACTACAGCTTTCGATTCTTGCCGGAGCCGCGCCGCCGCGCGATTACCGCGCTGTACGCGTTTTGCCGCGAGGTGGACGACGTGGTGGACGAATGCCACGACCCCAATGTGGCCAGCGCCAAGCTGGCCTGGTGGCGCGGCGAAGTGGCCAAGCTCTACCAGGGCGCGCCGGAGCACCCGGTGATGCAGGCGCTGCAGCCGCACGCGCGCGCCTTCGGCCTGCCGCAGAGCGAGCTGGAGGAAATCATAGACGGCATGGCGATGGACCTGAGCATGGCGCGCTATCAGCGCTTCCAGGACCTGCTGCTGTACTGCCACCGCGTGGCCGGCGTGGTGGGCCAGCTGGCGGCGCGCATCTTCGGCTATCGCGACGAGAAGACGCTGGAGTACGCGCACGAGCTGGGCATCGCCTTCCAGCTGACCAACATCATCCGCGACGTGGGCGAGGACGCGCGCCGCGACCGCATCTATCTGCCGATGGAGGAGTTGCAGCGCTTCAACTGCCCGGCGATGGACATCCTGCACTACGAGGAAAGCGCGGCTTTCAAGGCGCTGATGGAATTCCAGATCGAACGCGCGCAGCAGTATTACCGCCAGGCCTGGGAGATGTTGCCGGCCACGGACCGCAAGGCGCAGCGTCCCGGCCTGCTGATGGCGGCGATCTACCGCGCCACGCTGGAGGAAATCAAGCTGGACGGTCCGGCCAAGGTGCTCAATCAGCGGCTGTCGCTGACCCCCATCCGCAAACTGTGGCTGGCATGGAAAACCTGGACCTTCGGCTACCGGCCGTGAGCCGCCGATGAGCAAGCCGCGCGTCGCCGTGATCGGCGCCGGCTGGGCCGGCCTCGCCGCCGCGGTGGAGCTGGCCGGCCGGGCGGAGCTGACCGTGTTCGAGGCCGGGCGCGAGCCGGGCGGCCGCGCGCGCCGCATCGGCGTGCCCGGCAGCCGGCTGGACAACGGCCAGCACATCCTGATCGGCGCCTACCGCGAATGCCTGCGGCTGATGGCGGCGGTGGGCGTGGACGAGAGCCGGGCCTTGCTGCGCCTGCCGATGAATTGGCGGCGCCAGGGCGGCATCAGCCTGCGTTGTCCGCGGCTGCCGGCGCCCTTGCACCTGGCCGCCGGCCTGTTGACGGCGCGCGGCGTAAGCTGGGGCGACAAGGCGCGGCTGGCGCTGGCCCTGCAGCGTTTGAAAGGGCGGGGCTGGCGGGTGGAGCCGGATTGCGCGGTGACGCAATGGCTGACGGAGCAAGGACAGTCGGAGGCGCTGACCCGCGAGTTCTGGCGGCCGTTGGTGCTGTCCGGCCTCAATACGCCGCCGGAGCTGGCGTCGATGCGGGTGCTGGCCGCGGTGCTGCGCGACAGCCTGGGCGCGGATCGCGCCGCCAGCGATCTCTTGCTGCCGAAAGCGGACTTGTCCGCGCTGTTCCCCGAGCCGGCCTGGCGCTGGCTGGCCGCGCGCGGCGCGGATCTGCGCGCCGGCCGGCGCGTGCGCGGCGTGGCGGAGGATTCAACGGGGGTGAGCGTGGACGGCGAGCGTTTCGATGCCGCCGTGCTGGCGGTGGCGCCGTATCACGCGGCGGAACTGACGGCGGATCCAGCGCTGCGCCAGCTGACCGATGCTTATCGTTATTGGCCCATCTACACCGTCTACCTGCAGTTTGAAGGCGTGCTCCGCCTGCCGGCGCCGATGTGCGCCTGCAGCGGCGGCGTCGCCGACTGGCTGTTCGACCGCGGCGCGTTGATGGGCGAAACCGGCTGGGTGGCCGCGGTGATGAGCGCGCCGCAGCATCTGGACGCGCTTGCGCAAGAGGAACTGGCTGCTCTGGTGGAGGCCGACGTGCGCCGCCTTGATCCGCGCGCCGGCCGGCGGCTTGATTTCCGGGTGCTGGCGGAGCGGCGGGCCACTTTTGCCAGTTTGGTCGATATGAGGCGACCGGCGCAGCCAAGCCCGGTACAATCGCTTTATTTGGCGGGAGATTGGACGCATGCTGATTATCCTGCCACTTTGGAGGGGGCCGTTCGAAGCGGCGTCGCAGCCGCCCGCGCGGTGATTGGAAGACTGTGAGCCATCCGGCGGCCGCAGAAGCGCGCCGCCGATGGCCCTGATTACAAGATAGCGAAAAAAAATGACGACAGATATCGCCTCTAACGCATTTCAAGGCCGCGTGGTGCTGGTCACCGGCGCCACCCAGGGCATAGGCCGCGAAGCCGCGCTGACTTTGGCGCGCCACGGCGCCACCGTGGTGTTGCTGGCGCGCAGCGTCAAAGGCCTGGAGAAGGTCTACGATGAAATAGCGGCCGCCGGCGGGCCGGAGCCGGCGGCGGTGCCGCTGGACTTGCTGAAGGCGGCGGAGGGCGATTTCAACAATCTGGCGATGATGATCAAACGCGAGCTGGGCCGGCTGGACGGCATCCTGCACTGCGCCTCGCATTTTTACGCGCTGTCGCCGCTGTCCAATCAGACGGTGGAAGAGTGGATGGACCAGTACCGGATCAATACCGTGGCGCCGTTCGCGCTGACCCGGGCCTGTCTGCCGCTGTTGAAGGACTCGCCGGACGCGGCGGTGCTGTTCGTCGGCGAAACTCACGCGCTGCACCCGGCGCCGTACTGGGGCGGTTTCGGCGCGTCCAAGGCCGGCCTCAACTACCTGACCCAGGTGGCCGCCAACGAATGGGACGTTTACCCGCAGCTGCGCGTCAACCAGCTGATCCCGGGGCCGGTGAATTCGCCGCAGCGCAACCGTACTCACCCGGGCGAGGACAAGTCCGAGCGCGGCGATCTGGCGGACTTGATGCCGCACCTGGTGTATTGGCTGGGGCCCGCCAGCCAGGGCCGCAGCGGCGAGATCGTGGAACTGGATTTGCGCGCCCGGCGCGCTTGAGGGGAAGGGGCGAGGCATGAGCATAGGGCGATGGCTGTGGTTGCCGCTGTTGCTGGCGTTGACCGGCTGCAACTGGGTGGGCAACGTCACCGGCTTGACCAAGGACGCCAACAAGGCGATAGGCGCGGCCTGCCGTCAGACTGGCCGTTCGCTGGAAGAGTGCTATCTGCGCAATCCCGAAGCCGACAAGGCGGCGATCTACGCCGGCTGGCGCGAGATGAACGAGTACATGGCCAAGAACAAGCTGGACACCATGGAGCCGCCCAAGGAAGCGTCCGCCCCCGCCGGCATGCCGGCGCCCACCGCCAGCAGCCACGGCGCGGCGTCCGCGCCGACGGAAAAATCCAGCGCCAACCTCTCGTCCTCCGGCCCCAGGCCGCTGAGCAACGAAGAGGCCGAGCGCGCCGCGCGCACCGATCCGCAAGTGGAGGCGGTGCTGGCGGCGATACGCAACAAGCCCGCCGGCGAGGGCGGCGAGAAATCCAAGGCCGCCTCCGGCGCGGAGCCGGAGCAGAAACGTCTGCTCAACATCATCAATGAACTCAATAAGAACAGCCCTGCGCCTGGTTCGCACGGCTGAGCCCCTCCACTTCTTTCCGTTGTCCTGATGGCAAAAATCAAAACCGTTTTCAGTTGCGCCGAGTGCGGCGGTCAAACGCCCAAATGGCAGGGCCAGTGTCCGCATTGCAATGCCTGGAACACCCTGACCGAGGCGGTGCAGGCCGCGCCTGCGGCCAACGCCCGTTTTCAATCCTGGAGCGACAGCGCCACCCAGGTGCAGAAACTGTCCGATGTGCAAACCGAGGAAGTGCCGCGCGACCCGTCCGGCATCGACGAGCTGGACCGGGTGCTGGGCGGCGGCGTGGTGCGCGGCGCGGTGATCCTGATCGGCGGCGATCCGGGCATCGGCAAATCCACGCTGCTGCTGCAGGCCTTGTCCGAAATCGGCGCGCGCCGCAAGGTGCTCTACGTGTCAGGCGAGGAATCGCCGCAGCAGATCGCGCTGCGCGCGACCCGACTGTCGGTGGCCACCGAGCGGGTCAACCTGCTGGCGGAAATCCGGCTGGAAGCCATTCTGGAAACGCTGAAGCGCGAGCAGCCGGAAGTGGCGGTGATCGACTCCATCCAGACCCTGTACACCGACCAGGTGACCTCGGCGCCGGGCTCGGTGTCCCAGGTGCGCGAATGCGCGGCGCAGTTGACGCGAATGGCCAAGCAGACCGGCATCACCATCCTGCTGGTGGGCCACGTCACCAAGGAAGGCTCGCTGGCCGGCCCGCGCGTGCTGGAGCACATGGTGGACACCGTGCTGTATTTCGAAGGCGATTCCCACTCCAATTACCGGATGATACGCGCGATCAAGAACCGCTTCGGCGCGGTCAACGAGCTGGGCGTGTTCGTGATGACGGACCGCGGCCTCAAGGGCGTGTCCAATCCCTCGGCCATCTTCCTGTCCTCGTACCGCGACGATGTGTCCGGCTCCTGCGTGCTGGTCACCCAAGAGGGCAGCCGCCCGTTGTTGGTGGAGATCCAGGCGCTGGTGGACGATTGCCACGGCTTCCAGCCCAAGCGCCTGACCGTGGGCCTGGAGCAGAACCGGCTGGCCATGCTGTTGGCGGTGCTGCACCGCCACGGCGGCGTCGCCTGCTTTGATCAGGACGTGTTCCTCAACGCGGTGGGCGGGGTCAAGATCAATGAGCCGGCGGCCGACCTGGCCATCATCCTGGCCATGGTGTCCTCGCTGCGCAACAAGGCCTTGCCGGAAAAGCTGGTGGTGTTCGGCGAAGTGGGCCTGGCCGGCGAGGTGCGCCCGGTGGCGCGAGGCCAGGAGCGTCTGAAAGAGGCCGCCAAGCTGGGCTTCACCCGCGCCATCGTGCCGCAGGCCAACCGGCCGCGCCAGCCGATAGAGGGGTTGCAGGTGATCGCGGTGGAGCGCCTGGACCAGGCGGTGGACTTCTGCCGCGAATGAGCGGTAAGAGCCTGTTTACGATCTGCTGCGCGTCGTGGAGCGTGGCACGGTGAGTACAACTTCGAAATGCTCATGTACCGTGTGTACACTCCGCTTTCTCAGCTGTTTTCGCCTTGTCTCGCTTTAGCTCGCGAGATCGTAAACAGACTCTAAGAAAGCGGATAGGGAATGATAGAAGACCGAGACATAGAAGCGGAACGGCCGTATCTGTTCCGCTACGCGCTGGCGCAGCTGCGCGAAAGAGACGCCGCCGACGAGGCGGTGCAGGAGACGCTGCTGGCAGCGCTGGAGTCGCGTGCCTCCTTCAGCGGCAAATCCACGCTGCGCACCTGGCTGACCTCCATCCTGCGCTTCAAGCTGATCGACGCCTTGCGCCGCAAGGGCAAGGAGAAGTTGTTCGAATCGCTGGAGGACGAGGCCGACGACGGAGATTTCGACGGCCTGTTCAGCCACGACGGCCACTGGCGCGAGCCGGTCAAGGCCTGGAGCGGCCCGGAGCAGTCCTTGGTTTCGCGCCAGTTCTGGGAGGTGTTCGAACAGTGCTCGGAAGTGATGCCGCGGCGCACCGCGATGGTGTTCGTGATGCGCGAGGTGATGGGCATGGAGATTGCGGAGATCTGTAAGAATCTGGAGATCACCGCGACCAACTGTTCCGTATTGCTGTATCGCGCCCGCATGAGCTTGCGGGAGTGTTTTTCGATCCGCTGGAGCCGGGAGGCTAGCGTATGAAGTTGAGTTGTCGTCAGGCCAGCCGTTTGATCTCGGCCTCTCAGGACCGTCCCTTGAGCCAGTGGGAATACGTGCGCCTGCGCGTGCACCTGTTCATGTGCGGCAATTGCCGCAATTTCTCGCAGCAGCTCAAGCAGTTGAGCGAGGCCGCGCGGAAGGCGGGGCGCGGCGAATAGCCGCTTGTTTGAAGCGCGGCGAACAACCGGCCTTGTGGCCGGTTTTTTCTTGCCCGCGGCGCGGGATAAAAAGAAGCCGGCAGGAGCCGGCTTTTAATTTCAAGGGTGGTAAGAAAAAACTCAGCGCTTGCGCTTGCCGCCGCCGCTCTTGGCCGCCGCGCACTGATGCGGGCAGGCGGCGCACTGGCTGTCGTTGAGGCCGGCTCCGGTGAGCGATTGCTTGAGCGCACAGACCGAACGGCGGCAGGCGATGAAGCGGATCTGGTTTTCCGAGGCCAGTTCGCGGAAATGGCGCATCACGTTGTGGCCCAGAAAATCGGTGAACAGGATCAAGAGGTCGGTGCCGGCCGGCAGCCGGTCCACCTTGCGTTGGTGCGAGCTGTTGCGGCCGCTGACGTGACGATGGATGTTGATGCCGAAATCGCGCAGCACATCCGGAATATTGCCGAGGGTATCGGCTCCCACAAGCATGGCATTCATTGGACATCCCTCCTGGGTGAATTTTTAGAAATGATAATCGTTATCATTTAGCTGGTCAATCACAAACTTTGAAAATGGCAATCAGGACAGGGGTGAACTGTGGTGGATCGGCCGCGCAGCTTGCGCCGCTTGGCCCCGCCGGGCGGAGAGGTTGCAGGCTTCGCATGAGCGCGGCTCATGCGCGGGCCGGTGGGGGCGGCGAGGGCGGTCGGCGATGGGGATCGGCGTTTTGGCGGCTGAGGCGCGCGGCGTTCCAGGCTTAGAGAGCGGCATCCCAATAAATCATGGCTGTTATCAGGTTTTCACATGTAACAAGTGTTAAAAACAAAGAATAATAAGTATTTACGCTGCCCGGTTTTTAACGGGATTGCAAAAAAGCAACATGACCATGGGATTGAAACATGCTTGTTTTTTGTAGCTACTGCTCTAAATATGCATTTGGTTTTTCGGCGGCGTGGATTTCGAATTCCGGTTAGACGCTTGTTTAATAAAGGTTTTGAGTCGTTAAGAAGTATTGCTTCAAACATAGTGCCTGCTCGCTCTGAAGATGGCGGGGGGCGGCCGCGGAAAAGTTTATTGACGCTGGTCATGATTAATTCGCACACTCGGATCGCCTTCGGTTCAGATCAAAAAATGAGCACGACGATGCTCTCGATAGAGCCATAAACCCGACGAGGTCAGTGGCCAAATGAACTTACAAGGGATTGGAGAATCATGAATTGTCGCAAGAAGAAAATCGCGCTGGCGCTCGCCATGCTCGGTGTCGGCGCCGCGTCTCTGGCTTACGCCGACGACAACAGCGCCACCCTGGACCGGGTGGAAATCACCGGTTCCAACATCAAGCGCTCCATCAAGCAGGAGCAGGCGATCCCGATGACCATCATCAAGACCGACGACCTGATCAAACAGGGCATGACGTCGGTTGAGCAAGTGGTCAACAGCCTAGCTTCCAACCAGTCCTCCCAAGGCGCCAATGCCGCGGTAGGGGCCTCCACCGGCGGCGCCTCCTACGCCAGCCTGCGCGGCCTGGGGCATCAGTACACCTTGATCCTGCTGGACGGCCGTCGCATCGTAAACCAGCCGATGGACGGCACCTCGGTCGACCTCAACGCCATTCCACTGACAGTGATTGACCGCATCGAAGTGGTGCGCGACGGCGCCTCGGCCATTTACGGCACCGACGCCATCGGCGGCGTGATCAACTTCATCACCAAGAAAACCATGCAGGGCCTGTCCATCGGCGGCGAGCTGCTGTCTCCGCAGCGTTCCGGCGGCCAAGAGCGCAGCGTCAACCTGTCCTACGGCTACGGCGACCTGGGCAAGGACGGCTTCAACATCTACGGCGCTTACGAGTATCACAAGACCAACAAGATCATGGCCACCCAGCGCGATTTCGCGTCCCAGATCACCAGCAGCACCAAGCGCAGCGTCAACAGCTTCCCCCCCAACTACCTGTTGCCCAGCGGCGACCTGATCACCGGTTCGCCCAATTGCGCGCCGCCGTATTCGACGCCGGACGGCAGCGGCGCTTGTTCGCAGCTGTATTCGCTGTACCCGTCGATCCAGCCCGAGATCGAACAGCAGACCGGCGTGCTCAAAGGCACTACTCGCATCGGCGACCACGAGCTGTCGCTGCAATACTTGGTGACCGAGACCAAGAATACTACCTGGGTGGCGCCTACCCCGTTCGCCGGCGACGTCAGCTCGCCGACCGCGCCGGGCCAGAACCCGGCGGACGGGCCGTTCCCGGTCTATGGCCGTTCGGTGCCGGCCGGCGAGCGTGTGGACAGCACCACCGCCACCACCCAGCGTCTGCAGATGAATCTGGAAGGCCTGATCGCCGGTTGGGATTACCGCGCCGGCCTCGGCCACTCGGAAAGCAAGGTTACTCACGATCTGCAAGGCGGCTATCTGAGCCAGAGCAAGCTACAGAACGCGCTGAACAACGGCTTCGATCCGGGCACCGCCGATCCGGCAGCCTGGAAGCCATTCTCGTCCAGCGGCCGCATCGAGCAGGCCAAGTCCAAGCTCGACCTTGCCGACTTCAAGGTCAGCAAGGAAGTGCTGCAATTGCCGGCAGGCATGCTGGCGGTGGCCATCGGGGCCGAGGCGCGCCGCGAGACCATCGAGCATACCTATAACCATGCGCTGTCCACCGATACGCTGAGTACTGGTCTGACCAAGACCAACGACGGCAGCGGCCAGCGCAACGCCCAGGCCTTGTACGGCGAGGTGGACATCCCGGTGATCAAGCACCTGGACGCCAACCTGGCGGTGCGTTACGACCACTACAGCGACTCCGGCAGCTCGGTGAACCCCAAGGTTTCGCTGAAGTACCAGCCGATGCCGCAACTGCTGCTGCGCAGCTCCGCCAGCACCGGCTTCCGCGCGCCGTCGCTGTACGACATCAACCAGCCGGCCCAGCAGCAACTGACCGCCAAGAACTATACCGACCCGGTGTTGTGTCCGGGCGGCGTGGCTCAGCCCGGCGCCGGCTCGACCTCTTGCGTCAAGACTCAGCAAAACCTGATGACGGGCGGCAACAAGAACCTGCAGCCGGAAAAGTCCTCGTCCATCTCCTTCGGCATGGTGCTGGAGCCGGTCAAGGACCTGACCACCAGCGTGGACTTCTGGTGGACCAATATCCAGAACTCCATCGGATTGCTGAACGAGCAGACCATCTTCGCCAACCCGGTCAAATACGCCAACCTGTTTGTCCGGGATTCGAAGAACAACCTGCTGTACGTGACCGACCTCACCGACAACCTGGGCAACACCAGCGCCGCTGGCGTTGATCTGGGTTTCTCCTACCGTCTGCCGCGCACCTCCATCGGCGACTTCACGGTGAACCTGGACGGCACCTATATCAGCAAACACAGTTTCCAGTACGAGAAGGGCGGCGACTACCACAGCGACTTGGGCGCCTACGTCAACGGCAGCCCCACTTTCCGCTGGCAGCACAATCTGGCGCTGAATTGGATGCGCGGATCGTGGAGCGGCATCCTGGCTCAGGATTACAAATCGGGCTACACCGATTCCGACCCCAGCCACATGGTCAAGCCTTACTCCACCTGGAACCTGTCCGGTTCCTACGCCTGGAACAAGCAACTGACGGTGACCGCCGGCATCAAGAACCTGTTCGACCAGCTGCCGCCGTGGAGCAATCAGGGTGAAACCACGCCCCAGGGCTATGACCCGCGTTTCACCGACGCGGTCGGCCGCGCCTACTTCGTGAAGGCCAGCTACAAGATGTAACTCCGCCATGCCGGGGCGGTCTTCGCCGTCCCGGCAGGAGGGAGGACGCAGGAACCGGCTTTCACGCGAAAGCCGGAGTGGCAGATGGCGGCCGAGCCGGCCTCCGGTCCGTTCACAAGACGGGGTAGGTGCCGGCCCAAGCCGCAGCAATTGTGGGTATAAACATGACGAGCATCGCAGC
>NZ_LDUR01000050.1:0-16463 GCF_001043705.1 Chromobacterium sp. LK11
GGACTCGGTTTCGTATTCTACGTGAGCGGTATTGATGGTAATACCACGAGCCTTCTCTTCCGGCGCGCTGTCGATCTGGGAGTAGTCTTTGGCTTCGCCGCCGAACTTCTTGGACAGAATGGTGGTGATAGCAGCGGTCAGAGTGGTTTTACCATGGTCCACGTGACCGATGGTGCCTACGTTTACGTGCGGTTTGGTCCGCTCAAACTTTTCTTTTGCCATTTTGCAAAAATCCTTAATTAAAGAACATTAGATCGGGACTGACCGGACCTCACGGCCCGGCCAGCCTCAGCGCGCATTACTTGCGAGCGGCCATTACGGCGTCGGCAACATGCTTCGGAGCTTCGGAGTAGTGCTTGAACTCCATGGAGTAGGTCGCACGACCCTGGGTAGCGGAACGCAGGTCGGTGGAGTAACCGAACATCTCGGCCAGCGGCACTTCGGCCTTGATCTTCTTGCCACCCAAACCATCGTCGTCCATACCCTGAACGATGCCGCGACGACGGTTCAAGTCGCCCATCACATCGCCCATGTACTCTTCCGGAGTTTCCACTTCCACCGCCATCATCGGCTCGAGGATGCACGGACCGGCGCGGCGCATGGCTTCTTTGAATGCCAGGGAGCCAGCCAGTTCGAACGCGATCTGCGAGGAGTCGACGTCGTGGTAGGAACCGAAGGTCAGACGCACGGTAACGTCAACCACCGGGAAGCCGGCGAGAATACCGCTGGACAGGGTGTTTTGAATACCCTTGTCCACGGACGGGATGAATTCACGCGGAATCACGCCACCCTTGATCTCGTCGACAAACTTGTAGCCATTGCCCTCGCCGGACGGCTCCAGGGTAATGACTGCGTGGCCGTACTGACCCTTACCACCGGACTGCTTGACGTGCTTGCCGTCAACGTCGGTAACGGTTTTGGTAATGGTTTCGCGGTAAGCCACTTGCGGAGCGCCAACGTTGGCTTCAACGCCAAATTCGCGCTTCATGCGGTCAACCAGAATTTCCAGGTGCAGTTCGCCCATACCGGAAATAATGGTCTGGCCGGATTCTTCGTCGGTACGCACGCGGAACGACGGGTCTTCCTTGGCCAGGCGGTTCAGGGCAACGCCCATCTTCTCCTGGTCGGCCTTGGTCTTCGGCTCAACGGCAACGTGAATCACCGGCTCCGGGAACTCCATGCGCTCCAGGATGATTTCGGCGTTCAGATCGCACAGGGTTTCGCCGGTGGTCACTTCTTTCAGGCCGATGGCGGCGGCGATGTCGCCTGCGCGCACTTCTTCCAGCTCGATACGGTCGTTCGCCATCATCTGCACGATACGGCCGATACGCTCTTTCTTGCCCTTGATGGAGTTCAGCACGGTATCACCGGACTTCACCACACCGGAGTAGACGCGGAAGAAGGTCAGCTGACCAACGTACGGGTCGTTCATCAGCTTGAACGCCAGAGCCGAGAACGGCTCGTCGTCGGAAGCGTGACGCTCGGCCGGCTTGCCGTCGGTTTCACCCGCGATAGCCGGAATGTCGATCGGCGCCGGCAGCAGTTCAACCACGGCGTCCAGCATGCGCTGAACACCCTTGTTCTTGAACGCGGAGCCGCACAGCATCGGCTGAATTTCGCAACGCAGGGTACGCTCGCGCAGACCGGCGATGATTTCTTCCTCGGTCAGCGTTTCGCCGCCCAAGTACTTGTCCATCATCTCATCGCTGACTTCGGCGGCGGCTTCAACCATCTTCTCGCGCCATTCTTCAGCCACGGAAACCAGGTCGGCCGGGATCTCGCCGTATTCGAATTTCATGCCCTGGGAAGCTTCATCCCAGATGATGGCCTTCATCTTCAGCAGGTCAACCACGCCGGTGAAGCCGTCTTCCGCGCCGATAGGCACGACGATGGGCACCGGGTTGCCGCGCAGGCGAGTCTTCACCTGTTCAACCGCACGGAAGAAGTTGGCGCCTTGACGGTCCATCTTGTTCACGAAAGCGATACGCGGAACTTTGTACTTGTTAGCCTGACGCCATACGGTTTCAGACTGGGGCTGAACGCCACCCACCGCGCAGTACACCATCACCGCGCCGTCCAGAACGCGCATGGAACGCTCTACCTCAATGGTAAAGTCCACGTGCCCCGGGGTGTCGATGATGTTGAAGCGGTGCTCGGGGAACTGCATCCCCATACCTTTCCAGAAGGTGGTCACAGCAGCGGAGGTGATGGTAATGCCACGCTCCTGCTCCTGCTCCATCCAGTCGGTGGTGGCAGCGCCGTCATGAACCTCGCCCAGCTTGTGGTTCACGCCGGTGTAAAACAGAATACGCTCGGTAGTGGTCGTCTTACCGGCGTCAATGTGAGCAGAGATACCGATATTACGGTAACGCTCAATGGGGGTTTTCCTTGCCACGATCTACACCTTAAATAGTGGGTCTGCTTAGAAGCGGAAGTGCGAGAAGGCCTTGTTGGCTTCTGCCATGCGGTGCACTTCGTCACGCTTCTTCATCGCGCCGCCACGGCCTTCGGCCGCGTCGAGCAACTCACCAGCCAGGCGCAGGTCCATGGACTTTTCGCCGCGCTTGCGCGCAGCGTCGCGCAGCCAACGCATGGCCAGAGCCATACGACGCGACGGACGTACTTCAACAGGAACTTGATAGTTGGCACCGCCTACGCGGCGGCTTTTTACTTCAACTACCGGCTTGGCATTGGACAGTGCTGCGTTGAACACTTCCAGGGCGTTTTTGCCGGATTTCTTTTCGATCTGTTCCAGAGCACCGTAGATGATGCGTTCTGCAACGGATTTCTTGCCATCGATCATGACTACGTTCATGAACTTGGACAGGTCCTGGGAACCGAACTTCGGATCCGGCAGGATTTCGCGCTTGGGGACTTCTCTGCGACGTGGCATGTTACTTCCTTAGATTATTCAGTTGAGCTTGGGCTCATGACTACCCAATGGAGCAGTCACTTACTAGACGACCCTGAGTGTTGATCAGGCCGCCTTGAGAGCACCCCAATTACTTGGGACGCTTGGCGCCGTACTTGGAACGAGCCTGTTTACGGTCTTTAACACCTGCGGTGTCGAGGGAGCCGCGAACGGTGTGGTAGCGAACACCCGGCAAGTCTTTTACACGACCGCCGCGGAGCAGCACTACGGAGTGTTCCTGCAGGTTGTGGCCTTCACCACCGATGTAGGAAATCACTTCGAAACCGTTGGTCAGACGAACCTTGCACACTTTACGCAGAGCCGAGTTCGGCTTCTTCGGAGTGGTGGTGTAGACACGGGTGCACACGCCACGCTTCTGCGGGCAGGCTTCCAGCGCAGGCACCTTGCTCTTCGCCTTGATGGCGACGCGGCCTTTGCGAACGAGTTGGTTAATGGTTGGCATTACTATCAGTTCCTAGTTGAAGCTCTCCAACGGCAACACGCCGCCAGAAAGGACGGAGGATTATATTTTAGTCAACGTCCTACCGTCAATGAAAACAACGCCGCCCCATCACCTTAACCGTTGATAGGGCAGCGTTTTTTCAACACTTTGCGTCAGGACCGGCGGAGGCGGGCAATTCCGCCCCTTCCGGCCAGGACGACTAAGCGTTATTCGTTGCTGTCGAGCGCGTCGGCCGGAGCGATGTCGAAGAACTGGGCTTCGGCCGCTTCCAGCGTGTGCTGGGTCGAACCGCGACGGGTGCGGTGGTAAGCCAGGCCGGTACCCGCCGGGATCAGACGGCCAACGATCACGTTTTCCTTCAGACCACGCAGATCGTCCTTCTTGCCCATGATCGCCGCTTCGGTCAGCACGCGAGTGGTTTCCTGGAAGGAAGCCGCGGAGATGAACGAGTCGGTGGACAAGGAGGCCTTGGTGATACCCAGCAGCACGTTTTCGTACTGCGCGGGCTCGCGGCCTTCCGCCAGCATCTTGTCGTTCATTTCCAGCGCGTCGGCGCGCTCCACCTGCTCACCCTGGATGAACTCGGTGTCGCCGCTGTCGGAGATGATCACGCGACGCAGCATCTGGCGAATGATCACCTCGATGTGCTTGTCGTTGATCTTCACGCCCTGCAGACGATACA
This sequence comes from Chromobacterium sp. LK11, assembly GCF_001043705.1. Lineage (NCBI taxonomy): Bacteria > Pseudomonadati > Pseudomonadota > Betaproteobacteria > Neisseriales > Chromobacteriaceae > Chromobacterium > Chromobacterium sp. LK11. The sequence continues at coordinate 4,057 of NZ_LDUR01000050.1, forward strand.
CCTCCTGCACCTCTTGGACGATGTAGCGGGCCAGCGCCTCGATACCCTGCAGACGCAGGATGTCGTGCGGGTCCACCGGGCCGTCCACGATGGATTCGCCGCGGTTCACCACCTGACCATCGTGCACCAGCACGTGCTTGTCTTTCGGGATCAGGTTTTCGTAACCGTTGCCTTCCAGATCGGTGATGATCAGGCGCTGCTTGCCCTTGGTGTCCTTGCCGAAGGAGATCGTGCCGGTCACTTCCGCCAGCATGCCGGCGTCTTTCGGCGAACGCGCTTCGAACAGCTCGGCCACACGCGGCAGACCACCGGTAATATCGCGGGTCTTGGACGATTCCTGCGGGATGCGGGCCAGCACTTCGCCCTTGCCCACTTCCTGACCGTCGCGCACCGTGATAATGGCGCCCACCTGGAAGGTGATCGATACCGAGGCTTCGGAACCGGCCAGCTTCACTTCGTTGCCGTTGTCGTCCAGCAGCTTCACCAGAGGACGCAGCATCTTGGACTGCGAACCGGCGCGGCGCTTCGGATCGATAACCACCAGCGTCGACAGACCGGTCACTTCGTCAGTCTGCTTGGCAACGGTGTTGCCCTCTTCCACGTTTTCGAACTTCACGCGGCCAGCGTACTCGGTGATGATCGGACGGGTGTGCGGGTCCCAAGTGGCCAACACGGCGCCGGCCTTGATCTGCAGACCGTCGGTCACCATCAGGGTCGCGCCGTACGGCACTTTGTGACGCTCGCGCTCGCGGCCCATATCGTCGTGGATCACCACTTCGCCGGAGCGGGTGATGACGATCAGCTCGCCCTTGGTGTTCGCCACATAGCGCATCTGGCTGGAGAAGCGCACGGTGCCGTTGGACTTGCCTTCCACCTGGCTCGCCGCCGCGTTTCGCGACGCCGCACCACCGATGTGGAAGGTACGCATGGTCAGCTGGGTGCCCGGTTCACCGATGGACTGGGCGGCGATCACGCCAATGGCTTCGCCGGCGTTGACGCGCTTGCCGCGCGCCAGGTCGCGACCGTAGCACTTGGCGCACAGACCGTAGCGGGTGTCGCAAGTGATGGCGGTGCGAACTTTCACCTCGTCGATGCCGAGGCTGTCCACCACGTCCACCAGCTGCTCGTCCAGCAGCGTGCCGGCTTCGATCACGGTCTCGCCGGTGGACGGATCCACCAGGTCGATCGCGGCCACGCGGCCCAGAATGCGGTCGCGCAGCGGTTCGATCACGTCGCCGCCCTGCAGCACGGCCTTCATGGTGAAGCCGTTGCTGGTGCCGCAATCGTCCTCGATCACCACCAGATCCTGGGTCACGTCGACCAGACGACGGGTCAGGTAACCGGAGTTCGCGGTCTTCAAGGCGGTATCCGCCAGACCCTTACGCGCACCGTGAGTGGAAATAAAGTACTGCAGTACGGTCAGGCCTTCGCGGAAGTTCGCGGTAATCGGCGTCTCGATAATCGAGCCGTCCGGCTTGGCCATCAGACCCCGCATGCCGGCCAGCTGCTTGATCTGGGCGGCGGAACCCCGCGCGCCCGAGTCGGCCATCATGTAAATGGAGTTGAAGGATTCCTGATCGACTTCCTTGCCTTCGCGGTCCAGCACCTTCTGCTTGGACAGCTCGTCCATCATCGCCTTGGCGATCTTGTCGCCGGTGCGGCCCCAGATGTCCACTACCTTGTTGTAGCGTTCGCCCTGGGTCACCAGACCTTGACGGTACTGCTCTTCGATCTCTTTGACTTCCTTCTGCGCGTCGGCGAGCAGGTCGACCTTCTTGGCCGGGATCTGCATATCGTCCACGCAAATGGAGATGCCGCCGCGAGTAGAGTAGGCGAAACCGGTGTACATCAACTGGTCGGCGAAGATCACGGTATCGCGGATGCCGCAACGGCGGAACGATACGTTGATCAGCTTGGAGATTTCCTTCTTCTTCAGCGCCTTGTTGATGTGCTCGAACGGCAGGCCCTTCGGCAGGATATCGGACAGGATGGCGCGGCCCACGGTGGTGTCGTAACGCTTGATCACCGGCTGGAACTCGCCCTGCTCGTCTTTTTCCCATTCGCGCAAACGCACGGTGATGCGCGTCGCCAGTTCGACCTGACGGGTTTCGTAGGCGCGATGCACTTCCTTGGTGTCCGCAAACACCATGCCTTCGCCCTTGCCGTTCACCTTGTCGCGGGTCATGTAGTACAGACCCAACACGATATCCTGCGACGGTACGATGATAGGATCGCCGTTGGCCGGGGACAGCACGTTGTTGGTGGCCAGCATCAGGGTGCGGGCTTCCATCTGCGCTTCCAGCGACAGCGGCACGTGAACGGCCATCTGGTCACCGTCGAAGTCGGCGTTGAACGCCGCGCAAACCAGCGGGTGCAGCTGGATGGCCTTGCCTTCGATCAGCACCGGCTCAAACGCCTGAATGCCCAGACGGTGCAGCGTCGGCGCACGGTTCAGCAGTACCGGATGCTCGCGAATCACATCTTCCAGGATGTCCCAAACTTCCGGCACTTCCTGCTCTACCAGCTTCTTGGCCGCCTTGATGGTGGACGCCAGGCCCATTACTTCCAGCTTGTGGAAGATGAAGGGCTTGAACAGTTCCAGCGCCATCTTCTTCGGCAGGCCGCACTGGTGCAGACGCAGGGTCGGGCCCACGGTAATCACGGAACGACCGGAGTAGTCCACGCGCTTACCCAGCAAGTTCTGACGGAAACGACCACCCTTGCCCTTGATCATGTCGGCCAGCGATTTCAGCGGACGCTTGTTGGCGCCGGTCATCGCCTTGCCGCGACGGCCGTTGTCCAGCAGCGAGTCAACCGATTCCTGCAGCATGCGCTTCTCGTTGCGCACGATGATGTCCGGCGCGCGCAGTTCCAGCAGACGCTTCAGACGGTTGTTGCGGTTGATCACGCGGCGGTACAGATCGTTCAGATCGGAAGTCGCGAAGCGACCGCCGTCCAGCGGCACCAGCGGACGCAGTTCCGGCGGCAACACCGGCAGCACTTCCAGGATCATCCATTCCGGCTTCATGCCGGAACGCTGGAAGGCCTCCAGCACTTTCAGGCGCTTGGAGATCTTCTTGATCTTGGTGTCGGAGCTGGTGGCCTTGAGTTCGGCGCGCAGGGTCTCGATCTCGCTGTCCAGGTTCAGCTTTTTCAGCAATTCCTTGACCGCCTCGGCGCCCATCATGGCGACGAATTCCTCACCGTACTGGTCTTCCTTGTCCAGGAAGTCCTCTTCGGTCAGCAGTTGACGGTATTGCAGCGGGGTCATGCCCGGATCGGTCACCACGAACGCTTCGAAGTACAGCACGCGCTCGATGTCGCGCAGCGTCATGTCCAGCACCATGCCCAGACGCGACGGCAGCGACTTCAGGAACCAGATGTGCGCGGTCGGGCTGGCCAGCTCGATGTGGCCCATGCGCTCGCGACGCACCTTGGACAAGGTGACTTCCACGCCGCACTTCTCGCAGATCACGCCGCGATGCTTCAGGCGCTTGTACTTGCCGCACAAGCACTCATAGTCCTTCACCGGTCCGAAGATGCGCGCGCAGAACAGGCCGTCGCGTTCCGGTTTGAAGGTACGGTAGTTGATGGTTTCAGGCTTTTTTACTTCACCATAAGACCAGGAACGGATCTTGTCAGGCGAGGCGATGCCGATCTTAATCGCATCAAACTCTTCTTCTTGCGTAACTTGCTTAAAGAGGTCGAGCAGAGCTTTCATTGCGTCTCCAGTCAGGGGACAGGCGCGGCGGCTTGCCGCGCCCATTCAACCCAATCAATAACGTTCCAGGTCCATGTCGAGGCCGAGCGAACGGATTTCCTTCACCAGCACGTTGAAGGATTCCGGCATGCCGGCATCGATCTTGTGCTCGCCCTTGACGATGTTCTCGTACACCTTGGTACGACCGGTCACATCGTCCGACTTCACTGTCAGCATTTCCTGCAGGGTGTAGGCGGCGCCGTAAGCTTCCAGCGCCCAAACCTCCATCTCACCGAAACGCTGGCCACCGAACTGGGCCTTACCGCCCAGCGGCTGCTGGGTCACCAGCGAGTACGGGCCGGTGGAACGCGCGTGCATCTTGTCGTCGACCAGGTGATGCAGCTTCAGATAGTGCATCACGCCCACGGTGACCTTGCGGTCGAAGGCTTCGCCGGAGCGGCCGTCGTACAGGGTCATCTGGGTCTTGGACTCATTAAAGCCCATTTTCTCGGTCAGCGGGTCTTCGTCCGGGTAGGCCAGATCCAGCATGTGCTTGATCTCGGTCTCCTTGGCGCCGTCGAATACCGGCGTGGCGAACGGCATGCCCTTGCGCAGATTGTCGGCCAGCGCCAGCACTTCGTCGTCGCTCAGCGAGGCGATGTCTTCGGCCTTGCCGGCTTCGTTGTAGATGCGCTCCAGATAGCCGCGCACCGAGGAAGCGGTCTGCTGCTCCTTGACCATGCGGTCGATGCGCTCGCCGATGCCCTTGGCGGCCCAACCCAGATGCACTTCCAGAATCTGACCGATGTTCATACGCGACGGTACGCCCAGCGGGTTCAGCACGATGTCGACCGGACGACCATCCCCCATGTAAGGCATGTCTTCGATCGGCAGAATGCGCGACACCACGCCCTTGTTACCGTGACGGCCTGCCATCTTGTCGCCGGCCTGCAGGCGGCGCTTGACGGCCAGGTAAACCTTGACCATCTTCTGCACGCCCGGCGGCAGTTCGTCGCCCTGGGTCAGCTTGCGCTTCTTGTCTTCGAACTTGAGGTCGAATTCTTCGCGCTTCTGCGCCAGGCTTTCCTTGATCAGTTCCAGCTGCTTGGCGATGTCTTCATCGGCCATGCGGATGTCGAACCAGTCGTGCTTGGACGGCAGATCGGCCAGGTATTCCTGATCGATCACAGTGCCTTTCACCAGGCGCTTCGGACCGCCGTTGGCGACCTTGCCCACGATCAGACGCTCGATGCGGCTGAAGGCGTCGTTGTCGAAAATACGCAGCTGGTCGTTCAGGTCCAGGCGATAGCGCTTCAGTTCCGAATCGATGATGGACTGGGCGCGCTTGTCGCGCTCGATGCCTTCGCGGGTGAACACCTGAACGTCGATCACGGTGCCCACGGTGCCGGTCGGCACGCGCAGCGAGGTGTCCTTCACGTCGGAAGCCTTCTCGCCGAAGATCGCGCGCAGCAGCTTTTCTTCCGGCGTCAGCTGGGTTTCGCCCTTAGGCGTCACCTTGCCCACCAGCACGTCGCCCGCTTCAACCTCCGCGCCGATGTAGACGATGCCGGATTCATCCAGACGGCCGGCCATACGCTCGGACAGGTTCGGGATGTCGCGGGTGATTTCCTCAGGGCCCAGCTTGGTGTCGCGGGCAACCACGGACAGTTCTTCGATATGGATCGAGGTGTAGCGGTCTTCGGCGACCAGCTTCTCCGAGATCAGGATCGAGTCTTCGTAGTTGTAACCGTTCCACGGCATGAAGGCGATGGTCATGTTCTGACCCAGCGCCAGCTCGCCCAGGTCGGTGGAGGCGCCGTCGGCCACCACGTCGCCGCGGGCGATGTGGTCGCCCACTTTCACCACCGGACGCTGGTTGATGTTGGTGTTCTGGTTGGAGCGGGTGAACTTGGTCAGGTTGTAGATGTCCACGCCCACTTCGCCGGCAACAGCTTCTTCGTCGTTGACGCGAACCACCACGCGGGTCGCGTCGACATAGTCGACCACGCCGCCGCGACGCGCCACCACGGTGGTGCCGGAGTCAACCGCCACCGAGCGCTCGATGCCGGTGCCCACCAGGGCTTTTTCCGGACGCAGGCAAGGCACGGCCTGACGCTGCATGTTGGCGCCCATCAATGCGCGGTTGGCGTCATCGTGTTCCAGGAACGGAATCAGCGAGGCGGCGACGGACACCACCTGGCCGGTGGCCACGTCCATGTACTGCACGCGGTCCGGAGTCGCCAGAATGGTTTCGCCCTTCTCGCGGCAGGTCACCAGCTCGTCGATCAGCGCACCCTCTTCGCTCAGCTCGGCGTTGGCCTGAGCAATCACGTAGCGGCCTTCTTCGATCGCGGACAGATAGTCGATCTCGTTGGTCACCTTGCCGTCCACGACTTTGCGGTACGGGGTTTCCAGGAAGCCGAACTCGTTGGTGCGCGCGTAGACGGACAGCGAGTTGATCAGACCGATGTTCGGGCCTTCCGGCGTTTCGATCGGGCACACGCGGCCATAGTGGGTCGGGTGTACGTCGCGCACTTCGAAGCCGGCGCGTTCGCGGGTCAGACCGCCCGGACCAAGAGCCGATACGCGGCGCTTGTGGGTGATTTCCGACAGCGGGTTGGTCTGGTCCATGAACTGGGACAGCTGCGAGGAGCCGAAGAACTCCTTGATCGCGGCGGACACCGGTTTGGCGTTGATCAGATCGTGCGGCATCAGGTTGTCGGACTCCGCCTGATTCAGGCGTTCCTTGACCGCGCGCTCCACGCGCACCAGACCGGCGCGGAACTGGTTTTCGGCCAGTTCGCCCACCGAACGCACGCGACGGTTGCCCAGGTGATCGATATCGTCCACTTCGCCGCGGCCATTGCGCAGCTCGGTCAGGATGGCGATCACGGAAACGATGTCTTCAGTCGACAGCGTGCCTTCCATCACATCGCGACGCTCGGCGAATTTCTCGCCGATCAGCACCTTGAACCACTCAGGGGTCTTGTCGTCGAATTTGTACTGGTAGGTGCGCGAGCTGAACTTCATGCGGCCCACGCGCGACAGATCGTAGGTTTCTTCGCTGAAGAACAGACGCTGGAACAGCGCTTCCACCGCGTCTTCCGTCGGCGGTTCGCCCGGACGCATCATGCGGTAGATGGCCACGCGGGCCTGCAGCTGGTCCTGGATATCGTCGGCGCGCAGGGTCTGGGAGATGTAAGAGCCCTGATCCAGGTCGTTGGTGAACAGCACTTCCACCTGCTGGATATCGGCCAGCGCCAGCTTGGCCAGCACTTCCTCGGTCACTTCGTCGTTGGCGCGCGAAATCAGCTCGCCGGTGTCGGCGTTGGCGACGTTGTGCGCCAGCACCTTGCCCAGCAGCGCGTCGGCCGGCACTTCGATGCGGTCCAGCTCAGCGGTCTGGATGTCGCGAATGTGCTTGGCGGTGATGCGCTTGTCCTTGGCCACGATCAGCTTGCCGTCGGCGGCAACGATGTCGAACTTGGCCACTTCGCCCTTCAGACGATCCGGAACCACGCGCATGAACACGCCGCTCTTGGTCAGGTAGAAGGTGTCGAAGCTGTAGAACTCGGACAGGATTTCTTCGTTGGTGTAACCCAGCGCCTTCAGCAGGATGGTCACCGGCATCTTGCGGCGACGGTCGATACGGAAGTACAGCAGGTCTTTCGGGTCAAACTCGAAGTCCAGCCAGGAACCGCGGTAAGGAATCACGCGGGCGGAGAACAACAGTTTGCCGGAGGAATGAGTCTTGCCGCGGTCGTGCTCGAAGAACACGCCCGGGGAACGATGCAACTGAGAAACGATGACGCGCTCGGTGCCGTTGATGATGAACGAGCCATTGGTCGTCATCAGCGGGATTTCGCCCATGTACACTTCGTTCTCGCGCACTTCCTTCACCACCGGCTTGGAAGACTCCTTGTCGAAGATGGTCAGGCGGATGCGCGCGCGCAGCGGAGCGGCGTAGGTGATGCCGCGCAGCTGACACTCCTGCACATCGAACGGCGGCTCGCCCAAGATGTAATGAGCGAAGTCCAGACGCGCGTAGCCGTTGTGGCTAATGATCGGGTAGATCGATTTGAACGCAGCCTGAAGGCCCACATCCCTACGCTGGTCAAGCGGCACACCCAACTGGAGAAATTCGGTGTAGGAATCAATCTGGGTCGCCAACAGGAATGGGACATCGAGAACACTGGCACGCTTCGCAAAACTTTTACGAATACGCTTCTTCTCAGTAAACGAATAACTCATAGAGTCTCCATCGAGGTGGGGTGGCGCAAGCAAGAAACCAAAAGTCAGCAGCCACGCTCAATAATTGCTGGCTTTTACCTTCTTCGTTTCGGCCAACTACAAGCGCAATAAGGCTGGCGGATTTCTCCGCCAGCCTCACCCTCTTTTTTCAAAGAAGATTATTTGATTTCAGCCTTAGCACCGGCTTCGGTCAGCTGTTTCAGGATGTCGTCGGCTTCAGCCTTCGCCACGCCTTCTTTCAGGGCTTTCGGAGCGCCGTCAACCAGGTCTTTGGCTTCTTTCAGGCCCAGACCGGTGATTGCGCGCACAACCTTGATCACGCCAACCTTGTTGTCGCCAGCGCCAGTCAGGATAACGTCAAACTCGGTTTTTTCTTCAGCGGCAGCAGCGCCGGCGCCAGCCGGGCCAGCAACAGCAACAGCAGCGGCGGAAACGCCGAACTTCTCTTCGAACGCCTTAACCAGGTCGTTCAGTTCCATCACGGTCAGACCAGCAACGGCCTCGAGGATGTCTTCTTTGGTGATTGCCATGTGAAAATCTCCTGAATTCTATAAGAATCAAATAAGTTAAGCGGCTTCGGCTTGCTTCTTGTCGGACAGGGCGGCCAGCGCGCGGGCGAAGCCAGCGACCGGAGCCTGCATAACGTAGAGAAGCTTGGACAGCAGTTCTTCGCGGCTCGGGATGGACGCGAGCTCAGCAACCTGAGCGGCGTTCAGCACTTGGCCATCGTAGGAACCTGCCTTGACGATGATTTTGTCGTCAGCCTTGGCATATTGATGCAGCACCTTGGCAGCAGCTACCGGGTCGGTGGAAACAGCGTAAACCAGCGGGCCGACCATTTGGTCAGCCAGACCGGCAAACGGAGTGCCTTCCACAGCACGGCGAACCAGCGTGTTCTTCAGAACGCGCAGGTATACGCCATTCTCACGCGCTTGAGCGCGGAGTTTGGTCATGCTGCTTACCTCGATGCCCCGATATTCAGCGATAACGAGGGTCTGAGCGCCTGCCAGCGTGGCAGATACTTCAGCTACGACCGCCTTTTTATCTTCGATATTGAGACTCAAGGTCTACCTCCTAGACTGAAATGAAGCGAAAGGATTTTCGCTTCGCTTTGCAGCGGCGACCTACATCAGGAGACATCATAAAGAACTGGTGCTCATGGGCGGAATTGAACCGCCGACCTCTCCCTTACCAAGGGAGTGCTCTACCCCTGAGCTACATGAGCTTGAACTTTGTTCAGAAGCCTGTTTCGGGTACACCATCTGCGTAGGGTGCGGACTTCCTTACCGGCAAATCTGCGATTAAGCCTTGCGGCGCCTACGGTCTTTGACAACCTGGCAAGCGAACTTGCCAGCCCAAAGCCTTGGCGAGGCGGCGAACCGCCCCGCCAAACTCAAACAACGATTAAGCGCTGATCGAGTTGGTATCTACACGAGCGCCGACACCCATGGTGCTGGATACGGCGATCTTTTTCAGATACACGCCCTTGGAAGCTGCCGGCTTGGCTTTCACCAGGGCATCAACCAGAGCGGAGAAGTTTTCACGCAGGGCTTCGGCTTCGAAAGAAGCGCGGCCGATGGTGGCGTGAACGATACCAGCCTTGTCGGTACGGTACTGAACCTGACCGGCCTTGGCGTTTTTCACGGCCTCGGCTACGTTCGGGGTCACGGTACCCACCTTCGGGTTCGGCATCAGGCCACGCGGACCCAGGATCTGACCCAGCTGACCCACAACGCGCATCGCGTCCGGGGAGGCGATCACGATGTCGAAGTCCAGGTTGCCGGCCTTAACCTGCTCGGCCAGGTCGTCGAAACCAACGACTTCGGCGCCAGCGGCTTTAGCGGCTTCAGCGTTCGCGCCTTGAGCGAACACGGCAACGCGTACGGACTTGCCGGTACCGCGCGGCAGAACCACGGAACCACGGACCACTTGGTCGGATTTGCGCGGATCCACGCCCAGATTCACGGCCACGTCGATGGACTCGTCGAATTTGGCGGTGGCGGCGGCTTTCACCAGGGAAATAGCTTCGTCGATGGCGTACAGCTTGTTGCGATCAACGCCAGCCTTCAGAGCTTGCAAGCGCTTGGAAACCTTAGCCATTTACACGCCCTCCACTTCCAGACCCATCGAACGGGCGGAGCCGGCGATGGTGCGAACAGCGGCGTCCAGATCGGCAGCGGTCAGGTCCGGCTGCTTGGTCTTGGCGATTTCTTCCAGCTGAGCGCGAGTCACTTTACCCACCTTGTCGGTATTGGCTTTAGCCGAACCGGACTTGATGCCAGCAGCCTTCTTCAGAAGGATGGTGGCCGGGGGGGTCTTCATCACGAAGGTGAAGGACTTGTCCGCGAAGGCGGTAATCACTACGGGAATCGGCAGACCCGGCTCAACGCCTTGGGTCGCGGCGTTGAACGCCTTGCAGAATTCCATGATGTTCAAACCACGCTGGCCCAGGGCCGGACCGATCGGCGGCGACGGGTTGGCTTTGCCAGCGGGCACTTGCAGCTTGATATAGCCGACAATTTTCTTTGCCACGATTAAACTCCTAGTTTGGGTATAGCGCGAGCGTCAACTCGCTTCCCGACGAAAGCGCAACAGTATACACGCTTAAAAAAAGCTTGCCAAGAGGCAGACTTACAACTTCTCAACCTGACTGAATTCGAGCTCAACCGGGGTGTCGCGACCAAAAATCTGCACCGACACGCGCAGCTTGTTGCGCTCGTAGTTCACTTCATCGACGGAACCATTGAAGTCGTTGAACGGGCCGTCGATGACGCGCACCTTCTCGCCCACTTCGAACAGAACCTTCGGTTTCGGCTTTTCCACGCCCTCTTGCATCTGCTGCATGATGGCCTCGACTTCCTTCTTGGAAATCGGCGCCGGGCGGTTGGCGGTGCCGCCAACGAAGCCAGTCACTTTCGGCGTGCTCTTGACCAGGTGCCAGGTGTCGTCGGTCATTTCCATCTCGACCAACACATAGCCCGGGAAAAACTTGCGCTCGGTAATGGAGCGACGGCCATTCTTGACGTCGACAACCTCTTCTACCGGCACCAGGATTTGACCAAACTGATCGGCGACATGAGAACGCTCGATGCGCTCGCGCAACGCCTTTTGCACGCTTTTTTCAAAACCGGAATAAGCGTGAACCACATACCAGCGCATTGCCATTATTTACCTCGACCGAGAATCACATCATAAAACAGCCAGGACAGACTGGAGTCCACCAACCACATGAACAAGGCCAGCACCAGCACGAAAACAAACACCATGCCGGTCATCTGCATCGCCTCTTTGCGAGTCGGCCACACCACCTTGCGCGCCTCGACCAGAGACTCGTTGGCGTAAGTGACGAAACCCTTGCCCGGCTGCGACAGCCAAACCGCGCCAGCCGCCAGAATCACGCCGGCCGCAAACGAAAGCGCGCGCAAAATACCCTGGTCCGCCGGAATCATGTAAAAGCCGACGATACCGGCCGCCACCAGCAAACCGGCCAGCGCCAGTTTGATTTTATCTTGCATTTCCATGTCGATATCTTCTCTTGCGCGTATGCGACAAAAGACCAACCGGCGCACAAGCGCCGGCTGGTCTTAATTGGCAGGCCAGGAGGGTCTCGAACCCCCAACCCTCGGTTTTGGAGACCGATACTCTACCAATTGAGCTACTGGCCTTTAAACCTGATTAAGCGATGATCTTAGCCACCACGCCGGCGCCGACGGTACGACCGCCTTCGCGGATGGCGAAACGCAGACCATCTTCCATGGCGATCGGAGCGATCAGCTCAACAGTGATCTCCACGTTGTCGCCCGGCATTACCATTTCCACGCCTTCCGCCAGAGTAACGGCACCCGTTACGTCGGTGGTACGGAAGTAGAACTGCGGACGGTAGTTAGCGAAGAACGGGGTGTGACGGCCACCTTCGTCTTTGCTCAGTACGTATACCGAAGCCTGGAACTTGGTGTGCGGGGTGATGGAACCCGGCTTGGCCAGAACCTGACCACGCTCAACGTCTTCACGCTTGGTGCCGCGCAGCAGCACGCCCACGTTGTCGCCGGCTTGACCTTGGTCCAGCAGCTTGCGGAACATTTCCACGCCGGTGCAAGTGGTCTTCGCGGTAGCCTTCAGGCCCACGATTTCCAGTTCTTCGCCGACTTTAACAATGCCGCGCTCAACACGACCGGTCACCACGGTGCCGCGGCCGGAGATCGAGAACACGTCTTCGATCGGCAGCAGGAACGGCTTGTCGATGGCGCGTTCCGGAGTCGGGATGTAGGAATCCAGAGCGGCAGCCAGCTTGAAGATGGCCGGTTCGCCGTATTCGGACTGGTCGCCCTCCAGCGCCAGACGAGCGGAGCCGATCACCACCGGGGTGTCGTCACCCGGGAAGTCGTAGGAAGACAGCAGATCGCGAACTTCCATTTCAACCAGTTCCAGCAGTTCAGCGTCGTCCACCAGGTCGGCC
>NZ_LDUR01000051.1:0-57736 GCF_001043705.1 Chromobacterium sp. LK11
GGAGCCGCAGGCGATACCCACCAGCACCCGCGGTTGAGGATCACGCCAACCAAGGCGAAACAAGGCCTTGCTCGCGACGCGCAACGGATCGTGAACGGTTCTACGACGTAACGGCCTCCAGCCTTTCCATCGCCCTCTGCAAACGCTGCTGCAAAGGCTCCAGCAAGGCCCACAAGGCCTTGCCGCGCACTTGCGCGTTCTCAGTGTGACGCAGCATCAACAGCACCGCGCCCAAGGCTTCATTGCATTGACGCAGCTCTTCGGCGATATCGTCGTAATGCTCGCAACAGCGGGCTAAATGGATCAACGCCGGATCAATGGCGGAAAGCGCGGCATTTTCCGAACGAAGACCTTGCAGATATTTGACGGTCTTGATTAGACGGCTAGCCGCCGGGGGAACGGAGGGAGATTGAACGGCCTCCTTGGGCGGAGGCGGTTTTGAAAGCAGGGACAGCACTGACAATATCGGCATGACGGGCTCCTACTGAACAGAGAGCCTGCCACCCCGCTTCCAATCAAGATGGGCAGGCATATGGCAGGGTTGGAAGACAGGCGAGTAGGAGCCAGCAGGCCAAAGGCCTCCCTGCCATAACCTGCCCTGATGGGCGCAGCTATAGCGTGGCGAGGGATGATAAATCCCTCCTACTCAATTCAGGCTTCCATTCCTGATGCCGCGCTGTATGAAACGGCATGCGGCCCATGTTGCCCACCCCGCCTGGCCTGGTCAAGCGCGGCGCGTCCGGGGACGTATTCGAAATACCGTCCCATCCCGGTGACGGCGAACACGCCAGGACATTTGGATAGCGCTTGCCAGCATCCTTGCGCCATGTTCTGCTGTGAAGCCGCCGCCCCGCCGCAACCCTGATGCCGCGGCGCAGTCAAAACAGGCCATAAAAGGGCTCAACGCATGCAAACCTTCCACCTGAACGCCGACGACGGGGAAACCCTGCACGCCGCCTGCTGGCTGCCGGACGGCGCCCCGCGCGCCGTGGTGCTGATCTCCCACGGCATGAGCGAATACGCGGTGCGCTACCACCGCTTCGCCCAGACCCTGAGCGCCGCCGGCTACGCGGTCTACGCCCACGACCACCGCGGCCACGGCGCCGCGCCGCGGCTGCGCGGCCATTTCGCCGCCGACGGCGGCTGGGACAAGGTGGTGGCCGACGTGGAGACTTTGCGCCGCCATGCCGCCGAGCAACACCCCGGCCTGCCGGTGGTATTGTTCGGCCACAGCATGGGCTCCTTCATCGCCCGCGCTTATTTCCTGCGCCACGGCGCGGCGCTGTCCGGCCTGGTGCTGTCCGCCACCGGCTACCGCCAGCGGCCGCTGGCCTGGCTGCTGCGCGGCCTGGCCCGGCTGGTGGCCCGCTGCGGCAGCCCGGAACGGCCCAGCCGGCTGCTGGCGCGGCTGGTTTTCGGCAGCTTCAACCTGGGCTTTCTGCCCGCCCGCACCAGCATGGATTGGCTGAGCCGCGACCCGGCGGAAGTGGACAAATACCTGGCGGACCCGCTGTGCGGCTTCGACCCCTGCCCCGGACTGTGGATAGATTTGTTCGGCGGCATCATCGCCATGGAGCGCGGCGAGGCGCAGGGCGACGAGCTGCCGCGCCGCTGTCCGGTCTGGCTGCTGGCCGGCAGCCGCGACCCGGTCAGCCTGGGCAAGCTGGGCCTGGGCCAGCTGGAAATCCGCTACCGCGAGGCCGGCCTGCTGGACGTGCAAACCACGGTCTACCCCGGCGGCCGCCACGAAATGCTGAACGAAACCAACCGAGTGGAAGTGGAGCAGGACATGCTACGCTGGCTGGAGCGGATAAGCGCGCAACCCGCCGGCGCGGGCTGATCCCGAGCGCGCCGGCGCGAATTGGACTAAAATCCGGCGATTCGTTTTTCGCAGGAGGCCGCCATGAGCCTGATTCCCGAGATCAAACCGCAGCAATCGCTGGAACTGCTCAAAGAGCTGCACATCCTGACCCGCGACGGCAAGATCAACCAGGACACCCGCCGCAAGCTGAAACAGGTTTACCACCTGTACCAGTTCATCGAACCGCTGATGGCCGACGTGCTGGCGGAAAAAGGCGAGATGAGCCTGGCCGACCACGGCGCCGGCAAATCCTACCTGGGCTTCATCCTTTACGACCTGTTCCTGAAGGACAAGGCCGCCGGCAGCGTCTACGGCATCGAGACCCGGCCGGAACTGGTCAGCCGCTCGCAGGAGCTGGCCGCCCGCCTCGGCTTTGAACGCATGGGCTTCTTGAACCTGAGCGTGGAACAGTCGATCACCTCGGACCAACTGCCGCAGCAGGTGGACATCATCACCGCGCTGCACGCCTGCAATACCGCCACCGACGACGCCATCCGCTTCGCGCTGGCCAAGAACGCGCGCTACATCGTGCTGGTGCCTTGCTGCCAGGCAGAAGTGGCCGGCGTGCTGCGCCAGAAGAAAAATCAGAGCTTCGGCCTGACCCCGCTGTCCGAAATGTGGCGCCACCCCATCCACACCCGCGAGTTCGGCAGCCATCTGACCAATGTGCTGCGCTGCCTGCAGCTGGAAGCCCGCGGCTATCAGCTCACCGTCACCGAGCTGGTGGGCTGGGAGCACTCGATGAAGAACGAGCTGATCATCGCCAAGTACACCGGCCAGCGCAAAAACAGCGCGCGCGAACGCCAGGAAGCGATTCTGAAAGAGCTGAACCTGGAAGATCTGCGCGAGCGCTTTGTGTACTAAACACCGGCTCAAAGCCTGACACGCCGCGAAACCCTGTACGCAAGGGGTTTCCGCGCGGGTATCGCTGCGCTCCACCCCCCCTACCGATGACAAGCCGCCGCGCGTAGGGTGGCTGAAGCCGCAGGCGATACCACCGCCCGCCGCAGTCCGCACCGGCAGGTTTTAGCTCCGGTCCGCTTCATACCGAGAAGACTCCCGCGCGGGTATCGCTGCGCTCCTCCCACCCTACCGATGACAAGCCGCCGCGCGTAGGGTGGCTGAAGCCGCAGGCGATACCGCCGCCCGCCGCAGTCCGCACCGGCAGGTTTTAGCTCCGGTCCGCTTCATACCGAGAAGACTCCCGCGCGGGTATCGCTGCGCTCCACCCACCCTACCGATGACAAGCCGCCGCGCGTAGGGTGGGTGGAGCCGCAGGCGATACCCACCGCCCAGCACTGACGCCCGTCGCCTCGGCCCGCCTCCGGGCCCTGAGCATAATGGGGACGACGCACCCGGACCGCCCCGCGCGGCCGGTCCCGCCCCCGCCCGCCTCTCCTCCCGCCTCAGTTTCTTTCGAGCGTCTCTCCGCGTCCGCCGGGGGCCCTTCCCAGGAGCCCGACATGAATATCAGCGCCAACGGCGTCAAATTGATCCAGCAATTCGAAGGCCTGCGTCTCAAGGCCTACCAGGACGCGGTGGGCGTCTGGACCATAGGCTACGGCCACACCGGTCCGGACGTGACGCCGGGCCTGGTCATCACCCAGGCCCAGGCCGACGCGCTGCTGGCGCGCGACCTGAGCCGCTTCGAAGCCGGCGTCACCCGGCTGGTCCAGGTGCCGCTGAACCAGAACCAGTTCGACGCGCTGGTCAGCTTCAGCTACAACCTGGGCCTGGGCTCGCTGCAAAACTCCACGCTGCTGCGCCTGCTGAATCAGCGCGACTACGCCGGCGCCACCGCTCAGTTCCCGCGCTGGAACAAGGCAGGCGGCAAGGTCCTGCCCGGCCTCACCCGCCGCCGCGCGGCGGAGCAGGCGCTGTTTCTGAAGCCGGCCTGAACACGCGGTCTGAGCCATGAAAAAAGCCCAAGCGGATGCTTGGGCTTTTTCTTGCGGAGCGCGGCTTACTCAGCCGCGCCAGCACCATTGCTTATTGCGGCGACTGCACCAGCTGGGACTCTTTCACCCCTTTTTGACCTTCCGCCTCGTCAACGCTCTGCAGCTTGTTGCGAGCGTACAGCACGCCCATCTTCACTTCCTGCCAAACGTAGTAAATCTTGCCCGCCATCAGGTCCAGAGTCAGGCTGGAGTCGTTCTCGGCCTTGCCCACCAGGGTATGGGAGCCCGGCTCCAGGTCCGCCATGATGTAGGTTTTGGCCACGGTGTCGCCCAGGGCCTTGTTGTCGGCCAGCACGTTCATTTTCACGGCGGCGCCCATCGCCTCGTTGCGATAGATGTAGACGCGGGCCTTGGCCGGCTGGGAGTTGAACTGCTTGGCTTGGGCGTCCGCCTCGGGCGTGGCCAGCGTGGTGGAGGCGCAACCGGACAACAGCGCGAGCAGGGAAGCCGCGGCAAATAGTTTTTTCACGGAAAGTTCTTTCTTATATTTGAATGGTATGGCGGCGGGGATTCTACATGCAAATATTCCGCCTCGCATCCATCCATTTTCACTTTTCGTGAAGCAGAGCCGGGCTCATCGCCCCCACTCAATCCTCGTCCGCCAACACCGTCTCCCCATCGCGCTGCGCCAGCGTGAAACGGCGCAGCGGCCGGTGTCGCGCAATCAGCTCCGCCAGCCGCGGCGAATGGCTGGTCACCCACAGCTGGCTGTGGCGGCCGGCTTCGGCGATCAGCCGCGCCAGCGCCGGCAGCAAGTCCGGGTGCAGGCTGTTTTCCGGTTCGTTCAAGGCCATGAAGGCCGGCGGGCGCGGGCTGAGCAAGGCCACCGCCAGGCACAGGAAGCGCAGGGTGCCGTCGGACAACTCGGCCGCCTCCAGCGGCCGCAGGATGCCGTTGCGCTGCATCAGCATCTGAAAACGACCGTGCAACGCCTCCACCTGGAAGCTGCTGTCCGGAAACGCGTCGGCCAGCACGCTGCGCAGCAGTTCGACGTCGCCGATCTCCACAATGGTCTGGAAGGCCGCCGCCAGGTTGCCGCCGTCGTGCGCCAGCACCGGCGAGCGGATGCCCACCTGCGGCGCGCGCGGCGGCGAGCCGGGCCACACCGCGAACTCATGGTAGAAGCGCCAGCGCCGCAGCGTCTCGCGCACTTGCGACACCTCGGGATAAAGATGCGGCTCAGCCAATTGGCCGAACACCGATTCCTCGGCTTGCAGGCCCAATGGATAGGTAGTCCTGACCCCGTCCACGCTGGTGAGAAAGGCGCTCTGATTGCGCCGTTCCAACACCTGGGCCGAGGGGCGGCGGCCCTGTCCGGCCAACCACAGCGTTTCCTCCTTCACCAGCGGGTCCAGCGAAAACAGGCTGCGGCTGGGTTCGGGGTAGCCCAGCTGCAATTCGTAGTCGTAGTCGGCCAACCGCGCCGCCAACGTCATGCGCTTGGGCTCGCCCTTGCGGTCGCCGCGGCGCAGGCCGCCGGCCCACATCGCCTTCTGGATGCCGCCCTCTTCCGCCAAGGCAGCGGACAGGCGGCCGCAAGCGGCCTCGTGCAGCAGGCGCACCGCCTTGTAGAGATTGGATTTTCCGCAGCCGTTGGGCCCGACGACGACGTTGAGCGGCTCCAGCTCCAGCCGCAGTTGGCGGATGGAACGGAAGCCCTTGAGGCTGAGCTCGTGAATGGACATGGCGGCTCCGGTGACGACGGAGCCGCCATTCTAGCGCGGACGCGCCGGTTTACTGCAGCGCCTGGTTGATCACCATGGCGATGCGCGCGCCGGCCTTGACCAGCTGCTGTTTGACCAGCTGAGCGCCGGCGGTCTGGTAGGTGCGGTCCAGGTAGGCCACGTCGCTGGGCGCGCTGCCGCAGCTGAAGTTGGACAGCGGGCCGTAGACCTCGCTGCGCGCGTACTGATTGGATTCCTTGATCCAGTCATTGACCTGCCCGCTCTGCCAGCCGGCGATGTTGCGCGCGTAGTACTTGAGGTTCTGCGCCGCCCAGCTCTGCTCGTTGGCGCCGCTCAAGGCCTGCTGCACCAGGGCGGTGTCCCACACCGAGTGCAGATTGCCGGTCTTGTTGCTGCCGGCCAGCCGCGTCTTGACGTCGTTGCCGCCGCGGTCGTGGTTGTCGGCCGCGTGCAGCGGCTGGTGGATGTCGCCGATCATGTGCAGCAGGAAGGTCAGCGCCTGGGCGCGGGCGGACTTGCTGGCGCTCTTGTCGGCCAGCACCTTGCTGTAACGCGTGATCTGATTGGACGCGCAGTTGCCGCTGGGGCAATCGTCCTCTTCCACGCCGTCGCACACCGGTTCGTCGTTGTAATGCCATTGATCCGAGCCCGGCAGCTGCTGCTTCAATTCCTGCTTGTGCTGGTCCATGTACAGGGCCAGCTGGGCGAAGTCCGCGTTGGGGATCAGCTGATTGACCGCGGCCTTAGCCTGAGGGCTCAACAGTTGCTGGGCGACGTAGCCGGTGACGCGGTGGCCTTCCTGACCCCAGGCCAGCGCCTGGGCGCTGGGCAGCGCGAAGGCGGCGGACAACAGCAGGGCGAGCGTAAATTTCTTCATGACGGTTTCTCTTGTGATTGTGATTGGCCAAGGCGGGCGCTCCGCCCGCCGCTTTTATGGCGGACGGATATTACCCGAAAATCGTTAAATTTAAATGCCATTATCATTTCACATGGAGATATGTCGCAGCTCGATGCCCGTAAAAAAACCCGGCAATGCCGGGCTCGGTGTTCTCGATAACTTGCGGATTCAGTCGGTGCCGTATCTAGGAGAGTACGGACCGTACAACAGACCGCCGTTGCGACCGGCGCTGAACAGACGCTGGCTGGTGACGCCGGCCATATCGTGGCTGGCGTCGGTGGCGCTGTTGATGATTTGCTTCAACGCCGCGGTCACCAACAGACCCACGAGGCCGCCGCCGGAGTTGTTGTTGCCCTCGTTGTTGGAGGCTGTGGCGAAGCCGCTCCACAGCACCGCGCCGGTCTTCAGATCCACCATCTTGGCGCTGGCGGACACCACGGTGTCGCTGCTGATCACGCTGTAGCGAGTGCCGTACTTGCTCACGGTCACGTACAGCGCGGCATCCGCGCCGAAGATTTCCTTCAGCTTGGCCGGAGCCACGCCGTGGATGTCCGAGGCCGTGCTCATGCCGTTCTGCTTGAAGGTTTCGTCCACCAGCGTCACCGGCAATACGTAGTAGCCGGCTTCGGCCAGCGGCATGGTGACTTGCGACAACATGCCGTAGCTGGCGGCCACTTCCGGCGATTCGTTCAACGGCGGCAGCACCAGCAGGGAACGCGGCCGGCTCTGCTTGTAAGCGGTGTAGTCATAGGGCTTGTGGCTGGCGCAGCCGGTGGCCAGCGCCGCGATGGCCAGGAAGGCCAGCCATTGGGCAATGCGTTTGATCATGGTGCGGGCTTTCACTTCTTGGCTTTCTTCAGCAGGAAATCCATATAGGCGGCGGACTCCGGAAACAGCTGCTTCTCGGTCTGAAATTCCTGAGCCATCTGATCCCCCTTGCCCAGACTGGCGTACAACATGCCCAGGTGGGCGTGATAGCCCGGCGGCGGGGTCTTGCCGTTTGCGCGGATCTTCTGCAGATCGCGCTCTAGCGCGGTGACCTGCTCTTCCGCCGCCGCGCCCTTGAAGTGCTGATAGACCTGGGGCTGGTAGCTTTCCCACTGGTACAACGAGTGTTGGCTGGCGCAGCCGGTCAACAATGCGCCGCCCAGCAGGGCCAGCGCCAATAGCGGCGTTTTCGCCATCTTGTGTTTCATGATGTTCATCTTGCAAAAGGTAAGGCGGACGGGCTGCCGGCCCGCCCTGTAATCATCCGAGGCTTGCTTAACGCTTAGAAGCGCAACGCAGGATCAGCCGGTCTTATTTGGCAGGCTGCCAGGCGCCGGAATCTATGGCCGCGGTCAGCTTGTTCACCGCCTCGCGCATCGCCAGGTCCAGCACCTTGCCGTTCAGCGTAGAGTCATAGCTGGCGGTGCCGCCGAAGCCGATGATTTCGCGGTTGGACAGGCTGTATTCGCCGGCGCCCTGAGTGGAGTACACCACTTCCGAGGTGGCCACCTTGACGATGTTGAGGTTGACCTTGGCGTAAGCGATCTGCTGCTTGCCGCGGCCGAGGATGCCGAACAGCTGGTGGTCGCCCACTTCCTTGCGGCCGAACTCGGTCACGTCGCCGGTCACCACATAGGTAGCGCCCTTGACCGCCTGCGCTTGCTTGCTGAACGCGGCCTCCTGCTTCATTTCTTCCAGGTTGTCGCGGTCCAGCACATTGAAGCGGTTGGTCTGCTGCAGGTGAGTGATCAGGATGGTCTTGGCCTGGCCGCCCAGACGGTCCACGCCGTCGGAAAAAATGCCGCGCATATAGCTGGAGCGATTGTCGAACTTGCCCACCGCGATAGGGGAACGCGGGCCGGCGTAAGGTTTGCCGGCGGTTTCCACCTGGGCAACCGTCAGCGCGCGCGAGCTTTCCGTCGCGCAGCCGCTCAACCCCGCCGCCGCGACCATGGCGAATACGACGCATTTGTTTGCGATCTTCATTTTTTATTCTCTCTAAACATCCAACTCGGACAGTCGAACATCATACTGCCGCGCCGATAGGCCGGTCGACGCTATTTATGCCAAAACAGACTTATCAAATATAGGTTCCAAACCCTTTTCCAGCGCTGGATAGCCAACATTAAATCCCTCAGCTCTCCGGCAATTTAAGACCATTGGAATTGAAAAGCCCGGCATAGCCGGGCTTGTTACTTTCCTCCCGCTCCGCTCAACGCGGCCGGTCGCCCAGGATGGTGGCGCGGTGCATCACCCGGCGCTGCGGCAGGTAATCCGCCACCGCGTAATGCTGGGTGACGCGGTTGTCCCAGAACGCCAGATCGTTTTCCTTCCAGCGCCAGCGCACGGTGAATTCCGGCCGCGCGGCATGGGCGAACAGCAAGGCCAGCAGGGCCTCGCTCTCGCGCGGCGCCAGCTCCAGGATGCGGGTGGTGAAGCCCTCGTTGACGAACAGGCCCTTGCGGCCGGTGACCGGGTGGGTGCGCACCACCGGGTGCACCACCGGCGGATGGTCGCGGCTGGCCTGTTGCCAGCGCGCGTATTGCGGCGTGTCCTTGAAGCGGCTTTCCGGGAAGGAATGAATAAAGCTGTGCTCGGCGCTGAGGCCGTCAAGCAACGCGCGCAAGGCCGGCGACAGCGCTTCGTAAGCGGCGCTGTTGCTGCTCCACAGCGTGTCGCCGCCCACGTCCGGCAACTGCCGCGCCGACAACACCGCGCCCAGCGGCGGGGTGGCGATGAAGGTGACGTCGGTGTGCCAGTTGTCGTTGTCCGGCAGATTGTCGACATGGGTGTCCAGCACGATGATTTCCGGCTGCTCCGCCACCGTCGGGTAGACCGGGTGCAGGTGCAGATCGCCGAAGCGGGCGGCGAAATCGCGCTGCTGGCGCGGCGTCAGCGGCTGGTTCTCGAAGAACAGCACCTGGTGGCGCAGCAGCGCCGCCTCAATCGCGTCGCGCTCGGCGCCGGACAGCGGCGCGCTCAAGTCGACGCCGGAAACGATGGCCCCCAGGGCCGGGCTGAGGGCTTGCAGTTGCAGGCTCATGAATGTGCTCCTTATCCGCTCAGCGGATTCAAATCCAAGAAATCGAAAACTCGCTCAAAACCGCTCCGGCGCGGCCCAGCCGGCGAAGCGCCGCTCCGCCCAACGCAGCCCCAACTCCAAGGCCAGCGCGATCCAGGCGATGATCAGGATGCCGGCGATCACCGCGTCGGTGACCAGGAACTGGGCGGCGGACTGCACCATGAAGCCCAGCCCGCGGGTGGCGGCCACCAACTCCGCCGCCACCAGCGTGGACCAGCCGACGCCCAGGCCGATGCGCAGCCCGGTCAGGATCTCCGGCAGCGCGCTGGGCAGCACCACCAGCCGCAGCAGCTGGCCGCGGCTGGCGCCTAGCGAGCGCGCCGCCTGCAGCCGCGCCGGGTCCGCGCGGCGCACGCCGGCGGCGGTGGCGATGGCCAGCGGCGCGAAGATGGCGAGATAGATCAGCAACACCTTGCTAGCCTCGCCGATGCCGAACCAGATCACGATCAGGGGCAGATAGGCCAGGGGCGGCACCGGTCGGTAGAACTCGATCAACGGGTCCAGCGCCGCATGCGCGCGCCGGCTCAGGCCCATCAGCATGCCCAGCGGCACCGCGGTGGCCGCGGCCAGCAGCAGCGCCAGGCCCACCCGGCCCAGGCTGGCGGCGGCGTGACGCCACAGGCTGGCGTCCATGAAGCCGTTGACCGCCAGGTCCGCCAGCCGCGCCGCCACCTGGGCCGGGCCGGGCAGAAACAGCGGCGACACCAGGCCGCCGGCGCTGGCCGCCCACCACAGCAGCAGCAGGCCGCCCACGGACAGCGCGCTGGGCCAGCGCCGACGCCAAACAGCGCGGCCAGGACTAGGGGTGGGGGGATGGGCCGGCGGCGGCGCACTCAGCTCGGCCTGCGCGGCCGGGCCCAGTTCAGTCAGCTCAGTCAGTTCAAGCGGCGGCATGGTCGGCCTCCTCGGCGCGTAAAATCCAATCCAGCAAGTGCTCGCGCATGGCGATGAAGGCGGGATCGGCCTTGATCGAACGCGCCGATTCGCCGGCGGCGTAGCGCTGGGCGAAGCCCAGCTTCTGCCGCAGCGCGATGCGGCCGGGACGCGGCGTCAGCACCAAGAGCTCGGTGCCGAGAAACAGCGCTTCCTCGATGCTGTGGGTGATCAGGAAGATGCCCTTGCCGCTGCGCTGCCACAGGCTGAGGATTAGCGACTGCATCTTTTCCCGGGTCAGCGCGTCCAGCGCGCCCAGGGGCTCGTCCAGCAGCAGGAAGTCGGGATCGGCCGCCAGCGCGCGCGCCAGGCCCAGGCGCTGGCGCATGCCGCCGGACATCTGGCTGAGCGCGTGGCCGGCGAAGGCCTCCAGCCCCACCCAGCCCAGCATGCGGCGCGCCTCGCGCCGCCGCTGCTCGCGCGGCACCCCGCGCAGGCGCAGGCCGAAGGCCACATTGTCCTCGGCGTTGAGCCAGGGCATCAGCGCGTCGTCCTGGAACACCACGCCGCGATCCGCGCCCGGCCCGCGCACCGGCCGGCCGTTGGCCAATACCCGGCCCTGGCTGGGCGTCTGAAAACCGGCCATCAGCCCCAGCAAGGTGGATTTGCCGCAGCCGGACGGCCCCAGCGCCACCACGATTTCGCCGGAACGCAGCTCCAGCGACACCCGGTCCAGCGCCTGCACCGGGCCGGACGGGCCGGCGTAGCTGACGCCGGCGTTTTCCACGATCAAGCTCGCCATCGCGGCCTCCTGGCGCTCAGCGCGGCTGCGCCAGCCGCACGAAGCGCGGCTCGACATAGGCTTGATAATCCGGCAGCACCGCTTCCACCTTCTTCTGCTCCTTCAGGAACAGCGCGGTGTCGCGCAAGGCCTTGGCGGTGCCGCCGCCCAACAAGCGCGGCGACAGCTGCTCCTGCGCCAGCGGGAAGCGGCTGCCGGCCAGCAGGCCGGGAATCTGCGCCGGATCGGCCCCGGTCAGCCGCGCGATCTTGGCCACCTGCGGCGAGCCGGCGCTCCAGGCCGCCGGCTTGGCGCGGTAATCGGCGAAGGCCTGCAAGGTCACCTTGGCGAAGGCGGCCAGCGCCTGCGGCTGGGCGGCGGCGAAATCCTTGCGCGCCACCCAGGCTTCGAAGGTGGGCGCACCCCATTGCCCCACTTGTTCGGAGTTGACCAGCACCGAGCCGGTTTTCAACGCCTGGCTCAGCGCCGGATCCCAGACATAGGCGGCGTCGATGTCGCCGCGCTGCCAGGCGGCGCTGATCTCGGATGGGCGCAGATTGACGATGGACAGCTTGGCCGGGTCCAGCTTCCAGTGTTTGAGCGCCGCCAGCAGGCTGTAATGGGTGGTGGAGACATAGGGCACCGCCACCTTTTTGCCGATCAGGTCCCGCGGGCTCTTGATGCCGCTGCCCTTGCGCGCCACCAGCGCTTCGGAGTTGCCGATCTCGGCGACGATCAGAAAGGTCTGGATCGGCAACTGGCGGGTGGCGGCGGCGCTGAGCGGGCTGGAGCCGAGGTCCGCGATGTGCACGTCGCCGGAGGCCAGCGCGGCGAGCACTTCCGCGCCGCTCTCGAACTTGCGCCACTGCAGCGGCCGGCCGATGGCTTTTTCGTACAGGCCATCGGCCTGGGCCACCTTGGAAGGATCGACCCCGGTCTGGTAGCCGATGACGATGGGGGCCTCGGCGGCGTGTGCCGCCAAGGCAACAAGAGAGAGGCTGGCGAGGCTGAGCGCCAGCAGGGAACGGCGGGAGATGAACATGGACATGGCGAGTTCCTGAACAAGGGGGACTCAGCACACTATAAAA
Organism: Chromobacterium sp. LK11; assembly: GCF_001043705.1. Taxonomy (NCBI): domain Bacteria; kingdom Pseudomonadati; phylum Pseudomonadota; class Betaproteobacteria; order Neisseriales; family Chromobacteriaceae; genus Chromobacterium; species Chromobacterium sp. LK11. The sequence continues at coordinate 12,215 of NZ_LDUR01000051.1, forward strand.
GCCATGTTTAATATCAAAAAGTAATTAAATTTGCTTTCAATATTCCAAATAAATCAATAGCGTATTGGAGCCTGTTCAAAGTCTCGCGAGCAAGAGCGAGACAAGGCGAAAACGAGCGAAAAAGCGGAATGTACGAGTGGTACATGAGCATTTTGAGCTTGCTTTCAACGCCGTATCGCCGAAGCGCAGCAGACTTTGAACCGGTTCTTAGAGCCCGGCCCGCCTCACCAAGCCACCTGATCATTCAACGTCAGCCCGCCGGCCGGCGCCTGCAACACGCGGTTGCCGGCGCGCTGCTCCCAGCTCACGCTGCCGTCGGCGTTCTTGCGGTAGTACTTGTACTCGATGCGCTGGCCGGCTGGCAGATTGACCCGGGTCTTCCACAGCGGATAAGCCGCCGCGTCGGCCGGCAGGCCCAGGTCGGTGTTCCAGTTGCCCAGAGCGCGCGCCGCGCCGGTCACGTACAACTGCTGTCCCCAGCTGGTCTCGGCGGCGGCCTGGATCTCCACTGTCGCCTCGCCGGCCTTGGGCGGCACCCGGCAGGCGTAATAACGCGCGCAGGCGGCTTCCGGCAGATCGACGACGCGGCCGGCGCGGATGGAGGCCAGCAGGCTGATGTATTCGCCCATCGCCCAGCTCAGCGGCGCGATCGAACCGGTGGGCGTGCCGGCCCGCTTGCCGGCCGGCGTCTCCACCGCCCAGCCGTCCGGCAGCACCGCGCTGTGCGGCCACACCTGCTCCGGCAACATGCCCTCCGGCGTGGCCAGCTGCTTCAGCGCGGCAAGATAGGGCTGGCCGGCCGCGCCGCCGCCCTGGCGCGCAATCTCGTAGATGCCGCGCTCGGCGGTGAAGATGGGCCACAGCCGACCCACGCCGCTGCCGGCGAAATCGCCGCCGTCGTTGCGCTCGCCGTAGCCGTCGAAGTTGTAGCGGAACCAGGCGTTCACCGGCAACGCCGGCGCGCCGGACAGTTCCAGCCGCTGGCCCAGCACCGCGTCGTAAATGCCCAGCGTGGCGGCGATGGCCGGATCGTCGGCGCGCTTCACTCCCATGCGCACCAGCTCCAGGAAACCGCCGTCTACCACCCGGCGCGCGTCGCGGCTGCCGCCGCCGTTCTTCACCTCCAGCGTCTGCGGCGTGTCCGGGCCCAGCGCCGGCGCCTGGCCGGCGCGGCTGGCTCCGCCGGCGCGCGCCGACGGGTTGAGGCGCAGATAATAACGGCCGTCGCCAAAGCCGCCGCTGCGGGTGAAGGTCCAGGCGTCCACGTTCTGCTGCCAGTAATCGGCGGCGGACAGATAGCGCGCCGCGCTGGCGTCGTCGCCGTTGGCGCGGGCGATGTCGGCGGCGGCGGCCAGGCCGGCGATCTGCGCCGCCAGCGTGGACGGCGAATAGCCGCTGTTCTCCTCCCAACGCTCCTGATAGGTCCACGGCCCGGCGCTCAGAATGTAATCGGCGGCCAGCTTGATGTGCGGCCACAGCGGCGAATACACCGCCGGCCCCTGCCGCCAGGCCAGCAGGATGGGCATGGCCTGCTCGTCCATCTGGGTGCCCTGCCAGTACTGCGTACCGCCGACCCAGGCGTTTTGCGGAAAGCGGCCGTTGCGGCTGAAGCCGTCCGGGCAGCCGGCGGCGTCGTATTCGGCCGTGCCGCAGTCGCGCCGCTGCTGCAAGGTGTTGAACAGATAATCCGTCACCCGCGCGGCGGTGGCGCGGTCGCCGGCGGTGAGCAGGGCGTTGGCGAACTTGAACAGGTCGCGCGGCCACACCAGGTGGTAGCCGCCGGCGTTGGCGTCGCCCTGGCTGGCGCCCCACGGCGTGCCCAACCCTGCCACCATCGCGCCGCTGTCCTTGTCCTGCATGGTTTTCAGCGTCATCGCGGCCAGGTAATAGCCGTCGTCGGCGCTGCCGCCCTGATCGGACAGGCCGGCGGCGTAAGCCTGCCAGCCGGCGTCGTAGCGCCGCTGCGCCGCGTCCAGATCGCCGCCCAGCGCGGCGGCGGCCACGTCCAGCGCCTGCCCCTGGCTTACGCCGAAGCCCAGCACCACATCGAAGGACACGCTGGCCGCGCGCGGGTCGCCCAGTTCCAGCCAGCCCATCTGCGCCACATTGCCGTTGCCGGCGGAATCGAAGGTCCAGTCCATGCGCTTGTCCGCCGCGCCGCCCAGCAGATCGGTCCAGCCGTCGCTGAGGCCGACGAAGCCGTTGGACAGCATGCGGCGGCCGTTCTGCGTCTTCCACGGCAAGCTGCTCAGCAGCGCCGAGGCGCGTTGATTGCGGCTGGCCGCCAAGGCCGCGCCGCCGCCGGCGCGCGCCAGGGTGGCGGCGCTGTTGCCGGCGCCGGCGTTGTCCAGATAGGGTTTGAACAGCAGATAGAGCCGGAAATCGCCGACGCGGCGGCCGTCCAGCGCGCTGAAGGTGACGCGCTGGATCAGCGCGTCGCGCGCCGGGTCAGTGAAGATGCGCTTGCTGATGCGCCAGTGATGGGCCGGGTTGCCGGTCTGCGCCTGCCAGCTCATGCTGCGCGGATGCAGCCGCTGCACGCGGTAGTCCTGCCGCTTTTCCTCGTCGACGAAGCCGCCGCCGGCGTCGCCCACCAGGAATTGCAGATCCACCGCCGCCTGGGTGTCCACCGCCGGGTAGAACACCTCGGACACCACGCCGCGATAGCCGGTGAAATACACTCGCGACGGCCCCTCCGCCGCCACGCCGACGAAAGACTTGGCAGCCGGGCCGCGCACCGCCGTCAGCCCCGGCGCGCCAAACGCTTCCCCGGCCTGCGCCGCGCCGCCCAGCCCGCCCAGCAGCAGGGCCAGGCCCATCCATTGCTTGATCATGTCCGCTCGCTCCTGATTTTGGCTGGGAGCGTAGCAAAACAAAATCCAAATGTCATTCCAAAAACAGAGGATTTCCAGCCTGGTCAGGCCTTAGGGTCAGGCGCTGAAATTTTACTACCCGTTGTTTAGCCGCTGTTCACAATCACGCAAGCTAAAAAGAAAGCTGAGTGACCTAAGGTGGGTGAGCATTTAGAAGGTGCGCCCACCGTGTTACGCCTCACAACGCAAGACTTGGGTGCGCAGCCACCAGAAGCAAACTCGAGCGGCATTTTGCCGCAGTCTCAAGCAGACAGAGATCACCCAGGATGATGGCGACCCCAACGATGGAGTTGGTCGGCATGCCGGAACGCACCGCCACGACACCTACGCATGCGGCAAGGCGGTGGCGGCGTGCAGGATGGTTATTGAGCAGAGTAAGTTCTATTGCATGCGTCGCCGGGTAACTCAGGATGCGTTGCACACCTCATCGCCATGCCATTATTTATGGCAAATTGGTTAGGGTAAAATGCTCCGCCAATGCTGTATAACGCGGGGGGTCTCCAGCATTGGCTCTATGCGCGCAAAATAAGGCGCATAGTAAGGCCGCTTGAGTTGCTGCTGCTCTAGGTAGGCCCGACTGCTCCAAACTTCATGCAGCAGTAATTGACAGGGCTGGTCAGCATTCTGCAACACATCAAAACGCAGACAATCCGGTTCTCGCCTAATGTGAGCCAGCAAGCCGGACAACTCCTGCAAATAGTCCGCCAGATACTCCGCTTTTATCGTTAGCGGAACAGTGATGATATGCATGTTATCCCCCTGTCACCACCCATGTACCAAGCCGCCATCAGTGAGCAAAGTCCGACCGGTGATCCAGCCCGCATCCTCTGAAGCTAAGAACTCCACCACCTTGGCAATGTCCTCTGGCACCCCGATTCGTCCCAGCGGCGTAGCATCTATCACTTGCTGGCGGCTGGCCGCCGGCATGGCCGCAGTCATATCGGTCTGGGTCATTGATGGCGCCACCGCATTAACAGTAATGCCGCGCGGCCCCAGCTCCCCAGCAAAAACACGGGTTAGCGCCGACACCGCAGCTTTGCTAGCCGAATAAATCGCACTGTCTGGTTTTGATTGGTAAACAAGATTACTTGATATATTAATAATACGCCCGTTGTTGAGTGGAAAATACGGCAATGCTTGCTGGGTCAGATAAACCACGCTATTGACATTGACATTGAACTGCCGCGCGATGTGCTCAGCATCAATCTCCGCCAAACTGCGCATTTCCAACATGCCGGCGTTATTGACCAGAATATCGATCTGGCCAAACTGGGCAATGATTTGCCCAATGGCCTGCTGTACTGCAGTTTCATCACTGACATCGGCGGCGAAAGCGGCTGCGTGACCACCAGCGTCTTGGATCGCGGCCACCACTTGCTGCGCCTGCTCTTGCTGTCTGTGGTAGATAATGGCAACGCTGGCGCCCGCTTGCGCCAACTGACGGGCAATGGCAGCGCCGATGCCACGCGAACCACCCGTAATTACAGCCACTTTCTGTTTAAGTTTCATTTGCATGCTTCCTGATAGTGATAGGTCGTTAAATTGTGCTTTTCGCGCTTGTGAGCCGCCTTTATGATGCAGATGAAACGACAATAGAAAAATAGCCAAATAAACAACTTATCGTTCCACCAGTGGAACGACAAGAACGAGACTCTCATGGTTAAGCCGCTAGCGATGGATTTGAACGACCTTTATTTGTTTGCGCAAGTAGTGCAACAACAGGGCTTTACCGCCGCTGCCGAATTGCTGGGCATACCGAAATCACGCGTGTCGCGCCGTGTTGCCAAGCTGGAAGCCAGCCTGGGGGTTCGGCTATTACAGCGCAGCTCCCGCCGTTTAAGCCTGACCGACGCAGGGCAGGCGCTATATCAACATTGTGTCGCGATGATCGCCGAGGCACAGGCGGGCAGTGAGGCCGTGCGTACCCGCCTCTTGGAGCCCAGCGGCACCGTGCGGCTGAGTTTGCCGGTGATGATCGCAGAACAGGCATTGGCGCAGTTATTGCCGCGCTTTATGTTGCGCTACCCCAAAATACGCTTGGTAGTGCAAGCGACTAACCGACGGATTGACCTGCTATCAGAACAGTTTGATGTGGCGGTCCGCAGCGTGGACATGGGGCTTGATTCCTCTAGTTTGGTACAGGCCAGACTATGTACTGTGCCTTGGTGTTTACAAGCTAGTCCGGCTTATCTGGCGCAAACCGGCCCGATTGAAACGCTAGCGGCTTTAGCTGCCGCCGATGCACTGTTTTATGCCCCGGCCAGTGAGCAAGAACAGTTGTGGCGTTTGATCGGGCCGGCGGGACAGCAAGCTAAAGTACCGCTGCGAGTTAGGCTACAAAGCGACAGCCTACCGCTACTTAAGCAAATAGGCCTGGCCGGTCAGGGTGTTTTAGCACTACCGCTACATGCCTGCGCGGCGGAGCTGAAAGCGGGTAGCCTGCAAATGGTCTTGCCAGACTGGCGCTTGGAGCGAGGGCCGTTGGTGGTTTTATTTCCAAGCAGGCGGGGCTTGGCACCAGCGGTACGCGCCGTGGTGAGTTTTTTACAAACCGAGCTGCCTCACTGTTTGGCTGCGCCTGAGCTGCCCGGCAATGCTTTACCAGCAACGGCATTATGGCCAGAACAAGATGTTGATGCGGGTGTCGACATCGGGCTTCAGTAACCCGGCCATAGCCTGATCGTACCAAGCACAATTAATGTGTAACTCCTTATTCCCCAAGCCTTCCATGGTAAAACCCAGCCGCTTCTGGAACGAAGCGCGACGCTGACTGTGCAACTGAAGCATTGACTTGAATACGGTGCAACTTCAGCGTCTTGCTTAAGCATCATCCCGTACTCTGCAACAAACTGATGCTGCACACCGCACCCGCTCTGAACATCCACGTACCGCGGCGGTTTAGCAGAAAATGACCGATCCCGGCTGTACCGCTTTTTGAAACGGCGCCCAGCCTGCCGGTGGAAACTCATCCCGGACCGGCGACCGGATGGTCGGCCGCCGATATCGTCATCACCACGAGCCCGCCCTGGCCACCCCACTTTCACACCGTGCCCTTTGTCTGAGCCTCTCGCCGCGACAGTCCAAGCAGCCGGCGGCGCGGGCCGTGCGCGATTGGTTGTTCGAGGAGGCCGCCGAAACCACGCCCGCGCGTCAAGCCGACCACCGCTAGCGCCGTCCCAGCCCCTCCGCCGCAACGCCAGCCCTTATCAGGCAGGCCGCCTTCCCCTTGCCCAAACGCCCTGCTCAGCATTTGCCAGCGTTCTCCCCGTCCGGCTCGTCTATAAAACAATGTCATGCAAAACGCATGGGCACCGCCCTTGCGGCCGACTCAAAGGAGAACTAGACATGGGCTTGAACGCCATCACCCCGGACGACCGCCGTTACGAAACGCTGAAAAAAGGCTTCAATCTACGCTGGCCGGAAGCCGGCCAGGCGGCCGGCGGCATCGTCGTCTGCAGCGACGAGGCCGAAGCCATCGCCGCCTTGCAATACGCGCTGGACCACCGGCTCAATCCCACCATCCGCAGCGGCGGCCATTGCTACGAGGGCTTCGTCAGCAACAATCCCGGCGGCCTGATCATAGACATCGGCCAACTCTCCGGCCTGCGCCGGGATGTGACGACGGACGGCCGCCGCTACGGCTTCCAGCTCCTGGCCGGCAATCAGAACTGGGATGGTTACGTCGGCCTGTACAAGCTCACCGGCAAGACCGTGCCCGGCGGCTCCTGCTATTCCGTGGGCGCCGGCGGCCATATCAGCGGCGGCGGCTACGGCCTGCTGTCGCGGCTGCAGGGCCTGACCGTGGACTGGCTGAGCGCGGTGGACATCCTGCTGGCGGACGGCGGCAAGGTGCGCAAGGTGCACGCCCGCGCCGACAATGAATTCGCCGGCCTGCTCAAGCTGTGCAAGGGCGCCGGCGGCGGCAACGTCGGCCTGATCACCAGCTATTACTTCGACGATTTGCCGCCGGCGCCGCAACAGGTGGGCATCCAGCTATTGCAATTCAGCTGGGACGATTTCAAGGACCTGGGCCGCTTTACCGCCTTGCTGCAAACCTATGGCCAATATTGGCAGGAGGCGGACAGCGAGCCCGACGGCTACGGCCTGTTCAGCCTGCTCAAGCTCACCCATATCAGCGCCAAAAACCTGGGGCTGGTGGTGCAATACACCGACCGGGACGGCAAGCTGAACCACACCGCGCCGTTCAACGATTTCTACCGGCGCATCGAGCAAGTGGCCCAGCCGCAGCTGCTCAACACCTACCTGCCCGGCGGCGGCCACCTGCCCCACATCCCGCACCGCTCGCAGCCGAGAAACAGCGCGCCGCTGCCGGAACACGCTCAGGCGATGGACTGGCTATACGCCACCCAGACGCTGAACGGCTCCGGCAACAACCAGCGCGGCAAGTACAAATCCGCCTATATGAAGCGGAACTTCAGCCCGGCGGAGTGCAAGGCCATCCACCAGCACCTGACCGCCGACCCCGACAACAAAGACCTGGCCCAATCGCTGCTGCAAGTGGACTCCTACGGCGGCGCGATCAACCACCGCAGCGCCGGCAACAACGGCTTCGATCCGGCCGACAACCAGACCGCGGTGCCGCAGCGCGCCTCGGTGATGAAGCTGCAATACCAAAGCTACTGGACCGACCCGGCCAACGACGCTCAGCACCTGCGCTGGATGCGCGACTTCTTCGACGCCGTCTACGCCGCCGACGGCTTCAACGGCACGCCCTACCCGGCCTCGGCGGCCTTGCCGGACTCGCCCTACGAGGGCTGCTACATCAACTATCCGGACGTGGACATGCTGAGCGGAGCTCAGCCGGGCACGCCCGGCTATAGCTGGGGCGAGCTGTATTACGGCGCGCTGTATCCGGAGCTGGTGGCGATCAAACGCCAGTACGACCCGGGCAATGTGTTCAAGCACGCGATGTCGCTGGGCGCGGAGTAAGCGCCAGTCCCGGCCGACGCGTGTCCGTACAGCGTCGGCCAATCCCTTTCCGGGCCGCGCCGCGGCCCGCCCATCCACCTGTCCTAAAGAACATTGCCCTTACGGCCAGCGCCGCCTATACCCGCGCTATGCCCATGGAATTAAATCGCCTACAAAAACCGTCAGCGCATTTTCCTGCCGGCAAGGAGCCAATATGAGCTATCTGCAGTTCCCCCGCCTGGCCTTTGCCGGCCAGTTCCAATCCGACGTCTCCACTGTCAACAACGATCCGCGCCATTACGACAACGCCACCTTCGAACCACACTTCCAGGAATATCAGCAAGCGGGGGAAAACGGGCGCACCAAAACCTTCAACGGCTGGTGGCACCCCACCGGCACCGCCATCATGCGCTTCGCCAACTGTCAGGTGAGCAGCTTGCGCGGCCCCAGCGGCATTCTGATCACCGATCCGGCGCAAGACCCGCTGCTGTCCTGCAGCGTGGGCAACGCCATCGGCAAACCGTCCGGCAAGATGGTGGACCTGGACCCGGACTGGCAGCTGGCCTCCAGCATCTACGGCCTGGCGGTGTCCCTGCTCAAGCCGGACGGCACGCCGCTGATGACCGCCGACTACCAGAGCAACCCCTTCCGCGATCTGTGGTTCTCCCGCGCCGCCAGCCAGGGCGACAGCGGCGCCTCCGCCGTCTTTCAGTCCGTGCTCACCAATATCCAGTGGCATCTGGACGGCTTCGACAGCCCGCTGCTGACGCGCCTGATCGAGTTGAGCGAGCAGAACCGGCTATCCATTCGCCTGTCCACCTACGGCTACAGCACCACCTATAGCGACCCCGGCTTCGGCTACGGCACCGTGCTCGGCGCCATCGGCCCGGCCTATCTCGGCCAGCCGCGCTCCTTCATCCTGGGCCGCCGCTTCATGCCCACCACGCAACAGGGCAGCGATCTTGCCAGCCAGAACGGCATCGGCTGTTTCTCCTCCTGGCTGGATCAGGATACCGCCAGCCTGCAAGTGGACCTCAGCAACGCGCTGCCGCTGGACAGCCACTACCAAGTGGCGGCGCTGCCGCCGCTGCAATACGCGATCCTGCACAATGAATGGACCGCGCAGGACGCGGAGATAGGCCCGGACGACTACACCGCCATCGCCGGCGTGGACACCTCGCAGACGCTGCAAGACCAGCAGGCCGGCATCCAGTCCGTGCCGCTGAACGAGGCGCAGCTGCGGCTGGCCAATCAGCCCTTGCCGCTGGCCATCGTCCAGCCGGTGGGCGCGGAGGGACGCGCCGTGGTCTGCGTGCGCGAGGCGCTGCTGGGCAACGAGGTGCGCGCCGAGGACTTCGCCATCCGCCTGGACCCCAACCACCCGGACAAGAACCACCTGCACACTCATCTCTACGCGGCGCGCTACGGCCAGCCGCTGGCCGGCGCGGCGCTGGCTTTCTGGGCCGGCGCGCCGATGCTGGATTACAGCGACACCCCCACCGACAAGACCCAGGGCACCACTCCGCGCGCGCTGCTGCCGGTCAACAACGTGCCCAACGCCGCCATCCGCATCAGCCCGGCGGACCCGATCACCGACCAGGCCGGCCGGGCCGCCGTCACCCTGCACGGGCCGGAAAGCTTCGGCACCCCGCGCGAATACATGGACGGCCAGCTGTTCACCATCTCCTACAATCTGGCCGGCTCCGATCCGGCGCTGCAACAGCCCTTCGACAACTTCGCGGTGGTGGTTTTCAGCAGCTTCCCGCAACCGGGCCAGGACATCGACCTGGACAACCCGCGCTGGGAGGACGTGCAGCCCATCCTGCAGCAATACGCCAACCTCTACCCGGTGATGAGCCAGGGCCTGTTCGACTTTTCCAAACAAGCGGTGGCCGACGCCAGCGCCTTCATCATGCGCTTCGTCTTCGACAAGCCCATCGAAGACCCGGACCAGATGCCGGTGACGCGCGATCTGTCCGCCAGCAAGCGGCGCATGCTGATCAACTACTTTCAGAACGTGATTGACCGCACCGGCAAAACCTTCGACCGCCAGTTGATGTACGGCAAGCGCTGCCCGCTGCGCCAGAGCGCGCCGCCCAGCGAGGCCGACATCGCCGCCACCCGCGGCTCTCTCAGCACGAGCAAGAGCCGCAAGGGCAACGACTCCTGAGCGCCCAAACGGCCCCCCTTTCAAGGAAACCAAGCAAGGAAACCAAGCCATGCTGAAGATACGTCAAGAACTGATGGCCGAACTGCTTCAAGCCGAGCACATCAATGATGTGCGGACCATGCTGGCCGGCGCGGTGCGGCTGGAGCTGTCCACCATTCCCACTTATCTGACCGCGCTGTTCTCCATCAAGCCCGGCCAGAACCAGGAGGCGCGCGCGCTGGTGCAGTCGGTGGTGGTGGAGGAAATGCTGCACATGACGCTGGCCGCCAACACCCTGATCGCCATCGGAGGCAATCCGCGCGTCATCGAAGACGGCCGGGCGCTCAATTACCCCGGCCCGCTGCCGATGTGCGTGGACACCGGCCTGATCGTCACCCTCAAGGCCTTGAGCCGGCAGCAGGCGCAGGAAGTGTTCATGGAGATAGAACGGCCGGACACCCAGGCCATCCTGCCCGGCGAAACCCAAGCCTCTGTCGACAACCAGCCCGGCTTCGACTCCATCGGCCGCTTTTACCAGGCCATCCTGGAGCGGCTGCAATACTTGGAAAACCACGGCCACGACTGCTTCGCCCAGCCGCGGCTGGACGAGCAGGTGGACGTCAGCCAGTGGTTCCCGCACGAGGTGCCGGGCTGTCCAGACGGCAAGGTCTACGACATGGCCAGCGCCCGCGCGGTGATAGACACCATCGTGCGCCAGGGCGAGGGCGTGCAGGTGGAGGACGACTGGATCAATCCCAAGGAAGACGCCGGCGGCGGCTACGCCCATTATTTCAAGTTTGGCGAGATCTACTACGGCAAGCGGCTGGTGCGCGACGACTCCAGCCCCTCAGGCTGGTCCTACACCGGCGAGCCGGTGCCGCTGGACGAAACCGGGGTGTTCAACCTGCTGCCCAACGCCGCGCTCTCGGACTATCCGGCCGGCAGCGGCGCGGCCGTCAGCGGCGCCCAGTTCTATCAGGCCTACCAGAACCTGCTGGCCGCGCTGGACCGCACCTTCAACGGCCAGCCGCGGGAATTGGACGCCGCCATCGGCATCATGTACGAGCTGAAGCTGGTGGCGCAGAAGGTGATGCAGCACCCGGTCAACAGCAGCGTGCCGGACGTGGTGGCCGCGCCGCCTTTCATGCGCATTCATCAGTCGAGCTGAGCACCGGCAGCGTCAGGGCGGCGCATAGCCCGCCCTCCTCGCCGGCCAGCAGTTCCAGGCGGCCGCCGAAGCGCCCGGCGACCGCGGCCGCGATGGACAGGCCGAGACCGCTGCCGGCGCCGGCATGCCGCCCGCGCCAAAAGCGCTGCGCGGCCTGCTCGCGCTGGGCGGCCGTCAGCCCCGGCCCCTGATCGCGAACCTCGAAGCGCAAGCCCCCCTCGCACAGCGTGGCCTGCAGACGCACCGGCGCGTCCGGCGGCGAATAGCGCAAGGCGTTGTCCAGCAGATTGCGCAGCGCGGTGGCCGCCAGCGCCTGAGGCAAGGCCAGCGCGGCCTCCGGCAGCGGCGCGCAGACAATGCGCCGCGGCGGCGCCGGCTCCGCGTCGCGCATCGCCAGCCTCGCCACCTCGTCGGCGCAGGCCGGCGGGCCTTCCTCCCAATCGAAAGCCCCTTCCAGCCGCGCCAGCATCAGCAGCTGCCCCAAGGTGTTCTGCAAACGTTCCGCTCCTTCGGCGGCGTGGGCCAAAGCCTGCGCCGCGTCCGGCCCCAGGGTGATGCGCGCCACCTGCAGGTGGGTCTTGATCGCCGTCAGCGGGGTGCGCAGCTCATGGGCGGCGTCGCTGGTCAAACGCCGCTCGCGTTGCAGCGCCTCGCCGATGCGACGCAGCAATTGATTCAGGCTGTCCGCCAGCGGCAGCACATCCCGCGGCAAGCCCCGCGTGGACACCGGCTCCAGGGCGTCCGGCGCTCGGCGCGCCAGGGCGCGGCGCAGCCGCTCCAGCGGCCGCAGCCCCCGGTTCACGCCCAGCCACAAGACCACCAGGCTGCCGGCCAGGGCCGCGATGAAGGGCACGGCGGCGGCCCAGCGGATATCCGCCAACATCGCGTCGCGCTCGGTCAGCCGGTCCGCCGTGGTCACCCTCAGGCCGTTGGCCACCACCGTATAGCTGCGCCAGCGCTCGCCGCGCAAGCTTTGCTCGGCATAGCCCGGCGCCGGCGCGGCGCGGGTATCCGGCGCGCCCGGCGTGCGCGCCAGCACTTCGCCGCGCACGGAAACGATCTGACACGCGATGCCGGCGCCTATGCCGTCGAAACGCGGCAAGGCGCGCGGCGGCGGCGCCGGCAGCTGTTCCATCAGGCCGGCCACCATCTGCGCCGACATCGCCAGCCGCCGGTCCAGCGTCAAGCGCATCTGCCGCTCCAGATCATGCAGCGTCCAGGCCGCCACGCCGCCCCACAGCAGACACAGCGACACCCCTATCCACAACAGCAAGCGCAGGCGCAAGCTCATGCGCCGGCCCTGCCGTAGCGATAGCCCAGGCCGCGCACCGTCTCCACGATCGCCGGACCCAGCTTGCGCCGCAAATGATGGATGTGCACGTTCAGGGCGTTGCTTTCGATTTCCTCACTGTAATCGTAGAGCCGGTCCTTCAGTTGCTCGGCGCTGAGAATCCGCTCCCGCGCCTGCATCAGAGCCGCCAGCAGCGCCAGTTCTCGGCGCGCCAGCGCCACCGGCCGGCCGTGCAGCCAGACTTCGCCGCGCACCGGGTCCAGCCGCAGCGGGCCGTCCTCGATCGCATCCACGCAGCGCCCGGCGGCGCGGCGGCGCAAGGCGTGCAGCCTGGCCACCAGCTCGTCCAGATCAAAGGGCTTGAGCAGATAATCGTCCGCGCCGGCGCGCAGGCCGGCCACCCTGTCCTCCACCGCGTCGCGCGCGGTCAACACCAGCACCGGCAGCGCCGCGCCGCGCGCGCGCAAGCGCGCCAGCAAGCGCATGCCGTCCTCGTCCGGCAACCCCAGGTCCAGAATCATCACATCGGCGTCCAGCGTCGCCAGCGCCGCCTCGGCCTGGGCCGCGCTGCCCACCACGTCCACCGTCAGGCCGTGGGCGCGCAGCCCGGCGACGATGCCCAGCGCGATCAACTCGTTGTCTTCCACCAATAACACCCGCATTCCCGCCTCCTTGTCGTCCCCAGCTTGCCGGCAACGGATTATCCCATTGTTAACGGCGGCTTAATCCCCGGCGCCCAGGCTGTGCGCATTCATCGCCATGGAGACCGCAATGCCGCTTATTTTCCGCAGCCTGTTGCTGCTGCTTGTCCTCTGGATGCCCGCCGTCCAGGCGCAAACCGGCTTTTTGCCGCCGGAACAGGCCTTCCGCCTCAGCGTCAGCGAGTTGGGCGACGGCCAGGTCCGCCTGCGCTGGGACATCCGCGACGGCTATTACCTGTATCGCAAGAATATCAAGATCTCGGCCGAGCCCGCCGGCAGCGTCCCGCCGCCGGCGATGCCGGCCGGCAAAACCATCCATGATGAATTCTTTGGCGAATCCGAGGTGTATTACCAGCGGCTGGAACTGCTGGTGCGGGCCGGCCAGGCGCGCCGCCTCGCTCTGAGCTGGCAAGGCTGCGCCGAAGCCGGCCTGTGCTATCCGCCGCAACATCGCGTCGTCGAGCTGTCCGGCGGCGGCCAGGCCGTCAACACCGCCGCCGCGGGAGCGCCCGGAACCGCCTCCCTCGCCGCGCCGCCCCTGGGCGAAGATCAGGCGCTGGCCGCGCGGCTGGCGCAATCCGGCGCGGGCTGGGTCTTGCTGGCCTTTTTCGGCCTGGGCCTGCTGATGACCTTCACGCCCTGCGTGCTGCCGATGGTGCCCATTCTCAGCAGCCTGATCGTCGGCAGCGGCGCCACGCCGCGGCGCGGCCTGGTCTTGGCGCTGGCCTTTGTGCTGCCGATGGCCTTGACCTACGCGGCGCTGGGCGCGCTGGCCGCCAGCATGGGGGCCAATCTGCAGGCCGCGCTGCAAACGCCGTGGGCGCTGGGCCTGTTCGCCGCGCTGTTCGTGCTGCTGGCGCTGGCCATGTTCGGCGTTTACGAGCTGCAATTGCCGGCTGCGCTGCGCGACCGGCTGGCCATGGCCAGCCAGCGCCAGCGCGGCGGCACCCTGGGCGGCGCGGCGGCGATGGGCGTGCTGTCCGCCTTGCTGGTGGGCCCCTGCATGACCGCGCCGCTGGCCGGCGCCCTGCTCTACATCAGCGACAGCGGCGACGTGCTCAAAGGCGGCCTGGCCTTGCTGGCCATGGGCCTGGGCATGGGCGTGCCGCTGTTGCTGGTGGGCGCACTGGGCGCCAAGCTGCTGCCGCGTCCCGGCCTGTGGATGAACCGGGTCAAAGCGGTGTTCGGCTTCCTGCTGCTGGGCATGGCGATCTGGTTCCTAGACCGCGTGCTGCCCCCTGCGGCCAGCCTGGCCTTGTGGGGCGCGTGGCTGGCCGCCGTCGCCGTCGGCCTGCTGACGCTGACCCGGCCCTGGCTCGCCAGCCCGGGCCAATGGACGCTGCGCGGCGCGGCGGCGCTGCTGGGCCTGTGGGCGGCGGCGATGCTGATCGGCGCGGCCGCCGGGCAGGGCGATCCGCTGCGGCCGCTCGCCTTCGTCTCCGCGGCGCCCGCGCCCGCCGCCGACATGGAACAGCTCGGCTTCGTCACCGTGCGCGATATCGGCGCGCTGCAACAGGGCCTGGACGAGGCCGCGCGCCAAGGCCAGTGGGCGCTGGTGGACTACTACGCCGACTGGTGCGTGGCCTGCAAGGAAATCGAGCGCAAGGTGTTTGGCGATCCCCGCGTGCAACAAGCGCTGGCCGGCATGAAGCTGCTGCGGCCCGACGTGACCGAGTCCGGCCCGGACAGCGCCGCGCTGCTCGCCTCGCGCCAGGTGATCGGGCCGCCGACGCTGCTGCTGATCGGCCCCGACGGCCAGGAGCGCCGCGCCCAGCGCATCGTCGGCGCGCTCGGTCCGGACGCCTTCCTGGAACGCCTGAACCAGGCGCGGCAGGCCCGCTGAACCCAACAACGCCGCCAAGGACCCTCAAATGCTTTTCAAAACCATTCCGCCGCTGCTGCTGGCCTTGAGCCTGCCTGTCCACGCCCTGGCCGCCCCGGCCAGGCCCGCGCCCATCCAGGCGCTGGAGCGCCAAGGCTATCAAATCCTGGACAGCTTTCCCGGGCCCGGCGGCCTCACCGGCTACGCCGCTCTGTATCTGGGGCGGCCGCAAACCCTCTACCTGACGCCGGACCGCAAGCAGGCCATCGTCGGCCAGCTCAGCGACGCCAACGGCGAGCCCTGGAACGCTCCGCTGCTGAATAAACAATTCAGCCAAGTCATGTGGCGGCAGTTGGAAGCCAGCCATTGGGTCGCCGACGGCGACGCCCGCGCCCCGCGCGTGGTCTACGCCTTCACCGACCCCAACTGCCCGTTCTGCAACCGCTTCTGGCAAGACGCCCGCCCCTGGGTGCAAGCCGGCAAAGTTCAAATCCGCCACATCCTGGTGGGCGTGATCAAGGCGGACAGCCCGGGAAAGGCCGCCGCCATCCTGGCCGCCGCCGACCCGGCCGCGACGCTCAACCGCCATGAGCGCCAACACGCCTCCGGCGGCGTGGCGCCGCTGGCCAAACCGCCGGCGGCGGTCAGCGCCAAGCTGGTCGCCAATCACCAATTGATGGAGCGCTTCGGCGTGTTCGCCACCCCGGTCATTTTCTACGCGGACCCCAAAGGCGATCTGCAAAAAATCCAGGGCGCGCCCAACGCCGAACGGCTGCTCCGCATTCTGGGGCCGCGCTGACGCCGGACTGGCGCAAGCCGCTGAATTTTTTGGAAGGCGCCCAGTCTATTCAGGCGTTTTAAAAAAACCGCCCCTCCATGCACGCGGCCTTATTCGGCAGCCGGCGCGCCGAGGGAGCCATGCCGCTCCGCGCGGCGCAGGACTGAATCATGCTTTCTTTTCACCTTGGCCCGCTGGCCATTCCGGTCAGCCTGGCCATTGTCGCCGCCGCCTGGCTTGCCGCCCACGGCGCCGGCCTGCTCGCAGGCCGCGGCCGCCGCGTCAGCGTGGCCGCCGACCTCAACGACATGCTGCTGTGGGGCTTCGTCGCCGCGCGCGTCGGCTTCGTCCTGTCCTGGTTTTCGCTGTACGCGCACCGGCCGCTGGCGATGCTGGACCTGCGCGACGGCGGCTTTCTGCCCTGGGCCGGCATCGCCGCCGCGCTGCTCCTGGCTGTCTGGCGCGGCTGGCGCGGCCCGGAACGGCGTCGCCCGCTGGCCGTCGCCGTCCTGATAGGCGCCCTGGCCTGGGCCGGCGGCGAGGCGCTGCAACAGGGCCGCACCAAGGCCGCGCTGTCCACCCGCGCGCTGCCGCAGCTGGACGGCGCTCCGGCCTCGCTGCCGGCGCTGGCCGCCGGCAAGCCGGTGGTGCTCAATCTCTGGGCCAGTTGGTGCCCGCCCTGCCTGAGGGAGATGCCGCTGCTGCAAGACGCCCAGCGGCAAAGGTCCGACGTGAGCTTCATCTTCGCCAATCAGGGCGAGGACGAAGTCGCTGTGCGCGAGTTCTTCCACAAGCAGCCGCTGCGGCTCAAGCACGTGCTGCTGGACCCTGGCGGCGCGCTGGGCCGAGAATACGGCTCGGCGGCGCTGCCCACCACCCTGTTTTTCGACGCCGACGGCCGCCTGGCCTCCGTCCACCTGGGCGAACTGTCAGCGGCCACCCTGGCCAGCAAACTGCAAACGCTCACCCGCTCAGACTCCAAGGAATAAGCGCACCATGACCGCCCCGCTCTCTTTCCGCCTGGCGCCGCTGGCGCTCTGGCTCAGCCTGAACGCCTTCGTCGCCCACGCCCAGTCCTGGCCTGCGCCCATCCAGGCGCTGGAGGCCCAGGGCTATGAAATTCTCGGCAGCTTCCCCGGCCCGTCCGGGCTAACCGGCTACGCCTCGCTCTATCTGGGCCGGCCGCAGGCCGTCTACCTGACCGCGGACGGCCAGCAGGCCATCGTCGGCAACGTCACCGACGCCAACGGCGACAAATGGCAGCCGGAGATGCTGGACCGACAGTTCAGCGCCGCGCTGTGGCGGCAACTGGAAAGCAGCCACTGGATCGCCGACGGCAAGGCCGGCGCCGAGCGCGTGGTCTACACCTTCACCGATCCCAACTGCCCGTACTGCCAACAGCTGTGGCGCGACGCCCGGCCCTGGGTGAGCGCGGGCAAGGTCCAGATCCGCCACATCCTGGTGGGCTTGCTGGCCGAGGACAGCCCGGCCAAGGCCGCCGCCATCCTGGCCGCGCCGAACCCGGCCGCCGCGCTGGCGCGCCACGAGGAAGGAGATTCAGTGCGGCCGCTGGCCAAACCGCCGGCCGCCGTCGGCGCCAAATTGGCGGCCAACCAGCAGCTGATGGAACGCTTCGGCGTGTTCGCCACCCCGGCGTCCTTCTACCGCGACGCCCGGGGCCAACTGCAAAAAGTGCAAGGCGTGCCCACGGCGGCCACGCTGCAAAAACTGCTCGGGCCGCGCTGAGCCCCTCGCTCTCGCCACCGCTGAATTGAACAAAACTTGCAAGCCCGCCGGCAACGCCGGCGGGTATCTTTACGCCAACAAACAGCGCTAGCCCCGTCCAAGCCGAACACCCCACCTTGCTTATAGCAACACCCTCGCCCGGCCTGCCACTCAGCCAATCCGCTGCCCTCAATTCAGCCTTGCCTCCCGCATGCCAATTTAAGGATCAAGCCATGCCCAGCCCCATTCACGCCAACCGAACCTCTTTCTCCCTGAACACGGCAACGGCCTCTCAACAGACACCGCTTCAGGTTGCCAGCGGCCCCCTGGCCAGCCGACTGCGAGGCATCTCGGCACAAACTATTCAACCCGTGCTGCGACAAACGGTGCCGGAGAGCGCCAAAACACTGAGCGAACCCCAATGGCGGCAATACTCATCCCGCGTGGCGGAAAAACTGACGGGCATACAGCAAGCAGAAATGTCGCTAGGCCTGGCCTACATGATGAATATGAATGAAAACGCCGGCCAACTCCCCGGAGAGAAAGCCAAAGCGCTGGAGCAATTGCTGGCACGCAACAATCAGGCGGGTGGCGCAGCCAGCCAACGCTGGCGAGCGGATACTCAAAAAGAAATCGAGCTGCTCAAAGCCGCGGATGCCAAGAACAGCGCGGTGGGACATACCTCCATCGCCTACGCCAATCTGGACGACTCCGCCAATCCGGGCTATGTCCGGGCCTATATGGCGGTATACGCCAAATCCACCGGGGACAACTTCAAGGATGTCGGCCAAAATCCAGACGGCAGCCTGAACGCCAGCGGCAAAGCGTTATGGATAGGCTTCGGCACGCCCCACCGCGCCTTGGGCTATTTGATGAAGTACAAAATGGCGGGGGCGGAAAGCCCGCTGATTCGCAGCTTTCTGGTCGACAAGCAGTTTTTGGAACAACAGCTGGGCAAGACGGAATCCGAGCCGCTGCGCGCCAAGCAAAGCGCCGCTGAAAAAAAACAGGTGAGCGGACAACACCTGATGAATGTCGACACCAAAGAGTTCAACCAGTTCGAAGTCAAAACCACCGCCAGGCGCGAGCAGGTGGAAGTCTTGCAAATTCGCGACAAAAAAACCGGCGAGCTCGTTGAAAAAACCATCAAGAAATCCAAGGAAGGGGAATCCGAGCTTATTCAAAGTCTGCTCGCCCACGCCAAGCCAGGCTCTTTGGAAACGATTGGCTACTCCTCTGCGCAAGCACAACACAATGACGCCAAAGAAGGGGTCTTCGTCGACATCGCCCGCTTCCACCAACAACTTGGATTTGACCCCGAGCATGGAGCGGTTGCATTCGGCGCGGATCATCTGCTCAATCTCAGCAAGGACAGCAAAGGCGACTGGGGCTTCGATACACCTACCGTTTTCCAAGACAAGGTTGTGCAATGGAAAAGCTTTTTCCACATGCTCGAATCGCTGGACGCCCCGGAAACCGCCGAGTTGCTGGCAGACCCCGCCATTAACGAACGCTTTCAGTCCATGCTGCGGGACGTACTGAGCGCCAACCGCCTGATGCCGGACGATATGAGCTTCGAGCCCGACGCGCCCAAGCAAAGCGATACCGAACAAGCGCGCGCCCAGCAACTGGCCCGCCCCTTAACTGCCGGCGCCCAGAAACTGCAACAGATCATCGCCAACGCGGAAACCCAGTCGCCATTACGGCAACTGGAGGCCATTAGCCGGAAAAACAGCTTTGGCCAATTCGAATTGAATCAGCAATTGCTTCGCAGCCTGAATTACAACCAGGCTTGGGACCGTCAACTTGGAGTCGAACTCAACGAAGCCTATCTGCAACTGCTGCAAGCCTTGGCCCAAGACCATGGGCAAACCGTGGCCGAGAAAACCGCCAAGCTGCTGCGCTCTCCCGACAATGGCAAACTCACTCTGGGCAAGCTGACTGGCTACTACCAGTCCGTGCTGGAGCACGGCAAGGCTCACCCGGAACTGCTGGATGCGCTCAAATCCTTGCTCAACACCATAGACAGCCAGGCCAGCCCCGCCACCATGGCCAAGCTGACCGCAAAGATCCAGAAGCAGTTGGACAAGATGCTGCGCGAGCGCGCCGGTCAGATGCCGGCCGCCCAAGCGCTCACCCTGAGTGCCATCAATGATCGATTGGAAAACATCAAGGAACGCGGCCTCGCGCTTGCAAGCCGACAAGCCGCCGCCGAAGCTCAACGCGAAGCCTTCCAACAGCAGCAGCAACAACGGTCGGCGCAGCTGCAGCAAGTGGCCAGCCATTACGGACTTGAAGTGCCCCGCTATATGCGCGATCAATTGAAACCCATCCACCTGGAACTGGCCGCCGCCCTGCACGCAGACTTCGAACGCCAAGCGGGGCAATTGCGCGCAAGTAGCCAAGATAAACAGAACATCGCTCTTGGGCACGCTCGGCAACTGGCACAGGGCTATAACGCCAACACTGAGGCCAAGCAAGCTCAGTTGACGCAGCTCCAGTCCCAACAGGACAAAGCAGGCCAAAAAACACTGAAGCAAGAATTGAAAGCCAACGCCAAAGCACTGGATGCGGTGCATAACGAGGCCTCTCGCATCAGCGGACAACACCGCCGCGAACTGGATTCCGCGCTCAGCGCTCTGACACGCGCCGGTAGGGAGCAATTAGCCAAGCAACTACTGGCCAGCGGCGTCTACCTGGAGCATCCCGCCGCGGAGAAAGCCGCGCTGGAACGCTGTCTGCAATCCGACGCCGCGCAACGCATCGTGGCCAAGGCGGTGGACGAAGCCAAGGACTTCAGCGGCCAGGTAAACAAGCACAAAGCCATTGAGCTGGCCAGCCGGCGACTGGTAGACCATGTGATGAGCGACAGTTTTTTCCGTGAAAAGATGAGCCAGATTGGACAAAGTTTCGCCAATCACGCGCAAGCGGCCCCGGAAGCCGGGGCCAGCGCAGCCGCCATCCCATCCTTGAGGCAGGCTCAATCCGCCGCAGGCAGCGAAGCCGAGCGGCAGGTGGCGGAAACCGCGCAGCAGCAAGTCAAACAGCAGGCCAAGACCGTGGCGGAAGAGCTGGCGCGCAAGCAAGCCGAAACTTCGGCCCGACAAGAGGCGGAACGCGTCGCCAAACAACAGGCGGAGCAGGCCGCTCAAGAACAGGCCGAGCGACGCGCGCGTGAACACGCTGAATCCGCGGCCCGCAAACAGGCCGAGCAAGCTGCGCGGGAGCAAGCGGAACGAGCCGCGCGCGAGCAGGCCGCCAGCGCGGCTCGCCAGCAGGCGGAACAAGCCGCGCGCCAACAGGCGGAAGCCGCCGCCAGACAGCAGGTGGAAGCGGCGGCGCGCGCCAGGGCGGAAGAATTATGGGTGCGCGATTTCAATCGCAAGATGGAACCGGCGGACACCAACTTGCTACACGCCCGCCTGGGCATGCTGAAAGACGAGCATGAAGAAATCCGCGTGAACAATGCTCTGGAAAATGCGCCAAGAGTGCCCAAAGCCAGCCCAGCCAGCGCGACCCGAGTCCGCCAGGCGGAAGCGCTAACGGCCGATGGCAAACCCCGCATTCTCTGACGCAAGCCTCAAGATCATTCCATGAACATCGCCGGCGGCGCGGACCTTGAATCCGCGCCGTTCGACGTCAAGGCCGGCAGCGCCGCGATCATGGCGCAGCCTGCTGCGCGTCGGCGAAATGGATAGAAACCGGAGTTGAAACCGTCTCCAAAACCTTCAGCCGGCCTGACGGCGGCTGCGCCGCCACTGCCACAAGGGCGGCAGCAAGAGCAGCGCGACCATGCCCAGCACCAGCCACAGCATATTGTCCTGCACCCACGGAATCGCCCCCAGCCAGTAGCCCATGGACAGCAGCCCGCCGCACCAGATCACCGCGCCCAACACGTTGTAGCAGGCGAAGCGGCGCGGACACATGCCGGACAAGCCGGCCAGAAACGGCGCCACCGTGCGCACGATGGGCACGAAGCGGCCGATGGTGATGGTGGGCGCGCCGTAGCGGTCGAAAAAGACCTGGGTCTTGGCCAGGTGCTGGGGCTTGACCCAGCCGCGCCGGATCAGCGTCTGTCCCAGCGCGGAGCGGCCGATGCTGTAATTCAGCAAATCCCCCAGGATGGCCGCCAGCGTGATCAGCCCCATCGGCCACCACGGCGACACCCCCTGCGCGCCCAGCAAGGCGCCGGTGGCGAACAAGAGCCCGTCGCCGGGCAGGAAGGGCAGCACCACCAGGCCGGTTTCGCAAAACACGATGGCGGCCACGATCCATACCCCCAGCACCCAGTTCTGCGCCAACAAGGACATCAGATTCTCATCGCCGAACAACCAGCTCAGAAACCCCATGGTCAACACGCTTGCTCTCCTCGCTCCAGTGAATTCTACGGCTCTAGCTGTTGACCGCCGCGCCGGGCGGATGTTTCCAGGTCCATGGCCGCTTCGCCGGAATCTTAATTTGACATGGGCATATTGTTTTGTTTTTAATGATGACAGCAAATGTCAGAATTGATTCTGCAACGGCTATCGACTTTCAAACTAAACCGCTTTTAGGAAGCCGCCATGCCTCAGTTGCCGCAAGCCCCCTTCTTATCCTCCTGTCCGCGCGCGGGAGCGCCGACGTGAGCGCCGGCCTGGCCGCCCCGGAACTCTCCAGCCAGGACGACGCGCTGCCGCTGTACCGCCAAGTGTATCAACGCTTCATCCAGGCCATCAGCCAGGGCAGCCTGACGCCGGGCCAGCGGGTGCCGTCCATCCGCGCGCTGGCCAGCGAGCTGCAAGTGTCGCGCAATACCGTGGAACTGGCTTACGAATTATTGATAGGCGAAGGTTATCTGGAGGCGCGCGGCCAGGCCGGCACCGTGGTGTCGCCGCGGCTGGCGGACGTGCGCATGCAGCAGCCGCGCCCGTCGGACGCGCCGGCGCCGCGCCCGGCCGGCCTGTCACTGTTCGACTCCGCCTCGGACTGGCAACCCTTGCCCTATCAGCTGGGCTTGCCGGCGCTGGACCTGTTCCCGCGCAAGCTGTGGGCCAGCCTGAACACCCGCCAGCTGCGGCTGCAAAACCGTTTCCTGTCCTACCCGCAACCGGCCGGCTACGGGCCGCTGCGCGAGGCCATCGCCGCCTATCTGCACCTGTCGCGCGGGCTGGACTGCTCGCCGCAGCAGGTGTTCATCACCGCCGGCTACCGCGGCGCGCTGAACCTGATCGGCCGCACCCTGCTGCGGCCGCTGGACCAGGTGTGGATAGAAGACCCCTGCTTCCCGCCCAGCCGCCACCTGATGGCGGAAATGGGCGCGGAGCTGGTGCCGGTGCCGGTGGACCGGGACGGCATGCAGGTGGCCGCCGCCAAGGAGAGGGCGCCGCACGCCCGTTTCGCGCTGGTGACCCCGGCGCATCAAAGCCCGCTGGGGGTGTCGCTGTCGCTGGTGCGGCGCCTGGAGCTGCTGGCCTGGGCCGAGCACAACAACGCCTTCATCATCGAAGACGATTACGACAGCGAATACCGCTACGACGGCCGCCCGCAGCCGGCGCTGGCCAGCCTGGGAGCCAACGACAACGTGCTCTACGTCGGCAGCTTCAGCAAGGTGCTGAGCCCGGCGCTGCGCCTGGCCTATCTGGTGGTGCCCAAGCCCTTGCTGGCGCGCTTCAACGCCGCCTGCCACACCTGGCACGACGGCTGCCCGCTGTTGAACCAGGGGGTGGTGGTGGATTTCATGCAGGAAGGCCACTTCATCCGCCATCTGCGCAAGATGCGCTCCGCCTACGCGCAGCGCCGCGAGCTGGTGATCGCCAGCCTGCGCCATGAGTTCGGCGACAGGATGAGCTTCGACGTGCCGGCCTGCGGCCTGCATCTGCTGGCGAGGCTGGATCGCTCGGAAGACGACATCGCCCTGGCGCAGCGCGCCAAGCGCGAGCGCTTCGGCATCGCCGCGTTGTCGGCGCGGGCGCTGGAGGCGGATTGCGGCAAGGGCCTGTTGTTCGGCTTCGCCAACGTAGCCACGCCGGAACAGGCCGCGCAGCAGGCGCGGAATCTGCGCCTGTGCCTGGAAGGCCGATTGTTGCCGCCAGGAGGCTGAGGGCGAGCTCTCTTGCCTGTCGCCGGCGGGTTTGGCGGGTATCGCCTACGGCTCCTCCCACCCTACAAATCCACATCTCGTAGGGTGGGCGGAGCGTAGCGATACCCACGCGGAAATGCGGCGGGATTGATGGGTATTCGATGGCCGAGTTTGGTGGCGGGGTTTGGCGGGTATCGCCTACGGCTCCTCCCACCCTACCAATCCGCCTGCCGTAGGGTGCGGTGGAGCGTAGCGATACCCACGCGGAAACGCGATGGGATTGAACTTTGGGCTTGGATGGCGGGGTTTGGTGGGTATCGCCTACGGCTCCACCCACCCTACAAATCCACATCTCGTAGGGTGGGTGGAGCGCAGCGATACCCACGCGGAAACGCGATGGGATCAATGCTTGGGCCTTGGCGGCGCGGTTTGGCGGGTCTAGCCTATCGGCTCCACCCGCCCTGGCAAGCCTCAATCCGGAATCACCGCCGTCGCTTCGATCTGCACCTTGGCGCCCGGCACCATCAGGGACGCCACCTGGAACGCGCTCATCACCGGGAAATGGCCGATCAATTCCCGGTAGGCGCGGCCCACTTCCCGGGCCTCGGCGAAATAGGCGTCGCGGTCGGACACATACCAAGTCAGCCGCACCAGATGCTCCGGCTTGGCGCCGGCCTCGGCCAGGACCGCCACGATGTTCTTCAGGATCTGGATCGCCTGCTCGGCGTAGCCCGGCCCCACCAGCTTTTCCTCCGCGTCCCAGCCCAGCTGGCCGGAGGTGAACACCATGGTGCCGCGCGCGGCGATGCCGTTGGCGTAGCCGCGCGGGCGCGCCCATTCCGGCGGTTGCAGAATTTGCATCATGCCGTCGCCTCCTCCAGCAAGCCGCTCAAGGCGGCGCGCACGTCGGCCGGCGTGTCGATGGCGGCGCCGCTGTCCAGCGAGATGTGCACCAGCACCTGGCGGCAGCGCAGCCGCAGTTCGCCGTTGGCGTGGCCTTCCATGTCCAGGGTCAGCGAGCTGCCGCCCAGCCGCGCCACGCGCAGTTGCAGCGTCAGCTGCTCGCCCTGGCGCGACGGGCGCAGGAATTCGCAGTCCAGCTTGACGATGGGCAGGCCCAGCCGGCGCGGGCCGATGAAGTCGGCGAAGCTGATGCCCAGGCCTTCGGTGAACCAGTCTTCCACCAGCCAGTTGCTCAGCACCAGATATTGCGGGAAGTAAACGATGCCGGCCGGATCGCAGTGGGAGAAGCGGATCGGGTAGGCCTTGGAAAAATGGGGATCTTGCATCTTGTCGCTTTCTTGGCGGGGGCGGCCGCGGCCGCCCCCTTGCATGTGTCAGACCAGCTCGGTTTCCGCTTGCGCGGCGCGCTCGGCCAGCCGCAGATAATTGCCCAGCATGCTGAGCCCCTGTTCGGTCAGCACCGATTCCGGGTGGAATTGCAGGCCGTGAATCGGCAGGCTGCGGTGGCGCAGCGCCATGATTTCGCCCCGGCCGCCGTCGGCGCGCAGCGCCCAGGCTGTGGCCACCAGCTCGTCCGGCAGCGCGTCCGCCACCAGCGAGTGATAGCGCGCCACCTTGAGGCCGTCGGCCAGGCCTTCGAACAGGCCCTCGCCGTCGTGATGGATGCGCGACACTTTGCCGTGCAGCACTTCGTCGGCGCGGCGCACCTGCGCGCCGAAGGCGGCGGCGATGCACTGGTGGCCCAGGCAGATGCCGAGGATGGGCAGGCGACCGGCGAAGCGGCGGATCGCCGCCAGCGACACCCCGGCCTCGGCGGGCGAACAGGGTCCGGGCGAGACGATCAGCGAGCGCGGCCGCAACGCTTCCATCTCCTCCAGGCCGATCTCGTCGTTGCGCCGCACCATGATGTCCGCGCCCAGCATGCCCAGGTACTGCACCACGTTGTAGGTGAAGGAATCGTAGTTATCGATCATCAAATGCATGCCGCCTCCTCTTGCCGCGCCGCCGCGGCCAGCTTGGCCGCCAGCAGCATCAGCCGGCTTTTTTCCAGGGTTTCCTGCCATTCGCGCTCGGCCAGCGAGTCCTGCACCACGCCGGCGCCGGCCTGCACGTGCAGCTGGCCGCCTTGCAGCACGCCGGTGCGGATGGTGATGGCCTGGTCGGCGTTGCCGCGCCAGCCGATGTAGCCGATGGAGCCGCCGTAGACCCCGCGCGAATGCGGCTCCAGCTCGGCGATCACCTCCAGCGCCCTCACCTTGGACGCGCCGCTGAGGGTGCCGGCCGGGAAGGTGCTCTTGAGCACGTCCAACGCCTGCGCCTGTTGCGGCAGCTTGCCGGACACGGTGGAGACGATGTGCATGACGTGCGAAAAGTTCTCCACGGTCAGCAACTCGTCCACCTGCACGCTGCCCAGCTCGGCCAGCCGGCCCAGATCGTTGCGCGCCAGGTCCACCAGCATCATGTGTTCGGCGATTTCCTTGGGATCGGCCAGCAGTTCGCGGCGCAGGTCCTGGTCTTCCGCCGCGTCCGCGCCGCGGCGGCGGGTGCCGGCCATCGGGCGGCTGGTCACGCGCTCGTCTTGCTGACGGAACAGCATTTCCGGCGAGGCGCCGACGATCTGGGCGTCGCCCAGATTGAGCAGGTAGCGGTAAGGCGTGTCGCCCAGGCCGGACAAGGCCCGGTACAGCGTGGGCGCGTCGGCGGCGAAGGGCTGGCTCATGCGCTGGGACAGCACCACCTGCATCACGTCGCCGGCGGCGATGTAGTCCTTGATCCGGCCCACCGCCCGCTGGAAGTCTTCGCGCGAAAAAGCGTGATTCAGCGCGGGGTCCGCCGCCGCGTCCGCGGCGAACGCCGGCGGCGGCTCCGGCGGTTCCGCCAACAGCGCGCGGGTGCGCTCGCACAGCTCCCGCAAGCGCCGCTGGCCGCGCGCGTAAGCGGCCGTCGCCTCGGTGGATTCGTGGACGATGCAATAGACGCTGGCCTGCTGGTGGTCCAGCACCAGCAAGTCCAGGCTCAGCCATTGCAGCGCGTCCGGCAGCGCCAGCCCTGACGGTTTGCGCGGCTGGCGGCGCAGCCGCGGCTCGATCAAACGGGTGGTTTCAAAGCCGAAGTAGCCGAACAGGCCGCCGGAGAACGGCGGCAAGGCGCTGAAGTGCGGCGCGCTCCAGCCTTGCCGCAGCCTGGCCAGCTCCGCCATCGGGTCCTCGCACTCCAGTTCGCGCAGCAGCTGGCCGTCGCGCCAATGGCGCAGCCGGCCTTCGTCCAGTTCCACCCGCTCGCGGCAGGGCAGGCCGATCACCGAATAGGCGCGCTGGAACTCGCCGTCGCGCCAGTGGCCGGTTTCAAACAGATAGTCGCTGCCCTGGTTGGCCAGCGCCTGGTACAGCGCCAGCGGGTCCGCGCCCGCCGGCAGCGGCAGGGTCTGCCACAGCGGCGCCAGGCTGAAGCCGTGGTCGCCGTAACGCAGAAACGCCTCTTCGCTCAGCATACTTTTTCCTCCTTGCGCTCCGCCTGTTCCCGGGCGGCCAGTTGCGCCATCGCGCGCCGGTCCGGCTTGCCGTTCTTGTTCAGCGGAATCTCCTCCAGCGCCAACACCAGCGCCGGGCGCTTATAGCTTTCCAGATGGGCTTCCAGCGTGGCGTGCACCAGGCGCACCAGCGCCTCGCTGTCGTCGCCGGCGCGCAGGATCAACGCCGGGCGGGCTTCGCCGTCGCGGTCCGGCGCGGCCACCACGTAGGCGTCGCCCAGTTCCGGCAACAGCGCGGCCAGCAAGTTTTCGATTTCCACCGGCACCACCCAGCGGCCGAACACCTTGAAGCGGTCGTCCTCGCGGCCGTGGAAACTCAGATAGCCGTGCTCGTCGCGGCTGAACAGGTCGCCGGTGCGATACCAACCGTCCTGGAAACGCTCCTGTTCTTCCTGCGGACGCCGCCAGTAGCCCAGCGCGCGGCTGGGCGCCTTGACCAGCAGCACCCCGCATTCGCCGGCCGGCGCGTCCCGGCCGTCGGCGTCGACGATGCGCGCCTCCCAGCCCGGCAACATGCGGCCGACGCTGCCGGAGCGCAGCGCGTCCGGGTAGCTGGTGGCGAACACATGGCACATTTCGGTGGCGCCGATGCCGTCGTGCAGATCGAAGCCGAAGCGCTGCCGCCAGCGCCGCGCCAAGGGGGCGGACAGCGGAGCGCCGGCGGAGAAGGCCAGCCGGATCGCCACGTCGGACGGCTCCAGGCCGTGTTCCAGCAGCAGCCGGTACAGGGTGGGCACGGCGAACAGCACGGTGGGGCGGAACTGGCGCAGCACGCCGGCCACCCGTTCGGCCGACGGCCAGGCGCCGTCCAGCACCCCGCAAGCGCCCAGATAGAGCGGGAAGAACAGGCTGTTGCCCATGCCGTAGCCAAAGAAGGATTTGGGCACCGAGTACAGCACGTCGTCCGCGCCCAGCCGCAGCTGGCCGGCGGCGAAATGCGAGCACACCGCCAGCATGGAGCGGGCGCTGTGCACCACGCCCTTGGCCTGGCCGGTGCTGCCGGAGGTGTACTGGATCAGCGCCGGCGCGTCTTCCGGCTGCCGCGCGAAATCGTCCCAGTCGTCGTCGGGGCTGTCGCCGGCCAGCCATTCCAGATGAGCGCCGGCGTCCAGCAGCCGCAGCTTGGCCGCGGCCGGCCACACCGCGATCTGCGAGGACTGGCCCAGGCACAGCGCCGGGGCGGCGTCGGCCAGCAGATGGTGCAGCGAGGCGGCGTCCAGCCGCGGATTGGCCACCACCGGCAAAGCGCCCACCGCCAGCGCGGCGTAGAAGGCCACCGCCAGCTCCGGGCCGTCGTCCAGCGCGATCAGCACGCGCTCGCCGGCGGCCACGCCCTCGCCTTGCAGCCAGGCGGCCTGGCGGCGCAGCGCGCGGTTGAGCTGGCGGTAGCTGAGGCTGAAGCCGGGGCCGACGAAGCAGAGCCGGTCGCTGTCCGGCCGGCTGGCGGCCAGGCGCTCGGCCAGATTGATCAGCGGTTCCGGGGCGGCGGCGTCCGGCGCCGGCCGCGCCGCCGCGCCGGAGGGCTGGGTCAGCGCGGCGATCAAGCGATCGGTCAGGGCCAGCGCCTGGCGCGGGTTGAGGCGCGGGTCGCAACTGCTGTGGTAGGCGCGGCCCAGGTCTTCCTCGGCCAGCGCGTCCGGCCCGCCCAGGCATTCGGTGACGTCCTGGGCGCTCAATTCCAGGTGCACGCCGCCGGCGTGGCTGCCGCAGTCGCGGTGGGCGGCGAGGAAGGCTTCCACCTCGGCCAGGATGTCTTCATAGCGCCGGGTCTTCACGCCGTTGGCGGCCTGTACGCCGTTGCCGTGCATCGGGTCGCACAGCCACAGCACCTGGCGGCCTTCGGCGCTCACCGCGTCCAGCAGCTCCGGCAGGCGCTGGATGTTAGCCGCGCCGAAGCGGGTGATCAGGGTCAGCCGGCCGGCTTCGTTGTCCGGGTTCAGCGCGTCGATCAGGCGCAGCAGCTCGTCGCGCGCCATGCCGGGGCCCACTTTGACGCCGACGGGGTTGTTCACGCCGCGCAGGAATTCCACGTGCGCGCCGTCCAGCTGGCGGGTGCGTTCGCCCACCCACAGGAAGTGGCCGGAGCCGCAATACCAGTCGCCGCGCTCGTCCTGCTGCAGCTGGGCCTGTTCATAGGGCAGCAGCAGCGCCTCGTGGCTGACGTAGTAGCCGCTGTCGCGCGGCGCGACCTCGCGGTCCAGGCCGCGCAGATAGTTGAGGCTGGCGGCGGCGTGGAAGTAGGCGGATTCCAGCCGCTGCGGGTCGTGGGCGCGCGCGGCGGCGGCGAATTCCACGCCGTTGATGATGTCGCCGCGATAGCTGGGCAGGCTCAAGCCGCCCAGCGCTTCTTGCGGCTGGCTGCGCGGCTTGGCGTACTGGCCGGCGATGCGGCCGATGCGCAGCACCGGGCGTTGCAGCGCCTGGCCCAGGTCCGCGGCCATGCGTTCCAGCAGGCGGTAGTGGCCGCCCAGCACCTCCGGCCGCAGGCCGGCGAAGCGCTCGGCGCAGTCGCCGGCCTGGATGACGAAGCCCTCGCCGCGCGCCACCCCGGCCAGCGCGGCGCGCAGCCGGCGGATTTCGGCGGAGGGCACCAGATTGGGATAGGCGCTCAAACGCGACAGCACGGCGCGCAGCGCGGCGCCGTCGTCGTAATCGGGCATTTGCGTGTGCGGTTTCGCCTGCCAGCTGCTTGGGCTCCAGGCTTTGGATAGTGTCAGCATCGTGATCTCGTTTTATCGGGTGCTGATTGGGAAAACCTCGCCCGGCAAGAGCCGCTTGCGCCGGGCAAGGCTGCGGGCCGGGCCGCCCGGTGGGCAGGCGGTCCGGCCGGGGCTCAGGCGCTCAGTTCTTCGCGCAGCGCGATGCCGCCCAGGTTCTGCAACAAGGGCGCGTTCTCGCAGGCCAGGTAGACGCACTCCTCCGCGCCGGTGTTGACGTGCTGGTGCTCGGCCCAGACCGGCACGTAGATGGCGTCGCCGGCGCGCCACGGCACTTGGCGGTCGCCGATACGGGAATAGCCCTGGCCCTGGGTGACGTAGATCACCGTCTCGTAGTTGTGGCGGTGCAGACGGGTGGCCTCGCCCTCTTCCAGCCGGCCTATGGTCAGGCTGATGGTGCGGCTGGGCAGGTCGACGATGTGCACCTTGTGCTTGCGCTCGGAGGAGAAGGCCTGGTCGCCGCCCTGGCTGGCCGCCATCACCTGCTGGTGGCTCAGCCGCTCCGGCAGCTGGGCCTGCAACTGGCTGGGCACGCGCCAGAAATCGGCGGAGGAGAAATGGCCGGCCGGGGCCGCGGCCGGCGCGGCGACCGGCTGCGCCTGGCAATGCGCCCAGATGGCGTCGAACATCGCCACGCGGCGGGCGATCAGCTCGCGGCCCACGGCGATGGCCTGCTCGCGGCGCGCGTCCTGGTCCAGGGTCAGGCGCTGCATGATGGCCAGCATGGTCAGCGCGTGATCCTCGTCTTCCTCGATGTGCAGGCTGAAGAACTCGGTGGCGTCCTCGCCGAAGCCGTGGTGCTGCAGCGCTTGCAGGATGGGGCGGTAGATCAGCGGCACGATGGCTTCAGCGCCCAGGCACATCGCGGCCAGGCCGGCCAGCGCGTCCGGGGACTGGCAGTGGCCCATCATGGTGTCCACCATCGCCAGGGTCTGCGGCAGCGGCGCGTGCGAGGCCGGGGCCGCGCCCACCACGCGCAGGGTGCGCTGGAACATTTCGGCGTGGGTGATGCTGCTGCCGCCGTCCACGCCCATTTCCTCGCGCATGTTTTCCATCAGCGCCATCACGTCGGCCGGGTCGCTCAGCTGGCCCATCAGCGCGCACAGATAGCGGGTGAAGTGGCGCGAGTAATGGCTGTGCTGGATCAGCAGGGTGCGCACGGTGGCCAGGCTGGCCTCCTTGCGCTCCAGCGCTTGCAGCAGCGGGTGCTCCACCAGGCCTTGCAGGTCTTCTTCTTTCAACCAGTCTGCCCAGATCAGGCTCATGCCTGCGATCAACGGGGTCTTGCTGCCGCTTTTTTCCAACAATGCTTCCATGTCCATCTCCCAATCGAAGTGTGCGGTTCGCGGCGCGGAAGGCGCCGCGGCGTCCAGGTGTTGCGGTGTTGCGAAATCAGGCCCGGGCAAAGCGCAGCGCCGGGTTGCGCCAGCTCAGGAACAGCAGCCCGGCGGCGGCGCAGGCCGCCGGGAACAGATACATGCCGGCCCAGCCCAGCCGGTGGATGGCGAGGCCGCCCAGCCAGGAGCCGAGCGCGGCGCCGAAGAAGAAAACCGTCATGAACAGGCTGTTCAGCCGCGAGGCGGCGGCCGGATCTATGCCCAGCACCCGGCCCTGGGCGATGGTCTGCACCGAACGCACGCCCAGATCGGTCACCATCAGGAAGGCCACGATCATCAGCACCTGGCTGCCCAGCCAGACGCCGGCCAGCGAGGTGGCGGCGATGCCGACGCCCAGCAGCGCGATCACGCCGTGCCAGTCCAGCCGGCGCTGCAGCCATTGCGCCAGCCACGGCGCGCGCAGCGCGGCGATGGAGGTGAAGGCCAGCAGGCCGGTCTGGCCGGCGTTCCAGTTCAGGGTGGCGTGGGTCAGCGAGGACAGATTGGCCCAGATGCCGTTGGAGGCGGCGAAGAAGCAGGCGGCCACCAGCGCCAGCCGGCGCAGCTCCGGCAGCTTCAGCCACAGCGCGCCCTGCTGGCCCAGCATGCGGCCGTAGCGCAGCTGGCCGGCCAGCGGCACCTCGCCGATGCAGCCGCGCAGCGCCAGGCCGATGACGAAGGTCAGGGCGCCCACCACCAGGTAGATGCCGCGCCAGCCGATGTGCTCGCCGCCCCAGCCGGCCAGCACCCGCGCCAGCAGCAGGCCGGCGAACAAGGAAGTGAGCAGGCTGCCCACCACCCGTCCGCGCTGCTCCGCCGCCAGCGCCTTGGCGCTGTAGGCCAGCAGCAGCTGGCCGCCGATGGACAGCAGGCCGGCCAGGCCGCATAACAGCACCATCAGCCACGGCGACGGGGCGATGCCCACCAGCAGCAGCACCGCGCCCAGCGCCAGCATGGTGGCGGGGATCAGCCGGCGCGGCGCAATCATGTCGCCCAGCGGCAAGCCCAGGATCAGCCCGGCGCCGTAGCCGAACTGCGTGGCTACCGACAGCCCCCACAACGAGTCCGCGGACAGGCCGAAGGAGACGGCGATCAGCTGCGTCATCGATTGGTGGTAGACCACCGCCGCCACGGAAAACCCGGTGGCCAGGCAATAGAGGGTCAGCGCCCAGCGGGACAGGGCGTTTTGAGAGGTCATGATGTGTGTCCTTAGGCGCGGATCAGTCGAATGACAGCGCCAGTGTTGAAGTCAGCGGGCGGCTGCGGCAGCTGAGCACATAGCCGGCGGCCACCTCCTCCGGCGCCAGCGCGTGCGGCGCTTCCATATCCACTTCGCCGGCCAGCACCTGGCAGCGGCAGGTGGCGCAGACGCCGGCCTTGCAGGAGTAACGCGGCGTGACGCCGGCTTGCAGCAGCGCGTCCAGCAGGTTGTCCACCGGCGCGCCCAGTTCCACCTGGCGCTGCATGCCGTCCATCCTCACCGTCACCCGCACCCGCTCCGGGCTGTCCGCCGGCGCGCGCTCTGCGCGGGCCGGGCCGGCGGCCGGTGCCGCGGCGTAGTGTTCGCTGCGGACGCGCTCCGGCGGCAGGCCGCTGTCGCTCAGCGCCTGGCTGACCGCCGCCATCATGCCGGCCGGGCCGCAGACGTAGGCGTGGTCGATGGAGGCCGCCGGCAGGCAGCCGCGCAGCAGCGCCAGGCAGCGTTCGCGGTCCAGCCGGCCGTTGAACAGCTCGATCTCCTGCTCTTCCGCGCTGAACAGATAGATCAGCGACAGCCGCGCCGGGTAGCGGTCCTTCAGCGTGGCCAGCGTTTCCCGGAACTGCAGCGAGGCCAGGTTGCGGTTGCAATAGACCAGGGTGAAGCGGCTGAGCGGCTCGCGCAGCAGCGTGGCCTGCAAGATGGACAAGACCGGGGTGATGCCGCTGCCGGCGGCGAAGCCGGCGTAGTGGCGGGCCGCTTCCGGCGCCGACGGCAGGCCGAAGCGGCCGGACGGCGGCAAGGCCTCCAGCATCGCGCCCGGCCCCAGGCTGTCGTGCGCCCATTGCGAGAAGCGGCCGCCGGCCACCCGCTTGATCGCCAGCTGCAGCCGCGGCGCGTCCGGCGCGTTGCACAGCGAATAACTGCGGCGCACTTCCTCGCCGTCCAGCCAGGCGCGCAGGGTCAGATGCTGGCCCGGCTCGTGGCGGAAGCGGTCGCGGTGCTCCTCCGACGGCTCCAGCGTCAGCAGCAGACTGTCCGGCGTGTCGCGCTGGATCTCGGTCAGCTGCAAGGGGTAAAACTGCGGCATGGCTGCTTCCTCATAAACTCTTGAAGTGCTCGAACGGATTGCGGCAGGCCTCGCACTGGTACAGCGATTTGCAGGCGGTGCCGCCGAATTCGCCCTGCGGGCGGGTGGCGTCGGAGCCGCAGCGCGGACAGGGCACCCGCGGCGCGGCGACGGCGACGAAGCTCAGCCGCTGCCAGCCCGGCTCCGCCGGCAAGGGCGGAGCGATGCCGGCGGCGCGCAGCTTGGAGCGGCCGCTCTCGCTGAGCCAGTCCGTGCTCCAGGCCGGGTGCAGCCGCGTTTCCAGCCGCACCGCCTCCACGCCGCGGTCTTGCAGGGTCTGGCGGATATTGCTGTCTATCTGCGCCTTGGCCGGGCAGCCGCTATAGGTGGGCGTCACCACCACGCGCAGCGCGTCGTCCTCCCAGCGCACGTCGCGCACGATGCCCAGGTCCACGATGGAGACATAGGGCATCTCCGGGTCCGGAATGCCGGCCAGCCATTCCCAGACGCGCTCGGTGCCGCTTTGCACCTCCTGGCCGTGCACCCGGCTCACCAGCCGGCTCCCGGGTGGGCGCGGCTCAGGAACTGCATTTCCATCAGCAGCGCCACCAGCGCCTCGCCGTGCGCGCCGCGCTTGCCGCCGCTGACGCCGGGCGCCGCGCGCGGCGGCTCCAGCGTGGCCGCGGCCAGCACTTCGTTGACGTAGGCCAGCCATTCCGGATACAGCGCGGCCAGGTCGCAACCCACGCCCTGGGCCAGCATCGCCTGTTCCAGTTCGTCCATCTCGAACAGCTCGCCCACGTAATGCCAGCAGCGCTCCAGCGCCAGCAGGCAGAATTCGCGGCTTTGCCGGCTGCCGTCGCCCAGCCTCACCACCCAGCCGCTGCTGCGGCGCAGGTGGTAAGTGGCCTCTTTCAGCGCCTTGGCGGCGATGGCGGCCACTTCCGCGTCCGCCGAATCCGACAGCTCGCGCAGCAGCAGGCAATGCCAGCTGTCGAACAGGAACTGGCGCATCTGGGTGTCGGCGAAATTGCCGCGGGTCAGCTCCACCAGCAGCACGTTGCGGAAGGCCTGGGCGTCGCGGCCGTAGGCCAGATCGTCCTCGCTCTGCGCCGGCGTCAGCCCGCGGCCGGCGGCGTCCAGCCACAGCCGCGCCTGGCCCAGCAGGTCCAGCGCCACATTGCTCAGCGCCAGGTCTTCTTCCAGCGTGGGCGCGTGGCCGCACCATTCGCACAAGCGCTGCGACAGGATCAGCGCGTTGTCGCCCAGGCGCAGCAGGTATTCCGCGCGCAGGTTTTTCAATTCCGGATGCAGGGTCACAGGTGTTGCACTCCCTCTGGCACCTCGTAATAGGTGGCGTGGCGGAAACCCTTGTCCGCCGCGGTCTCGAACCACGGCGCGCGCTCCACCTCGCCGCTGCTCACCAGATCTTCGGCGGCCACCAGCCACAGGCTGACGAACTCGCCGCGGCGGGTGAACACATCGCGCGCGTGCTGCAGCGCCATCGCCGCATCGCTGGCCTGCACGCTGCCCACGTGGCGATGCGCCACGCCGTTCTGGCTGCGCGCGAACACTTCCCACAGCTTCCACTCATGCATCTCGTTCTCCTTGCGGCCGCGCCGCCAGCTTGGCGGCGTGGCAGGCGGCGGCTTCGCGCACCCAGGCACCCTCGTCCCAGGACCGGCGGCGGCTGGCGATGCGTTCGCGGTTGCACAGGCCCTGGCCCCGGATCACCCGGTTGAATTCGTCCCAGTCGATGCGGCCGATCTCGTAATGGCCGGTGTCCGGGTTGAAGCGCAGATCCGGGTCCGGCACCGTCAGGCCCAGGTGCAGCACTTGCGGCACGGTCTGGTCGACGAACTTCTGGCGCAGGGTGTCGTTGGAATACAGCTTGACGCCCCAGCGCATCGAGCGCTGCGAGTGCACCGAATCCTCGTCCGGCGGGCCGAACACCATCACCGTCGGCCACCACCAGCGGTTGAGCGCGTCTTGCGCCATCCGCCGCTGCGCCGGCGTGCCCTCCGCCAGCCGCCGCACCAGATCGAAGCCCTGGCGGTGGTGGAAGCTCTCCTCCTGGCAGATGCGCACCATGGCGCGGGCGTAAGGGCCGTAGGAACAGCGCGACAGCGGCACCTGGTTGACGATGGCGGCGCCGTCGGTCAGCCAGCCGATCATGCCGACGTCGGCCCAGCTCAAGGCCGGATAATTGAAAATATTCAGATACTTGGCCTCGCCGGCCAGCAGCTGGCCGTAAGCCTGCTCCCGGCTCAGGCCCAGGCTCTCCAGCGCGCTGTACAGATACTGGGCGTGGCCGGCCTCGTCCTGCACCTTGGCCAGCAGGATGCATTTGCGGCTGAGGCTGGGCGCGCGGGTGATCCAGGCGCCCTCCGGCAGCATGCCCACGTATTCGGAATGGGCGTGCTGCGCCAT
This sequence comes from Chromobacterium sp. LK11, assembly GCF_001043705.1. Classification (NCBI taxonomy): domain Bacteria; kingdom Pseudomonadati; phylum Pseudomonadota; class Betaproteobacteria; order Neisseriales; family Chromobacteriaceae; genus Chromobacterium; species Chromobacterium sp. LK11. The sequence goes on from NZ_LDUR01000051.1 coordinate 47,992, forward strand.
CTGCCGCTGCAGGGTGCGGCGGTAGGCCGCCGGCATCCAGTCCTGCGGCTCTATCTTCTCGCCGCGGTCTATCCGCTGTTGAAACGCCTGCTCCAGCGCTTCCAGATCGTCCGTCGTCGCCATCCCTCAGCCCCTCAGGTAATCCAGCAGGCTCTGCGGCTCCGCCGCCGCCTCCGGCTGACGGTCCAGCGACTGGTTCCAGCGCAGCGCGCTGAATACGTCGCGCAGGCCGTCGTCGTAGTCGCGCTGCCAGCTCCAGAACTGCTCGCGCGCCACGCGCTTGAGCACCTTGCCGGTGGAGCCCACCGGCAGCGCGTAGCCGTCGCCCAGCACGCCCACGCACACGGTGTAGTCCGGCAGCGCGCCGCGGCCCTTGAACGGGAAGCAGTCCAGCGCCTGGCGCAGCACCTCGTCCGCGTCCAGCGTCGCGCCGGCCTTGCCGCGCGCCAGCACCAGCACCGCTTCTTCGCGCGTCGGCCCGCGCGAAACGCCGATCACGCTGACGTCGAACAGGTCCGCATGGCTCAGCAAATGCTCTTCCAGCAGCAGGGTGTAGGCCGGCACGCCCAGCGGCGTCGGCACCGCGTCCACGATGCGGTCCAGGTGCACGAACTCGCCGTTGTCCAGGCGCAGGCCGATGTCGCCGGTCAGCCAGTAGCCGTTCAGCGTGGTCAGCGCGGTCAGGTGCGGCTGGCCGTAATAGCCCGGCGTCACCGTGGGCGAGCGCACGCCGATATAGCCCGGCTGGCCGTCCGGCAGCAGCTCGCCCTGCGGGGTGAGCACGTCGCAGCGCGCGTAGGACGCGGCCGCGCCCACGGTGCGCTTGCTGGCCACCTGCTCCGGCGTGGACACCTTGAAGAACTGCGACATGCCCAGCTCGGACGCGCCGAACATATCGGTGAAGCGGCCCCGCGGCGCCAGGCGCAGCAGCTGGCGGATATGCGCCTCGTGCGCGGTGTCGCCGGTGTTGTAATAGCGGCGCACCGAGTCGAAATAGCCGTCCGGCAGGTTCAGCTCGGCGAAGGAAGCGTAAGTCTGCGAGAACGCGGTGACGATGGTGGGCTGGAAGCTGGCGATCAGATTGGCCGCCACCTGGCCGGTTTGCGTCGCCAGCGCCAGCGCCGGCAATTGCAGCATGGTGGCCGTCATCAGATAGCTGATGCCGGCCGCGTGGGTGGGCGGCATCGCCGTGGCCAGCTTGTCCTCGTCTTGCTCGACGAAGCCGCGCAAGCGCTCGCGCTTGCCGTTGAAGAACTGCGCGTGGCCGAACAGCACCGCCTTGGGAATGCCGGTGGTGCCGGAACTGTGGCACACCATCACGATGTCCTCGTCCTTCACCGCCGCCGGCCAGCCGGAGGACGGCAACGGCGCCAGCGCCACCGCCGCGCCGGCGTTGAAGCCCGCGTCCAGCGCGGTGAGGCCGCGCAGCGCGCCGGCCAGGTCCCAGCGCGCGTCGGTTTCCTTGTCGTAGACGAACACGTCGAAGCGGTTGCGCTGCGCGTACAGCGCCGCGATGTCGGCGCGCAGATGGCCGTTGATCAGCACCGGCACGCAGCCCAGACTGCCCAGCGCCAGGAAGTGCAGGAAGGACGGAATGCCGTCGCCCAGGAACAAGCAGACATGCCGCCCGGCCTGGATGCCCTGCTGGCGGTACCAGGCCGCCAGATCGCTCACCAGATGGAACAGGCTGTCCAGGGAAAAGGACTGATAGGCGTTGCCGCGCGGGCCGATAAAAGGCTTTTCCAGGAACAGATAGTCTTCCCGGCTGCCGCCGTAGGCGGCGTGGGCTTTGAACAGGAAATTGCCGGCGCCCAGTTCCGGATCGTTGAACAGCGCGTCCCAGGCTTGCTTTTTAATCAGGTGGTCCATGTCGGTGTGTGTCTGCTGGCGTTGGTTAAGCCCGCCGCTTGCGGCCAGGCGGGTGGGGGGACTGTCCGCGAGCCCGCTCCGCGAGCGGGCCCTGGCTCAGGCGCTTACTGGCGCATGCCGACGGCGAGACGGTTCATGCCGTTCATCAGCGCGATGGCGAAGGTCAGATCGGAAATCTCCTGATCGCTGAAATGCGCTTTCAGCGGCAGATAGGCGGCGTCGTCGGCGTGGCTGTCCACGACATAGGTCAGCGCCTCGGCCCATTCCAGCGCGGCCTTCTCGCGCTCGCTGAACTGGGCGCTGACGCGCCAGCCGGCCAGCTCCGCCAGGCGGCGGTCGCTTTCCTCGCGCTCGCGCAGCGCCTTGGTGTGCATGTTCAGGCAGAAGGAACAACCGTTGATCTGCGACACGCGCAGATAGATCAGCTCGATCAGCGGCAGGCCCAGCACGCTCTTTTCCAGGCCCTGCTTCACCAGGCGGAAGCCCTGCAGCAGTTCCGGGGACAATTCGTAATAAGCAAGACGCAAGCTACTCATGATCAACACTCCTAAATTTGGATAAGGACAGGAAGCGGGCGCGGCCCGGCCGCGCCCGGAAACTTCAGACGCGGCGCGCGCCCGGCGTCGGCTCCAGCGAACTGGCCAGATACACCAGCGCGGCGCAGGCGGCGCAGGTGAGCACGCTGAAATTCAGCGACAGCTTCAGGCTCTGGAACGCGGCCATGCTCAAGGCGAACACCAGCAGCAGCGCCGCGCTGATCCAGGCGGAGGCGCGCAGTTGAACGCCCAGCAACAGGGTCACGCCCAGCACCGCCTCCAACGCGTTCACCGCCCAGGCCAAGACCGGAATCAGGCCGGCCGGCGCCCACGGGCACAGCTTGGCCACGTGGCGATAGAAGTTCTCCATCGTTCCCCAGGACACCCCCAGTTCGCCCATATGGCCCCAGAAGCCGAAGCGATCCGCCACCGCCGACAAGAACGCCGCCGCCAACGCGAACCGGGCCAACAGCAACACCGCCTTCCAGGCGCTTTCCTTTTGCATGCCTAAACCTCCCAATCGATATGGATGCCAAACAGCGGCGGCGCGCCGCCACGTTATGCAATATGGATTGCACTGTAATAGACATACTCGATACGCATAAGGGACAAGAATGAATTTTCCGACCATGACAAAGCGCATGACGGAATTTGGAAACCGGAAAGACGGCGCGCGGATCGCCAGGCGGCAAGATACGCAAGCCATTGAAAAGAAAACGGGATTCATAGAAACAAGAACGCGCGGACCTGGGCCGCGCCAACGTCCAAGCCGCCGGGACATGACCCCGTCGCCGCCGCGCCGGCATGACCCCGTCCGCGCCGCAGCCTGTCCGGACGGACAGCCCCGCCTGGCAAAAACACCCTTTACCCGCCGCCGCCGCCGCGCTTAGAGTCTGTTTACGATCTAGCGAGCAAGAGCGAGACAAGGCGAAAACAGCTGAGGAAGCGGAATGCACAAATGGCACATGAGCATTTCGAAGCAGTTTTCAACGCGGTATCGCCGCAGCGCAGCAGATCGGAAACAGGCTCTTAAATGACAAGCTTATCCACAAGCAAAGGCAAACCATGCGCCGCCTCCTGCTCCTAGCCGCCGGCCTGACCCTGTCCGCCGCCGTCCAGGCCAAGACCCTGAATTTCTCCGGCTACGCCTGGGAAGTCCGCAATCAAAGCCAAAGCGGCCCCGGCCCCAACGACTGGGACGAAAACAACGCCTGGGTGGACGCCCAGGGCCGGCTCCACCTGAAGATCGCCCACCGCGGCGGCAAGTGGAGCAGCGCCGAGGTCTACCTGCCGCAGCGGCTGGGCTTTGGCCGCTACCAGTTCAAACTGATAGGCCGGCCGGATCTGTTCGACGACAATATCGTGCTGGGCCTGTTCAACTACCCGACGCCGGACGTGGGCCCGGACGCCACCAATGAGATCGACATCGAATTCGCCCGCTGGGGCAATCGGCAAAATCCGATGGGCAACTACACCGTCTACCCGGCCGTGCCCGGCCCCAAGCCCACCTCCTACGCCTTCGAACCGAATCTCAACGGCGACTACAGCACCCACCGCTTCAACTGGGACGCCAGCCGGGTGCTCTATCAATCGCTGCACGGCCACCAGGACGGCGACCGGTATGAAATGGCGCGCTGGAACTTCGCCCCGGCGGACCCCATGCGCCTGGTGCCGCAACAGCCGCTGCCGCCTCACATCAATCTATGGCTGTTCCAGGGACGACCGCCCAAGGACGGCAAGGAAGTGGAGATCGTGATCAAGGAGTTCTCCTTCATCCCGGCCGCCGCCAAATAAGACCCGCTAACAAAACCCCTGATCCTGCGTTGCGCCTCCTTGTCGTACTACTGGTACTGTAGCTTCGCAGAAACTTCGTTTTCTGCGTCGGCGCGCCTTGGCTCAGGTACGCTGCGCGGTTTTGTTCGCAGCTCTTAACGCGCAGCGGCATTTCTCGAAGAGAGCGGCAATGAAAACCCGGCCAGGCGGCCGGGTTTCGCGTTGCGGACAAACAGCGTCAAAGCTTGATCAGAGCCAAACGCTTGGGCCAATAACGCTCCAGCAAGGCAAACAGAATGGCCGCGGTCTCCACGTCCAGCGCGCCGCTGTAATCGCCGGCGCGGAAATGCATCTGGAAGGCGCGCACCAGTGCGGCGAAGCCGGCGTCGCCGCCCGCCGCCGCCACCTCATAGCCGTAATGTTTGAACGCCTCCAGCATCTTCTCCCGGCCGGGCAAGCCCTGCTGCTGGAACTGCTCTGTGTATTTGCGCTGCGTCTCCGCCTCCGGCCAGGCGCCCACGCCGGCCTGGTGCAGCTCCCGCCACGGGAACATCGGGCCCGGATCGCTCTTGCGGCCCACGGCGACGTCGGAATGGCCCAGCACGTTCACCGGGCTGATGTCCGGATAGCGCGCCAGAATGTTCCGCGCCAATTCCGTCACCGCCTCCACCTGCTGCGGGTGAAAAGGCGGAAACACCATGCCGCCCTTGTCCTCCCGCGCCAGATTGACGATTTCCACGCCGATGGATGAATCGTTCAGATTGCTGCGGCCATTCCAGGCACTGGCGCCGGCATGCCAGGCGCGGTCGTTCTCGTCCACCAGATTGAACAGATTCATCTGCTTGAAGCCGGCCTGCTGATAGCTGGGGTCGCAAGGGTCCGGCGCCAGATAATGCGCGCTCACCTGGCCGGAACCGGTCAGCGCCTTGATGGAGCCGGCGAAGTCCAGCGCGGTGTAATGCAGGATCAGGAAACGGACGCGTTTGTTGAAGCCTTGGACCGAGCGATAGGTATTGAACAGGATGGGCGTCATGAAGAATCTCCAGGAGGGGAATGGGAAGGGATGCGGCCGGCCAGACAGCCGGCACATAGAGTCTGAGTCCCCCCGGCCGCAGGGGTTCGGCGGGGGTGACGGGCGTCAGTTCAGCGCGAACAGGCCGCGACCCGCTGCAAAACCGGCGTCAATCGCGCCCCCCGCCCGGCGGCCGTCCGGTCTTAGAGTCCAGGCCCTTGGCCGCGGCCAGCTGCTTCATCAAGGCTTCCGACGGTTTTTCCGGCGGCGCATTGGCCTTGAACGCCTCCAGCCACTTGAGCTTGCCGTCCCAAGCCGGCAGCGGAGCCGGCGGCAGCGGCACGATCTCGTCCAATTCCGGCACCTTGGGGTGAGCGTAGGAGTAGTCGCTGAGAACATCGCTAATGATTTTGTAGCGACGGCTACGCTCATCATCCTGCTTCAGACCCAGGCCAAACCTCTCCTTATTTGAATCTGCTATTGGGCCAAAACCCTTTTGTAACTTGTAAGGAGCAGCCTCATCTCCCCATTTGGTAGCAAGCTGGAAGAATTTGACAGATTCTTCATTATCTTTTCCTGCTATTAGGTAGGCATACTCCTTTGCCGCCTTTCCATGCCCCTGCTCACCAGCACACTTCAGCATTTGGGTTCCAATAGCAAAGGGGCCTGGTTGCGCGATCGTCAAACCCGTCAGCTTGTCCCCCACCAGATACTGCGCTTCCGGGCTGCCCAGGTCCGCCGCCTTGCGGTAGTAGCGGTTGGCCAGTTCCTCGTCCTGCTTCACGCCGTAGCCGGCCTTCAGATAACTCCCCATATCGTAGTAGCCGCCGGGAATGCCGCGGTCTATCAGCTCCTGGGTCAGGTCCAGCGTTTCCTTGACCGGGTCGTCGCTGCGCGCCGTGCCCCGCCCTATCATGTCGCGCAAGTCCAGATTGGCCTTGTAATGGCCGTGAGCCGTGGCGATGCGGTAATAACGCTCCATCTCCGGGAAGCGCAGCGGGTCTTCCTTCTCGATCTGGTTCTTCTGCAACCAGCGGGCGTAGCGGTATAGCTGCTCCGCCTCCGGGGTCAGAGCCGGCAGATGGTCTTTCTCATACGCGCAGTTGAAGGCCAGCTTGGCTTCGACTTCTTTCAAATCAGGCACGGAACGCTCCTTGGCGCCGCAGGCGGCTAGGGAGCCAAGTGACAACATGACAAATAATAATTTATTTATATCCCCTCCTGAATTTCCCCTACACACAATCGTCCATCTATTTGATACACTATCAAATCAGAAATTAGAACCCATTAGATCGTACTCGCAAAGTAGCTAAGATAGCATTCCACAAAGCAATTGTTTGCGCCTCGCTAAAAGATGCTTTTTCTAAATCCTTACCATCCATTCTTGAATTTACCTTTGAGACAACTTGCAATAGAGGTACAGGATCTCCATCTCGTACATCTCGCGCATATGCGCGTTGACCATTCGACAAAGTCAACTTAATGTAGGGCAATTTAAGCTGATCTGCATGAGAGCTTTCTGCAACAAATGAATTCCCCTGAACAAAGTGCTCTTTATTTTCAGCATCCAAATAAGACTCATCTGTCGGAAGCTCAATTAAAACTTCCTTCAAATCAACACCGCTCTTAGTTTTTAATTTAGCAGCACGAATAATACGAAACTTACCATTCTTATCCTTTGCGATACTTTCACCTGACTTGGCTTCTTCGTCAACTGCATCATAGGATGTAACCCCAGAACTGGGACGATTGTCAGTAACAACTGACAGAGTTATATCTTCCAACCCCATTAAATGAAATGACAACTCAGGAGACTCATGGGCCAAAGATGGACCGACCATGAAACCATTCATAAAACAAACCCCAGCTTCTTTGGGAATTTCCGTATTATTTCGACCGCTGATTTTATTAGAGATACCAAGTAGCTCCTGCATTACATTTTGACTATTTGTTTTTGTATCTAACGAATTATCTTTAAGCTTAGTTGCATCCCAATGGTTAGCTATAATTCTTTTGGCATACCCATTTTCAAAACTCCATAGCTCATATGTACGCTGGGCAAGCTCAGAAACATCACTTCTGACTCTATCAAATATTACCCCTTCTTTTCCTTGTAAAGGAACCGTATCAATAAGCATTGGCTGCTTACCATTAGCAACAAGCGTTGTGAGTAACTCATTTTTACGCTTAACAAGAGCCATTCTGAACTGAACTAGGTTCATCGGCTGTACTTCGATTACTGTTTCTGTATCAAGATGCCCAGTATAAACATTTGCCACTCTGAAAGATGATTGATCAGGAATCAACGAAGCTGGCAAATCTACTAAAAACCGCCCAACACAATAAGTTTGCATATTAGACAAAAATGGCTCTAATTGTTGCTTTTCAGTAGCGGTCATCATTTTGGGTGAATCCTTGCAAGCGGCTAGCATGCTCGCCATTATTAAATTGACAAGTAATATTAATATTTTTCTCATTCGGGATATGCCAATGCTGTCTGCTTAATCGCTTGAGTAATCTGCACAATGGCACGCAAAGTAAATTGCTGAGCAGGCTGGCAATCTCGATAGGCAGGTTCATGCTCAGTCGAAACTCGCATTAGCGTCTTTGCGTTTGAATAAGGTGCATAGCCTGATCGGTGAGGAACAGTGCCATCTCCAGGCTCATCCTGATTTGCAAATTTGTATGCTTGGTGTTTTCCTGTCTTCCATCCACCACTCACAGGCGTAGCAACAGTCCTAGTTTCTCCAATCTCCGTTGGATCTAAAGCCCGTGCATTAAGAACATCTCCCTTTCTCTTACCCGAAAGTAGCTCTTCACCCCATGCGCTCTCTCCATGCCATGTTACATTACCAAAAGAAAGATGCTCTTCACTACTCCCATAAAATGCATGAGTATTTGAATGATATTGTTTTGATATAGAAGTATGGAAGTCTTTAACTATCTGTATAACAGTTTTAAATCTCTCCCAATTTCTATCTTTTGCAACTGTATCATTTTTTATGCCAGACGGGTCAATTAAATGATCTTCACACAAACTCCACCATTTTCCACGAACAGTGTATATCTCACGATATGGATCACCCGACTTTGGGAAAGAGTAACGATCTTCGTTAACCTCTATTTTGAGCCAATTATTTCCATACTCTGGCGTTGGCAACAACTGCAATGGGCCAGGGGATTGAGAAAGTACAGAAGTCATTTCCAATCCATTTCCACCAAGAATTTCACTAGCTACTGCACCTTCTACGCGCTTCTTGGCCCCTTGCCCTTTTCCTCCATTTTCAGTGCCGGCCTTCATTCGACGATATACTGCAGCAGCACCTATCGCAGGCATAACCCCATGAACAACACCAAGTATCTGATCTCTCATACCCAGCACTTCCGAACAATAGCGTGCGACTAACCCACCCATTGAGTGAGTTACCACAATTACCTTCTCGCACTTATGACCAAGCTTTTTCTGCTCAGAAATGGCTTTTTGGATTCTATTTTTCAGTAACTTAGCAGAACTAGCATTATCATCAAGCCAATTATACCCACATGCATATACGGGAAATGCATAGCGATAAGATAAAGCGACTTCATCCTCTTTTAGAGATGCCTCACCTTTTTCTGCGTTTAAATTTTTCCCTACAAGCATCTTGCGCGGAGAATAGTTCCAACCACCACAATGAAAATCATTCAAAGCCAAATAAAGATCGGCAAGATATTCACCGTAGCTCATATAGCCAACCTCCCCCCAGCCTCTATCTTTCAGCAATTTATTATTTAATGGAGTGCGCGAAGAAACTTTCCCTCCCTGAAAGACTTGCATCACGGCAGGGTCAAGACACTCTCGCCGCATTTCGGCCCCGCGCCCCAACCATGGCAGCATACTTCCAGCATCATTGAGCAACCATTTTATGCCTTTGCCTTTCCCTTGCGTGCAAATGAGATTACTACCCATAACTCCAGGGACAAAGATTACAGGGATAACCCTATCTGGATCAATTGTGCAGATTGCAAAGGAATCATTAGGGTTACTGGTAATTGACGACCAATATGGTTTTCCATCACGATCATATTGTGGAGAAATCTTTCGATCATCAGTCATAACTACTTCTCCGGCAACAAGTGCAACTTGATATTTTCAGTAAACAGGCTCCTCTGCAAACCTGTTTTCCCCTCGGCATCTGTAATGCCATGTATCACGGTTCCATCTTCCCTGATTAGCTTAAATGCTCGCCCCTTAACCGGTTTTCCGTCATAGGGCCACTTCATAACAAACTCCTCATCAAATTTAGACGAGGGCATTTTGTTTAATTCTTTTGCTAAGCTAGTGGGCCCGCTCATCTGGTGGCTGGCGCCTTTCACCGACACCTTGCCCGGGCAATGCAGCTCGATATTGCCGCCGGCGATGCGGATGTACGCGCCGCCGCTGACGTTGAGCAGGATTTCCTGTTTGGCCGCCACGGTGATTCTTTCCTTGCAGGAAGTCACCGTCACATCCTTGTCCGCGGTGACTTCCAGGCTGTCACTCTGCGCCTGCACCTGGATCTTGCCTTTGGCCGCA
>NZ_LDUR01000052.1:0-12690 GCF_001043705.1 Chromobacterium sp. LK11
CGAGCAGGGTGCTGAGGTCCATGGCGTTAACCTAATTCAAATCGACTGCGCAATTGGCGAGTCCTTAAGCAAACCCCGCGCTGCCACACCGGGTTTGCTTAAACACCCGAAAACGCCCGGCGGCCCGCTGACGCGGAGCGGCCAGGCGCCGGAATTCAGTTGGCGATCAGACGCACCGCGTGCAGCTGGCGCTCGGTGTCGTAACGCACGGTGATTTTATTGGCCGGCACGCCGGCATCGGTCAGGAACTGCTTGACGGCGATGGCGCGGGTTTGCGCGGCGGCGCGGGCGTTGCCGATGTCGCCGCGGTAGCAGTGGCCGCGCACCAGGATGGATTTGGCGGTCTTGAGCTTGGGCAGCAGCAATTGCAGTTGAGCCTCGCCCACCGGGGACAGTTTGGGGCTCATTTTTTCAAACGGGATCAGGTTGGGGTCTATGGCCATATTGGCGGCCACGGCCTTGTCCAGCGCGGCCTTTTCTTCCGCCGCCTTGATCACGGCGGGGTCGTTGGAGGCTTGTTGAGCGTTAGGATTGGTCTTGCAGCCCACCAGCGACAAGGCGAGCGCGGCGACCATCAGCAAACGTTTCATAGCATTACTTCCCGGATTGACTTTAAACATGGGCAAAGAACAGCCGGGAAACCGCTGCGCCGGGCCGGCGCGCGGCAGTTTCCCGGATGCCTAAAACCCGCCCGGAAGACGGGCGGGTCAGCTTTACAGCACCGCTAGGGAATTAGGCGATCGCCTTGTTGGCGGTCAGGTCCCAACCGGAGCTGACGTTGCCGCTGGTGCCGCCACCTTCGCGCTTCTGCTGGGTGTAGGTCCACTTGATCTTGCCGTAAGTGAAGCTCACTTTTTCGCTGGGGAAGCCGCTGTCGTTGGCGGAACCGTGCGGCTCAACCTTGGCGATCAGGACTTGTTCCATCTTGATCTCCATGTACTTCACCTTGTCGCCACCGGCACGGCACAGTTCGATGGTGATTTCCTTGATGTGCTGGCCCTTGCAGCAGGCTTCGTAAATCTTCGGGCTGGCTTTGTCCAGGAAGTGGGTGATTTCGTAAGCGCCGTGGTTCACGCGCTCGGCGGTGGCGCCGCCGGCGGAGCTGGCGGTGGCTTGCGCCGGCTGTTCCAGCTTGTGGGCAAAGGATTGGATCTCGATCCAGTCGGCGTGCTTCTCGTCGCTGCTTTCGCCAGGAATACCGTCAATTTTCAGGAATGCATCAAAAGCCATTTACTTCTCCTTAAACAAAGGTCAAAAATCGGAGGGCGCTCCCTCCCATTCCAAAAGACGCCCGCCTCCGCCGCCGCGCCGGAACGCGGCGGGCAAACACGGACTCTCCAGCTTTAGCCCGCCGGTTGCGGCAGTTCCGCCACCAGACGCAGGGAAATGGTCAGTTCATCCAGCTGGAAATGCGGCCGCAGGAAGGCGGCGGCGCGATAGACGCCCGGTTTGCCCGGCACTTCCACCACGTCGACGCGCGCTTCGCGCAGCGGGTATTTGGCTTTGGCTTCCTGACTGGCGGAGTCGTCCAGCAGCACGTATTGCGCCAGCCAGGTGTTCAGGAAGTCCTGCACGTTCTGGCGCGAGGCGAAGCTGCCGATCTTGTCGCGCATGATGGATTTCATGTAATGCGCGATGCGCGACACCGCGAAGATGTAGGGCAGCTGGGTGGACAGGCGCGCGTTGGCGTTGGCCGAGTCGGTGTTGTAGGTCTTGGCCTTCTGCACCGATTGGCCGCCGAAGAAGGCCGCGTAGTCGGTGTTCTTGCAGTGCACCAGCGAGATGAAGCCCAGATCGGACAGCAGTTTTTCGGTGCGGTCGGTGATCGCCACTTCGGTGGGGCATTTGAGCGCCACTTCGCCGTCGTCGGTCCTGAAGGTGTGGGCCGGCAGGCCTTCCACCAGGCCGCCGCCTTCCACGCCGCGGATGGCCGCCAGCCAGCCGTATTGGGCGAAGGCGGAGGTCAGACGCGCGGCGTAGGCGTAGGAGGCGTTGGTCCACAGGTATTTCTCGTGGGTGCTGCCGTCCACGTTTTCCTCGAAGTCGAATTCCTCCACCGGCACGTTGTCGCGGCCGTAAGGCAGACGGCCCAGCACGTGCGGCAATACCAGGCCGACGTAGCGGGAGTCTTCGGATTCGCGGAAGGATTTCCACTTGGCGTATTCGACGGTGTCGAAGATCTTGGCCAGATCGCGCGGCTTGCCCACGTCGGTGAAACTTTCCAGGCCGAACAGGCCGGAGGCGGCGGCGGTGATCAGCGGCGCGTGCGCGGAGGCGGCCACGTGGGACAGCTCGTCCAGCAGGTAGAAGTCTTCCGGGTGGCGGGTGAATTCGTAATCGCCCACCAGGCCGGCGTAAGGCGCGCCGCCGAAGGTGCCGTATTCTTCTTCGTAGATTTTCTTGAACAAGGCGCTCTGGTCGAATTCCGGCGCCGCCTTGAAGTCCTTGACCAGGTCTTTCTTGGAGGCGTTGAGCACCTTGATCTTGAGCATGGTGCTGGTTTCGGACTCCATCACCAGGTATTTCAGGCCGCGCCAGGAGGCTTCCAGTTTCTGGAAGTCGTTGTGGTGCATGATCTCGTTCAGCTGGGAGGAGATCAGCGCGTCGATCTCGGCGATGCGCGCGTCTATGCTGGCGGAGAGGTCGCGCGATACGCTGACGCTGCCTTCCAGCACCTGGTCGACCAGTTCGCCGATCAGATCGCGGGTGTGGCCCTTCTCGTTGTCGTTGGTGGCGACGCGGCTTTGCTCGATGATGGAGTCGAGCAGGCTGCCGGCGGCCGCCGGCGCTGCGGCCGCGCCGGCCTCAAGTTGTTGTTCTGCGCTCATCTATCACTCTCCCGCTTTGTCCGGATGCGCGGCCTGGCTGATCGCCTTCAGCTTTTCGGTATCGCGCACCACTTCGTCCAACAGTTCTTCCAGCTTGTCGTTGCCCGCCATCTTGTTGCGCAGGTCGGCCAGGCGCTTGCGCGCGTCCAGCAGCTTTTTCAGCGGCTCGACCTGACCCACCACGTTCTGCGGCTCGAAATCCGCCAGTTCTTCGAAGTTCAGTTCCATCGCCAGCTGGCTGCCGTCGTCCTTCAGCTTGTTGTCCACCTTGATGGCCAGACGCGGCGCCATGCCCTTGAGCACTTCGTCGAAGTTGTCGCGGTCGATCTGAACGAACTTGCGTTCCTTCATCTTGGGCAGCGGTTCCTTGCTGTGGCCGGAGTAATCGCCCAGCACGCCCAGCACGAAGGGCAGCTCCTTGGTTTCGATGGCGTCGCCGATTTCAACGTCGTAAGTGATCTGCACGCGCGGCGGGCGTACCCGCGACAGTTTTTTCTGTGTGCTTTCTTTGGCCATGATGGTTCTCTCTCAAGTTCACAAAGCTCTGATGGGAGCGGCCTGCGCGAATGGCCGGCCGTTCCGGTGTTACGCCACTACTCAGGCCACGCTGCGCGACAGGCTGGACGCCACCTCGCGCAGCTGCGCCACCGAAATGGACGGATCGTTCAGCCTCCGCCCCAGGATGTAGGCCGCTTCGGCATAGGCCTGGTGGCTACGCCACGGCGCCTGCGGCTCTGCCACGTCTACGATGAAACGGGCGTCCAGCTGCCCGCCCCAGCACTGCGCGACGATCTGCTCGTTCAAGTCTCCCGGCAGCAGCGCCAGGAAACGTCCTTCCGGCCGATGGATCAGCAGGCATTGTTCCGCCTGCCCGGCCTGGCCGGCGGTGGCCGCCTGGTACAGCGACAGCCAGGTGGCCGCGGTCAGCATGTCTTCGCCGTCGCAGTCAGGCAGCGGCAGCAGATAGGTCTGCGCGGTCAGGCTGCCCTGGAACTTGCGCAACAGCTGGTGATGGAAGGTGAAGGCCAGCAGCACCGTTTCCAGGTCCGGCAGGCCGCGGCTGCTCAGCAGCCGGCCCAGATGGGAGGCCGGGGTCACGCTCAGATGCCGCTCCAGCAGTTGCTGCGCCAGTTCCAGGTCCGCCACCGAGGAGATGCCGAACAGCGATTGCTCTTCCAGGAACTGGCGGCAGGCCAGCATTTCCACCGCGTTGTCGATGGCGCTGCTCAATTGCTCCTTCAGGCCGGAGAAGAACAGCTCGTTGGCCAGCATCAGCACGGACAGCGGCGGCAAGGCCGCGTCGCAAGGCATCAGCGAGGCCGCCACCAAGGGGTAATTGCGGCCGCTTTCGTCGCGGCTGGGCTGCATCACGCCCAGCGACAGCCACATCTGGTCCCGGCTGCGCAGCACGAAGCTGGTGCCCGGCATCGCGCGGTAGCGCACCACCGCTTCCGGCCCGGCTTCCAGCCCGCCCAGGCTTTGCGCCAGCAGCTGGTCCAGCTGGGTGGCCGCCGGGTGGGTGGCGTTGACGCGGACGAAGTCGCCGCGGCGCGGCAATTTGCCGAAAATGCAGAATTGCGGGGGCGTTTCCTGCGCCCGCTTGAAATTGAACGCCATGACTGTGTCTCCCTTATAGCGTCACGCGCTCAGGCAAGGTCAGCTTGTAAAGCTTGTTCAGTTGCAGCGGATTGACGCCGCCAACCATGCGGAAATTGAATTTCACCGTCTGCGCCTCGCCGTCGGGCTTGCGCAGGTTCCAGGTGAGCTGGGCGGAGTCCGGGCTGTCCTGGCTGACCTTGGCGCTGGACAGTAAGCGCATCAGGCCCATGCGGCCCGGCTGATTGCCCACCACGCTGCTGGCGCCGCTGTAGGACACCACCTGGATGCGGGCGCCGGCGTTCTGGCCGTTGCCCGGCCAGGTGAACGGCTGCCAGGCCTGCGGGCCGTTGCGGTAGCGCAGTTCCTGGCCGTCCACCTCGAACACGATTTCGGACAGGCCCGGCGTCGGCGTCGGCTGCAGTTCGAAACGGGTGTTCTCGCCGTCCTGCAACTGGGCGTTGGCCAGCGCGGACAGGCTGCTGACGCTGGACAGGAAGGCCGGGTTGAACTTGACCCCCATATTGCCCCAGGCGCGCGGCACCAATTGGTCGCCCTTCTTCTGCACCAGGCCGTTCAGGTATTTGTTGATGAATTTGTCCAGCGTGCCGTCGTTGGCTTTGACGAAGCGGCTGATCTCCGCCACCGAGGCGCTGTTGCTGGAGTCCGCGAACGGGTATTTGCCGGCCAGCTGCTTCCACTGCGGCAGCACCTCGTTGACCCAGGCCTGGTTGATGTCGTTGGCCACCGGCCCCAGCAGGGCGTTGTAGGACTGGGTCAGCGGGCGCACCAGCATCGGGCGCACCATCTCGCCGGTTTCCGGCGTGACCTGGCTCAGCAGGGTGTTGTCGACGAAGGAGGCGGTGTCGCCCAGCTCGGAACCGGAACCGCCCAGGGTCGCCTGCAAGGCGGCGCGGGCTTGCGGGCCGGGTTCGTCGGTGCTGGAGATCGCCGCCAGCTTGGCTTTCAGCTTGGCCAATTGGTCCAGGTAGGCGTTGATCGGCGGGTTCTCGCCCTTGACCAGTTGCGCCACGCCGGCGAACTGACGGCCCACTTCGCCGTACAGCTTGGCCTTGTCCGCCTGGGCCGGCGCGCTGCCGCCCTTGAGGAATTCAGCGGTTTTTTCCAGCATCGACTGCTTGGCGTTTTCCAGCGAGCGGTTCAACTCCGACGGGTTGTCCCAGGCGGTTTCCATCGCCGCGCGCGCCAGCACCAGCTTGATCGGCGAGCTTTGCTTGTCGGACAGCCGCGCCATCGCGGACGCGGACTGGGCCGGATTGGTGAAGTCGCGAGTGGTGACGCCGATCAGGAATTTCTTCCAGGCGGCGGCGTATTGGCCGCGGTACAGGGCTTCCAGCGCGGCGCGGTTTTTCTCCACGTCGCCGTCCCGGCCCAGATTGTCCTGAGTGGACGAGGCCAGCACCCAGTCGTCGCTGCGGATTTCGCCCTTGCTGGCTTCGTCGATCGCGGCTTTGACGTAACCGTTCCAGGCTTCGCGGGTGTAGGCGCCCTCCACCATCTGGCTGCCGGCCATCACGTCCAGATCCCGGTTGTCCAGAATCCGCGCCACGGTCAGCGGCGCGAAGCGGGTGTTGGCGCGCGCCTTGATTTCATTGAACACCCGCTCTTGCGCGGACAGGCGCTTGAAGGAGCCGCGCAGCACGTCGCGCGCCTCGCCCACCACCTTGGCGTTGTTGTCGATCAGCGGCAGGTCCGCTTCCTTGATCTGGCTGACGTAGAAGGCCACCAGCTTCTCGGCCACCGCCATCACTTCTTCCACCGAGTACTGGCCGCGCTGGCTTTCCAGATAGGGCCGCCAGTAGCGCGGCAGCTGGTCGATCAGATGCGCCTCGTCCATGCGCTTCTGCTCGTGCAGCATCAGATAGGTTTTCAGCGCGTTGTAGCTGGCGTCCAGCTGCTGCGGGTTGCGCTGCGGCGCGGCTGCCGCCTCGCCTTGCGCGGCGGAGGCTTCCAGCTTGGCGGTGGTGGCGCGTTGCGGCCAGTCCAGCGCGCTCAGCTTGATATTGGGCAGACCGCCGCGCGGCGCGTGCTTTTTAGGCTTGGGTTTGAACGGCGCGGGCGCCGGCGCCGCCGGCTTGGGCGGCTCGCTCACCACCGGGGCGGGCGTCGGAGCCGGCGGCTCCGGCTTCAGCGCCACCAGCGTGGTTTCCAGATTGCGCTGCACCGGGCGCAGCATCACTTCCTTCAGCCCGGCGAAATATTCGCGGCGCAGCTGCGGCTCCAGCTCCTTGCCCTGGTACAGGCCCAGGCCCACTTGCCACGGCGCGCCGTTTTTGCGGTAGGACTGCAACTCTTCCAGGCGCTTCTGCAAGATCTGCAGCGAGCGCAGCTTGTCGTACAGCTGGCCGCTGGCGGCCAGCTTTTGCGCCTGCGCGCGCTCGGCCTTCACCTCGTCCAGCAGGTGCTGGTTGCCGATGAAGGACCAGGTCCAGAAGCTGGCCAGCGCGGCCAGCGACAACACCCCGGCGGCCATGCCGAACAAACGCCAGCGGCTGCCGCTGGGCTTGGTCTGCCGCGAAATCAGATGTTGATCCTGGAACAGCACGTCGCGGAACAGATTGCGCAGGAAATAGCTGTAGGACGCCGGCGCCTGCTTCATCTCCTGGCCGCCCTGGCTCAGGTCGAACTGGCCTTGCACGCGGTTGGCGGCCACGATGCGCGGCACGCCCTCTTGCAGCGCGCTGGTGAAATAGAAGCCGCGCAGCAGAGGCCGCGCGTGGTAGGGGTCTTCTTCGTGCAGCAGCTTGACGAATTTGACCACCGCCTCTTTCAGGCCGTGGAATTCAATCGGGAAAGCGAAGTGCGCCGGCTTGACCTGATCGCCGCGGTACTGGATCAGCTTTTCCTCGCCGGCCTGCACCAGGCCGCGGTACAGCAGTTCGAACTGCTGGCCGGTCACATTGGCCACGTCGAAGCCGGTGCCCTGGTCCGCGCTCAGCGTCGCGCCCCAGACTCTGGCGCGGTCTTCGTCGCTGGCGTCCTGGAAGAACTGGGCGAAGCCGCCCAAGAGGTCCAGCTTGGTGAACACCAGATAGATGGGCACCAGGAGGCCGAAGGTGTTGCACACCTCGTGGATGCGCTCGCGGATCTGGCGCGCGTACAGGGTGAAGCCTTCGCTATGGTGCTGCGCCAGTTCCGGCAGGCTGATGGCGATCAGAATGCCGTTGACCGGCGCCTTGGCGCGGTGCTTTTTCAGCAGCTTGAGGAATTCCAGCCACTCCACCCGGTCCTCGCTCTGAGTCGCGTAGCGGCCGGCGGTGTCCAGCAGCACGCCCTCGGTGGAGAAGAACCAGTCGCAGTTGCGGGTGCCGCCCACGCCCTGGATGCCGCTCTTGTCGCTGAACGGGAAGGTCAGGCCGGATTGCAGGATGGCCGAGCTCTTGCCCGCAGCCGGATGGCCGATGATCATGTACCAGGGCAGCTCGTACAGCGCGGCGCTGCCGCTGGCGGTGCCCAGCTTGGATTTCTTCAGGGTGTCGATGGCGCCCAGCAGCCGCTGGCGCAGCAGGGTGACCTCGGCGCGCTTGTCGGAGCTGGCGTTGATCACCGCCTCGTCCGCCTGCTTGCGCAGCATGCGCTCCAGCAGACCGCCGGCGCGGCGCGCCAAGACCTGGCCCACCAGCAGGGTCAGCACCCATAACAACATGACGCCGATAATCCAGCCCAAACGGGCTTCCAGCGACTCCAGGCCCAACCACGGTCCCAGGAACCAGATCAAAGCGATCAGGATCAGGAACCCGATTGCCGAAGCCACTTTGGCGTGACGCAGCCAACCTTTCATAAACACCCACCACCTTCTTGAAAACCGTTATTTTTTGAGCAGGGATTTCAGCGAGCCTGAGCGCTCGATATGCCCGAAATCTTTGAAACTCCAGTTGCCGCCCCAAGTCAGGCCGGCCGCCGTCGCCTCTTCCCCCAGCGCGTTGTAAGCCTGCATCGCCCAGGGATCGCGTTCCGATATCACTACCTTGCCTTCGCGGATGGGCGCCAAGTCCACCGCCAGGCCGTATTGGTGCTTGCTCTGCCCGCCCTTGGCCTTGGTCACCAGCGTGGTCTGGCCGGCCAGCGAGTCCTGGCGCTCCGGGCTGCGGTAGCCTTCCAGCAGCACCATGGGGAAGCCCCTGGCCTTCATTTTTTCCATCACTCGCAGCACCACCTGCACAAACTCGGGATTCAGCTTGCTCCAGTCCCGATCCGCATGTCCCAGGCTGGGCCGCTCCGCTATGACGTTGACAAAAGCTTCAGGTGGAAGCGGTGGCGGAGGCACCAGTTTTTCTTCCAACAGCGTTTGCTTAATTCTTATGCCCTGAGCATACTCCGCCGCCTCGAACTCCGGGCTGCGGTGAAAACGGTTCAGTTTCAGCGTGATCGCCACCGCCAACGCCACCAGCAGCAGCGACACCACCGGCAGCCACACCCGCCAGTAACGCGCGGCGGCGCTTGGCGCGCGGCGCGTCACGCGCAAAAAAGCGGCGCTTGCCGCCGGCTTTTCAGTCAGTTTCTCAGGCCCTGCGGCCGTGGCTCCGGCCAAAGCCTCCGCTCCGGACAGAACGGGCTTTGGCGAGCGGCTTCCTTCCAAAATGCGAGGCTGTCCCAAGAAGAATTTCCAGCCCAACCAGGACAGGAGCAAAACGATGCCAAGCACCAAGACCGGCAAGATATAGTTCAAATGCATTTTGACGCGAGACGATAAATGACATTACAATTTAAATCAATAGCTTGAGCTACCCGATCTCGGATTTTCGCTACCGTGTGCAAATCAATTTGCGGCGGGGCATGCATTCCAATTAAACCAAAAATTTGGGATACTTTCGATAGCAGATAGTCACAAATCCAATCGTTAGGAACCGCCGTCATGATGAAAAAACGCCCCAGCTGGCAACGGGCCCGCGCCCTATTTTACGCCATTGCCATAGCCTCTCTGACCGCTTGTTCCAGCACCAAGACCATAGACATCAAAGCTGAGGGCAGCCCGTCGCTAAACCGCGACGCCAAAGGCAAACCGCTGTCCGTGGTGGTGCATGTCTACCAGCTGAAAAACCAGCAGGCTTTCAACCGCCTGACCATGGAGGCGCTGTCCAGCGGCAAACCTGAATCAGAACTGCTGGGCGACAGTCTGATCAACAGCAAAGAACTGACCTTTTTGCCAGGTGGTAAAGTGACGCTGGAAGACGTCACCATTGAAAAAGACGCTCAGTTCATCGGCGTCGTCGGCTTTTTCCGCCGCCCGGATGCCCACTTCTGGCGCCTGCTGTACGACGCCGACGCCGTCCGCAGCAAAGACCTGAGCTTCCGCGCCGCGGACTGCCACCTGGAAGCCATCAAACCCAAAGCGTTGACCATGCCCGGCCAGCCCGCGTCCGCCAAGGCGGACTGCGCAGCCAGCCGAAACTGAGGCCCGCCGCGGCGCCGGGCAACGCTGAAAATTAACAAACTCTTTTGCATGACAAGGGCGGCGCTCTTGCTGCAAAATGTCGCGCATTTTAGCGATCGTGTACACAGTTTGAACAGGGTGTTATTACCGGATGCGGACAGTCTTGGCCATGACGTGGCTCAAAGCCCGTTCGCTCCTTCGCCCACCGCGGCCTGGCCCGGCTGACAAGCCGATGAATTTTCAGGCGCAATTGAAATTGACGTAGGTATCCAGACAAGGTGTATCAGTAATGCAACAAGCCAAACGAGTGCTCTGGGGCGAAGGCATGTTCCTGCGCCCGCAGCACTTTCAGCAGCAAACCCTCTTGCTGGAACAGCATGTCGCCGCGCGACAGCAACTGAGCCAGCGTCACAGCTGGGGCCTGCAGCACATCGCCTTGGACGAACAGGCGCTCAAGGGCGGCACCGTCCGCATCGACGGCCTGTCCATCCTGTTCCGCGACGGCACGCTGTACCAGGCGCCGGCCAGCGCGCCGCTGCCGCTGTCCCGCGACCTGAACACCTTGCCGCAAGCCGGCATCAAGACCACGCTTTACGCCTGTCTCGCCCATATGCAGCCCTACGGCGGCAACACCCGCAACGGCGAAGCCATGTCCCGCCCCGCCCGCTTTCAAAGCGCCAGCGCGGAAGTGGCCGACCTCTACACCCAGGCGCTGGACGCCGACCTGTCCACGCTGGAGTTGGACGTGCGGCTGATGATCGAAGAGGAAAACCGCGACGGCTACGACGCCATTCCGCTGTGCCGGCTGGAGAAAGACGCCACCGGCCAGTGGGCGCTGGGCGGCGGCTTCATCCCGCCGCTGGCCACCGTGGAAGGCTCGCGCGAGGTCAGCCACATGCTGCGCCGCCTGCTGGACATCCTGCTGGTCAAGAACCAGGCGCTGTCCGGCGGCCAGCGCGAACGCGCCAAGAACGTGATGGAGTACAGCTCCAGCGACATCAGCTCCTTCTGGCTGCTGCACACCGTCAACCGCAACTTCGCCAAGCTGCGCCACCTGTCGCTGTCCAGCCCGCTGCACCCGGAAGAGCTGTACCTGGCGCTGGCCGAATTCTGCGGCGAGCTGCAAACCTTCTCCACCCATTACACCCTGTCCGACATCCCGGCCTATCGCCACGACGACCTGCACGCCGTGCTGGCGGCGCTGGACACGCAGATCCGCGAACTGCTGGAAACCGTGATCTCCTCGCGCTACGCCATCATCCCGCTGCATTCGCCCAAGCCGTCCTTCTACATCGGCCGGCTGGAAAGCGACCGCCTGCTGGAGAACGTCGATTACTACCTGTCGGTGCAGAGCGAGTTGCCGGCCAGCCAGATCATCGACAGCGTGCCGCTGAAGATGAAAATCGGCGCGCCGGACGACGTGGAGAAAATCCTCAACTCCGCGATGCGCGGCGTGGCGCTCAGCCATGCGGCGCAAACCCCGTCCGCCATTCCGGTGCGGGTGGGCAACCACTATTTCGCGCTGGAACCGCACGGAGAGATCTTCGGCCGCATGCTGCAATCGCGCAGCATCTGCATCTATATGCCGCAGACGCTCTCCAATCTGACGCTTGAACTGATCGCCGTATTCCGCTGAGGCCGCCATGAACCAAACCGCCGCAACCCTACAAGAACGCCCGCTGGCCGTGGCCTCCACCTCGGCCCCCACCCTGCGCGAAATGCTGGAAGACGGCATCTACCTGCTGTTCCTGCTGCGGGACGGCAACGCCCCCAGCAGCGCGGTAGAGTTCAACCGCCGCGTCGACCAGTTCCTGAACCAGTACGAGCGCAACGCGCGCAACTTCGGCAAGGACCAGAACGCCATCAACCACTCCAAGTACGCGTTTTGCGCGCTGATGGACGAGATCATCCTGTCCTCAGAGTTCGACATCCGCGACGAGTGGGAGCGCATGCCGCTGCAACTGCGGCTGTTTGGCGAGCACCTGGCCGGCGAAGGCTTCTTCAACCGCCTGGAGCAGCTGCGTTTGGACCCGGCCGCCCATATCGAGCCGCTGGAAGTGTTCTACACCTGCCTGCTGCTGGGCTTCCAGGGCAAATACCTGCTGGAAGGCCAGGAAAAACTGGGCTATCTGACCCACAAGCTGGGCCAGGAAATCCAGCAAGTGCGCGGCGGCAAGGCCGAGTTCGCGCCCAACTGGCAGCTGCCGCAACGCTTCCAGGCCTTTGTCCGCCATGAACTGCCGCTGTGGCTGTACTTCGCGCTGCTGGCTGTGGTGGGCGCCGGCATCTTCGTCGCCTACCGCTGGCTGCTGTCCAACCAGCTCCAATCCATCTTCGGCCTGTAAGCCATGCAGAGCAGCCGCCACGCCCAGATCCTGCCGTCGGTGCTGGACCGGCTGCTGGACGACCAGCCGGACAACAGCCACGGCGCGGAAACCATGTTGTACGAACTGCCGCAGATCAAGCGCTCGCTGGCGCGGGATCTGGAAGCGCTGCTGAACACCCGGCTCGCGCCGCTGCAGGAACTGTTCGACATGTACCCGCAAGCGCACGACAGCATGCTGAGTTTCGGCATTCCGGACCTGTCCGGCATCAGCCTGCTCAACCCGCAAGACCGGGAACTGCTGCGCGAACAGCTGCGCCGCGCCATCGAAGTGCACGAGCCACGGCTGTCCCGCGTGCGGGTGAATCTGGACGCGCCGCGCGAGATGGAACGCCACCTGCGCTTCCGCGTCGACGCGGTGCTGAAAGTGCATCCGCACCGGCCGCCGGTCACCTTCGACGCCACCCTGCAACTCTCCTCCAACGTTTACAAGGTACAAGGCTGACCCAGCCTGACAGCGCC
The DNA here is from genome assembly GCF_001043705.1 of Chromobacterium sp. LK11. NCBI lineage: Bacteria > Pseudomonadati > Pseudomonadota > Betaproteobacteria > Neisseriales > Chromobacteriaceae > Chromobacterium > Chromobacterium sp. LK11. The sequence continues at coordinate 12,665 of NZ_LDUR01000052.1, forward strand.
CTATGGACCTCAGCACCCTGCTCGCC
>NZ_LDUR01000053.1:0-30569 GCF_001043705.1 Chromobacterium sp. LK11
CGAAGCGAGACGCGCAGCCGTACAGTAGTACGGCGAGCACCGCAGCATTCGAGATCGGGACGCGCAGCAGATGGATGCCTCCATGCGGCTCAGCATTCCTCGTGCCAGCCTATCCCATCGCGCGATAACAAAGCGCTCGACGCCGCCGGACCCCAGGTGCCGGCGGTGTACTGCTTGGGCGGCAGATTGCTGCTGCGGCTCCAGGTGTCCATGATGGGCTCCACCCAGCGCCAGGCCTCGATCAATTCGTCGCGGCGCATGAACAGCGCCAGCTTGCCGCGGATCACGTCCAGCAGCAGGCGCTCGTAGGCGTCGGCGCGGCGCACCTTGAAGGCTTTGTAGAAGTCCAGGTCGAGGTAGGCCGGCTGCAGACGCATGGTGTCGCCCGGCTCCTTGGCCAGGAAGTACAGACGGATGCTTTCCTCCGGCTGCAGGCGGATCACCAAGCGGTTGGCGGTGTGGCTGCCGCTCATCGGGCCGTTGAACAGCTGGTGCGGCACGTCGCGGAAGTTGATGACGATCTCTGCCAGCCGCTCCTGCATCCGTTTGCCGGTGCGCAGGAAGAAGGGCACGCCGGCCCAGCGCCAGTTGTCGATCTCGGCCTTGAGCGCGACGAAGGTTTCGGTCTGGCTGTCGGCGGGGATGCCCTGCTCGTTCAGATAGCCGACCACAGGCTGGCCGTTCACGGCGCCGGCCTTGTACTGGCCGCGCACGGTCTTGGCCGCCACGTCCTGCTCGCTGAACGGACGCAGCGCCTTCAGCACCTTGAGCTTCTCGTCGCGCACCGCGTCGGCTTCCATATTGGCCGGCGGCTCCATCGCCACGATGCACAGCAGTTGCAACAAGTGGTTCTGCACCATGTCGCGCAGCGCGCCGGTGCCGTCGTAGAAATCGCCGCGGCTGCCCACGCCCAGGTCTTCGGAGATGGTGATCTGCACGTCGTGTATCCATTCGCGCCGCCACAGCGGCTCGAACAGCGCGTTGGCGAAGCGGATCGCCATCAGGTTCTGCACCGATTCCTTGCCCAGGTAGTGGTCGATCCGGTACAGCTGCTCTTCCTTGAAGAAGCGCGCCACGTCGTCGTTGATCTCGTTGGAGGAATCCAGGTCGGTGCCCAGCGGTTTTTCCAGCACCACGCGCACATTGCCGCTGTTGAGGCCCACCGCCGCCAGGTTCTCGCAGATGCCGGCGAACAGATTGGGCGCGGTGGCCAGGTAACAGACCACCACGCGGTCGTCGTCGCCCTTGAGCTTTTCCGCCAGCGCCGGGAAATCCCGCGGCTGGGAAGCGTCCACTTTCAGGTATTCAATCCGCGCACAGAAGCTGTCCCAGGCGGCGGCGTCGAAATGGGCTTTGACGTGCTGACGCGAGTTCTTCTCGACAAAGGCCAGGTAGTCGTCGCGGCTCAGTTCCTTGCGGCCCAGCGCCAGGATGCGGCCCTGCTGATTGAGCAGGCCGGCGGCGTGCGCCTGATACAGGGAGGGCAGCAGCTTGCGCATCACCAGATCGCCGGCGCCGCCGAACAACACCATATCGAAGGCCGGGGTTGGCGTAGTACGGGTATCCATCCTGATCTTCCATCTCGAGACGTTTGTAGATGTAGTTATATTACCACCAGCTTTTGCCTTGTCCATGTCATCGCGCTGACGCAGGCCGCTTTTGCAACACCTTTTGCCCCAAAGCAAACAATTCCCTCAATCGCTGCAACGGCGGGTGTTGCCTCGCGCCGCCGGGCGTATCATGGCGGAACGGCGCTGGAGCGCGTCTTGCAATTTGAGTGTAGTAAAACTACTATCAACCCACTTCAACACGGAACGTCATCATGGCCTTGCATTCCACCCTGTCCGCCGTTACCGAGCGCATCGTCAACCGGAGCCGGGCAACGCGCGCCGCCTACCTGGACCGCTTGCGCGCCGCAGCCCATCAGGGAAGGGTGGAGCGCTCGCAATTGTCGTGTACCAACTTGGCACACGCCTTCGCCGCCATGCCCGACGGCATCAAGATACATCTAAAGGAAGAGCACCGCCCCAATCTGGCCATCGTCTCTTCCTACAACGACATGCTGTCCGCCCACCAGCCGCTGGAAACCTATCCGGCACTGCTGAAGGAGGCGGCGCTGGCGGCCGGCGCCACCGCCCAGTTCGCCGGCGGCGTGCCGGCGATGTGCGACGGCGTGACCCAGGGCCAGCCGGGCATGGAGCTGTCCCTGTTCTCGCGCGACATCATCGCGATGAGCACCGCGGTGGCGCTGTCCCACCAGATGTTCGACGCCGCGCTCTACCTGGGCGTGTGCGACAAGATCGTGCCGGGCCTGCTGATAGGCGCGCTTTCCTTCGGCCACCTGCCGGCGGTGTTCGTTCCCGCCGGCCCGATGACCACCGGCATCGCCAACGATGAAAAAGCCAAGGTGCGCCAGCTGTACGCCGAGGGCAAGGTGGGCCGCGACGCGCTGCTGGAATCCGAGTGCCAGTCCTACCACGGCCCCGGCACCTGTACTTTCTACGGCACCGCCAACTCCAATCAGATGCTGATGGAGATCATGGGCCTGCACCTGCCCGGCGCCGCCTTCGTCAACCCAGGCACCCCGCTGCGCGAGGCGCTGACCCGCGCCGCCGCCGGACAGGCGGCCAAGATCGCCGCCCAGGGCAAGGCCTTCACCCCGGTGGGCGAGATGATAGACGAGAAGTCCATCGTCAACGCCATCGTCGGCCTTTTGGCCACCGGCGGCTCCACCAACCACACCATGCACATCGTCGCCATCGCCCGCGCCGCCGGCATAGACGTGAACTGGGACGATTTCGACGAACTCTCCGCCGTGGTGCCGCTCTTGGTGCGCGCCTACCCCAACGGCAAGGCCGACGTGAACCACTTCCACGCCGCCGGCGGCATGGGCTTCGTGATCCGCGAACTGCTGTCCGCCGGCCTGCTGCACGAAGACGTGGGCACCGTGGTGGGCCGCGGCCTGTCGCGCTACGCGCAGGAGCCGTGGCTGGACCAGGGCGAACTCAAATGGCGGGACGCGCCGGCCGACAGCGGCGACGACAGCGTGCTGCGCACCGCCGCCGACCCGTTCTCCGCCGACGGCGGCCTCAAGCTGCTGTCCGGCAAGCTGGGCCGCGCGGTGATCAAGGTGTCCGCGGTCAAGCCGGAACACCGGGTGGTGGAAGCGCCGGCGGTGATCTTCCACGACCAGAACGACATGCTGACGGCGTTCAAGCGCGGCGAGCTGGAAAAAGACTTCATCGCGGTGATCCGCTTCCAGGGCCCGCGCGCCAACGGCATGCCGGAACTGCACAAGCTGACCCCGGCGCTGAGCATTTTGCAGGAGCGCGGCTTCAAGGTGGCCCTGGTCACCGACGGCCGCATGTCCGGCGCTTCCGGCAAGGTGCCGGCCGCCATCCACGTATCGCCGGAAGCCCTGTCCGGCGGGCCTATCGGCAAGGTGCGCGACGGCGACCCGGTGCGGCTGGACGCCAATAGCGGCGAACTGACCGTGCTGGTGGACGAGGCAGAATGGGCCGCGCGCGAACAGGCGCAGGCCGACCTGACGCACAATGATTTTGGCATGGGCCGGGACTTGTTCGCGGTGTTCCGCTCGGTGGCCGACCACGCCGAAGCCGGCGCCAGCAGCTTCCGCCATCCCGACTTCCACCCCGCTTCTTGGAGAAAATGAATATGGACGCATTGACCCTGCTGCGCCAAGGCCCGGTTGTTCCGGTGATCATCGTCAACGACGCGGCCGTGGCCGTGGAACTGGCCCAGGCGCTGGTGGCCGGCGGCGTGCGCGTGCTGGAAGTGACGCTGCGCACCAAGGCCGCGCTGGCGGCGATGCGCCGCATGCGCGACGAAGTGCCGGGCGCCATCGTGGGCGCCGGCACGCTGCGCACCCGCGCCCACGTGGAAGCCGCCATCGACGCCGGCGCGCAGTTCGGCGTCAGCCCCGGCTTCACCCCGGAACTGGGCGCCGCCGCCCGCGCCGCCAACCTGACCCTGATTCCCGGCGTGGCCACCCCGTCCGAGGCGATGCGCGCCCAGGACGAAGGCTTCACCATCCAGAAGCTGTTCCCGGCCGAGGCCGTGGGCGGCGTCAAACTACTCAAATCGCTGGCCAGCCCGTTCTCCGATCTGCGCTTCTGCCCCACCGGCGGCATCGACATCAAGAAAGCGCCGGAATACCTGGCGCTGCCCAATGTGCTGGCCGTGGGCGGCAGCTGGCTGACCCCGGACGACGCCATCGCCAATCGCGACTGGGACCGCATCACCCAGCTGGCGCGGGAAGCCAGCCTGTTGCACCGGAATTAAACGACGTTGCTTCTTTACCAGGGCCTGCGGGCCCTGTTTTTTTTGGAGCCGCGCCCGCCACCCTCGCCCCTGTCCGGTTTTGTCCTTCCTTTCCCCCGCCAATTGCCTAAGCTCAAGAAGCAGGACTTCATCGCCGCCGGCCCACGCCCGCGCCGACGACGGTTCACCTATTGGAGACCCCTATGCAAGTGGCGGAAATATTTGAAAAAGCGTCGGGCAAGCTGCCCATGGTGCCCAAGGTGGTCCAGGAGCTGGTGGCCAGTTTTCACCGCACCGACGTCAACATCGATGAAATTACCGACAAGGTGGGACATGATCAGGTGCTGACCGCGCGCGTGCTGCGGCTGGCCAATACCGCGCGCTTCGGCGGCAGCCGGCGCGTGGGTTCGCTGGAGGACGCCATCATCCTGCTCGGCTTCGACAATCTCAGGGTGCTGGTGATCGCCTCCGGCGTCACCGGCGCCACGCTGGGCATCCAGGGCTTCGACATGAAGGCGTTCTGGCAGCGCAGCTTCGCGATGGCCAACGCCGCCAAGCGGCTGGCCAGGCTGGCCAAGCTGGACCCGCAGCTGGGCTATACCTGCGGCCTGCTGTCCAATATCGGCGAACTGGTGCTCTACGTGGCGGTGCCGGAACAGGCGCTGCAGATAGACCGCATCGTCGCCGGCGGCGCCGACCGGGTGGCCACCGAACGCATGCTGCTGGGCATGGACCTGACCGAGGTGGGGGCCGAGCTGGCGCGGCGCTGGAATTTCCCGGACGAGATCCAGGAAGCCATCTTCAACCAGCACGATCTGCTGAACGAGGAAGTGTCGCCGTTCGCGCTGCTGATCGGCCTGGCCTCCTTCATGACCTCCGGCTTCAACCACGACATGAGCGAGGAAGACATGCTGGCGACCTTGCCGGTCAGCGTGATGGAGCGCGCCGGCCTGCCGCGCGAGGGGCTGGCGGAGGCGCTGCCGGAGTTGCGCGAGGCCTGCACCGCGCTGGACGAGATGTTCTAAGCGCCGTCCAGCCAGACGCAAAAAAGGCGGCCTAAGCCGCCTTTTCGCGTTTCTCGCACTGCGGACTCAACCGGCCTGGCCGTCCGCCTCGCTCGCCTCCGCTTCGGACGCCTCGTCCTCAGCGGCGTCGACATGGCCGAGCACCCCGACGCAGCGCAGCTCGATCTCCTGCATCAGCTCGTCGATGCGGATCACCGCCAGCTGGATGCGGTCGCCGCGCGCCAGCTCCGGCAGGCCCGGGATGCGCACCCGCATCGGCAGGCCGTCGATGCGCACCAAGTCCTCCTTGATGAAGGCGGCGGTGGGATCGGACACGCCTTCCTGGCTGAACCAGCGCAGGCACCAGAAATGCTCCATCCGGTCCTGGAAGCCCAGGTAGGCGGAGTAAGTGGTGTCGAAATCGCGCAGGATGGCGAACAACATCGCGTCGCCCTGCTCGAACTGCGGCTTCTCGCCGCGGATCATCGACATCAGCTGGCGCTGGTTGATGAAGTCGGTGGCGCGACGCAGCGGCGAAGTCGCCCACGCGTACTGGGCCACGCCCAGGCCGGTGTGCGGCTCCGGCCGCGTGGTCATCCTCACCTTACCCATGCTCTGCGCGCGGTACATGCCGGGGATGTCGGCCTCGGCCAGCATCCGGCCCCACTCGCAGTTGGCCAGAATCATCAGTTCGGACACCAGCTTGTCCATCGGCGCGCCGCGCTTGCGCAAGGTGATCAGCACCTTGCCGTCGACCACGTCGAAGTTGTAGTCCATCTGCACCGGACGCGTCGGGTCGTATTTGCCGCGGCGCTTCTCCAGCGCCTCGGCGAACTGCCAGAACCAGATCAGCTCCTGCTTGAACGGATAATCCACGCCCGGATCGCAGGCCAGCGTCTCTTCGTTGAAGAACTGCTCCAGCGCGGCGTGGCGCAGGTTGGCGGCGATATGCACCTTCTCGATGCGGTTCTCGTAGGCCACCGGCTCGAACTCCGGCGTCACCTCCACGTAGAGGCTCAGCGCCGGACAGTCATGGCCTTCCTTCAGGGTGAACAGCTCCACCAGATCGTCCGGCAGCATGGTGATCTTGTCGCCGGGGAAATACACGGTGGACAGCCGCGACAGCAGCAGCTTCTCCAGCGGGGAGCCTATTTCTATCCCCAGCGACGGCGCGGCGATGTGGATGCCGACGCGCTTGTTGCCGTTGGGCAGGTCCTGCACCGACAGCGCGTCGTCGATCTCGGTGGTGTTGGCGTCGTCGATGGAGAAGGCGCGCGCCGGCGACAGCGGCAAGTCCTCCGGCAGCGCCGGCAGCTCGTACTTGCCGAAGCCGCGGCCCTTGGGGAAGAACTCCAGCATGAAGCCGGCCATCAGGTAGTCCGGCACCGAGGAGATGCCGCCCACCTTGTCCGCCAGCCGCAGCGGCGGCAGGCTCAGCTCGCGCGCGGCCTGGTCGAAGGCCTTGAACTCCAGCGTGTTCTTGTCGGGTTTCCACAACAAGGTCATCAGCTGGCCGCGGATCGCCTCCGGCAACTGGCCGGCCTTCAGCTCAAGCACCCACTGGTCGATCTGCTCCTGCTCGCGCTTCTTGCGCTCCAGCCCGGCCAGCGCCGCCTTCAGCGCCTCTTCCGGCGCCTTCTTGTAGCGGCCCTTGCCCTTTTTGTAGAAATACATCGGCGCGCCGTACAGGCGCGACACGATGGCGGCGGCCTCCGCCGCCGACGGCGCGTGGCCCCAGTAATCGGCCGCCAGCGCCTCATAGCCGAACTCGTCGTCCGGGCAGCATTCCCACAGGAAATCCAGGTCAATATCCGCGGCAAGTTGCTCTACCATGGGCAGAAAATCGCCCAATGCGGAACTAAACTCCAGAAAGACATTCGCGGCCTTGATCTTGGCGCGCTTGCCATGCTGGGTATCCACTTGCAGACTAGCGTCATTGCGCGAAACGATGCTGCCGACCTTAAAGCCGCCGCTCTCTTCGTAAAAAACGTTCATTAAAAATTTTTGCCAGGCCGTTGCAATCCAACGGCGAATTATAACAGCGCGCCCAGGGCGCGGCTTCAGAACTTGAATATCGGACGACCGGGTCCACCGGGGAACACTTGATCATGTCGCAACATCAGGCTTTCAAACAACGCGTGCATCTGGCACAGGAAATCGACCGCATCGGCCACCTGCTGGTCACTCGCTGGGAGCGGCCGCTGGCCGCCCACCTGCTGTCGCTGATCCTGCGGCTGGAGGATATGGTGCGCGAGCAGGACCTCAACGAAATCACCGGAGAAATCCAGACCCTGTCGCGCCTGCTGCAAGGCTGGATCCAGCAGCCGCAGACCGCGCCGTCGGAAAGCGAGCGCTACAATCGCCTGCGCCACCACCTGGGCCTGGTCAGCCAGCTGGGCATGATGGAACGCAAGGACGGCCTGCCGGAGATCGACTACGACAAGCTGCTGGGCGGCGACATGGTCACCCTCTATCTATGGCTGCCGCAGGAGGTGGACGCCACGCCGCTGATCCAGCAGCTGTCCTGCTACGGCATCCACGCCAAGGTGATCCAGCAGGCGGCCAAGCTGGCCCAGGCCTTGCAGGACAAGGCGCCGGAGGCGGTGGTGGCCTTCACCGAGTTCGCCGCCAACGACCCCATCCTGTTGCTGGCCCCCACCATCAGCAGCATCTGCCCGCTGATCCTGACCTCGCCGCTGCACGATTTCCAGGCGCGGCTGGCGGCGGTGCGCGCCGGCGCCGGCAGCCTGCTGGACTGGCCGCTGCAGGCGCATCAGCTGATAGACCAGCTGAGCTTCGGCGACCTGGGCGAGAAGCGCGAGCCGCTGCGGGTGCTGATCGTGGAGGACATGGAATCGCTGGCCGGGCTCTACTCCAGCGTGCTCAACGCCCAGGGCGTGGAAACCCGCGAGGAGACCCAGCCGGAGCGGGTGCTGGACATGATCGAGCAATTCCGCCCGGACCTGATCCTGATGGATATGTACATGCCGCAGTGCAGCGGCATCGAGCTGGCCAAGGTGATCCGCCAGCAACGGTTGCTGGACGGCATACCGGTGGTGTTCCTGTCGGTGGAGAAACGCCAGGCGGTGCAGCTGGACGCGCTGACCCTGGGCATAGACGGCTTCCTGACCAAGCCGGTGGCGCCGGAGGAGCTGATCGTCACCGTGATCAACCGCGCGCGCCGCTACCGCAAGCTGCGTTCCTACATCATCAACGACAGCCTGACCGGCCTGCTCAACCACTCCCATCTGCACGGCCAGCTGGAATACGGCATCCAGCGCGCGCGCCGCGACCAGCGGCCGCTGTCGCTGGCGATGCTGGACCTGGACTTCTTCAAAACCATCAACGACAGCCACGGCCACCCGGCCGGCGACGAATTGCTGATCAATCTGGCGCGCTTTCTCAAGGAGCGGCTGCGCAGCAGCGATCTGGTGGGCCGCTACGGCGGCGAGGAGTTCGCCATCGTGCTGCCGGGCACCAATCAGCAACAGGCGCACGAGCTGATGGATCAGCTGCGCCAGGACTTCAGCCAGATAGAACAACGCGCGCCGGACGGCGATTTCCGCCAGACCTTCAGCGTGGGCATCAGTTCGCTGGACACCGCCGGCAGCAGCACCGATCTGGTGCGCCAGGCCGACGAAATGCTGTACCGGGCCAAGGCCAACGGCCGCAACCGGGTGGAGGCCATGCAGGACTGAGCCGGGCCCCAGGCCCGGACATGACAAAGCCCGGACGGATGTCCGGGCTTTTTTGCGGCCGCGGCCTCAGAGCCTGTTCAAGGTCTGCCGCGCGTCGGCGATGCGGCGGAACGCAAACCGCTTATCAGGCCTCGGTCAGCACCAGGCGCACGCCCTGCTCTTCCAACAGCTTGGTCACCGGCTCCGGCGGCAGCGCGTCGGTGAACACGGTGTGGAATTCGCTGATGTGGCCCATGCGCACCAGGGCGTTGCGGCCGAACTTGCTGTGGTCCGCCGCCAGGTAACGGTGGCGAGCGTTGGACATCATCGCCTGTGCCACCCGCACTTCGCGGTAGTCGAAGTCCAGCAGCGAGCCGTCCGGCTCGATGCCGGACACGCCGATGATGGCGTAGTCCACCTTGAACTGGTTGATGAAGTCCAGCGTGGCCACGCCGGTGATGCCGCCGTCGGACGCGCGCACCGTGCCGGAGGTGATCATCACCGTGAAATCCGGATTGGTGGACATGATGGAGGCGACGTGAATGTTGTTGGTGATCACCCGCAAGCCCTTGTGCGTGCTGGTCAGCGCCTGAGCCACCGCCTCTATCGTGGTGCCTATGCTCATGAACAGCGAGGCGTGATCGGGAATGCTGCTGGCGATCATGTCCGCGATATGCGCTTTTTCGCTCTGGAATTTTCCTTTGCGCGCGAAATAATCCTCATTCTCCACGCTGCTGCCCAAGGCGGCGCCGCCGTGGTAACGGCGCAACAAATTGGCCTCGCACAGCTGGTTGATATCGCGGCGAATGGTTTGCGGGGTGACATCGAGCAGTCTGGCCAGCTCTTCGATCGGCATGAAGCCGTTTTCGCGGACCAGCTGCAGAATCTTGTCGTGACGGGGTGAGCGGCTCATAACTATTCGGAATCGAAAATCACGTCACTTTAGTAACATATTTTGCGGGTCAGCGGCAAACAGAACCACTATTCCGGCTTGATATCGGCCAATAGTGTTCGTTTATTGCGCATTTTTTACTCAGGAAGCCGCCTGCCCCTCCGCCAGCGGCGCGCGCCGCCCCCACAGGAAATCGCGCAGCTGCTCCAGCGGCATCGGCCGCGCCAGCAGATAGCCCTGCAGGTAATGCACGCCGCTTTGCTGCAGATAGGCGCGCTGTTGCTCGGTTTCCACGCCCTCGGCCACCATGGAGATGCGCAGCTGCTTGGCCAGGTCGATGATCATTTCCAGGATGCGGTTGGCGATGGAGTCGCTGCCTATCGCCGCCACGAACACGCGATCTATCTTCAGATGGTCGGCGTGGATGCGGTTGAGCTCGGCCAGGCTGCTGTGGCCGGTGCCGAAGTCGTCGATGGCGATCTGCACCCGCATCCGCCGCAGCGCGGCCATCACCTGCTGGCTTTGCGGCGTCACCTGGATGGGCTCGCGCTCGGTCACTTCCAGCACCAGCCGCGGCGGCGCCTTGGGAAAGTGTTGCAAAAACGCCTGACAGTCCTCCACCAGCTGCGCGTGCTGCAGATGGCTGGGCGACAGATTGAGCGCCACGAAGAAGCGCTCGGGCAAGGGCAGCGACGCCATGTCCGCGGCCACTTTGCGCATCAGATAGCGGGTGATCTGGATGATCATGCCGGAAGCTTCCGCCACCGGGATGAACAGGTCCGGCGGCGCCAGGCCCTGACGCGGATGCTGCCAGCGCAGCAACACTTCCACTCCCATGCAGCGGCGGCCGCAGGCGTCGAACACCGGCTGGTAGTAAGGCAGGAACTCCTGATTGCGCAGCGCCAGCAGGATTTCCCCGCTGACCGAGCCGCGCTTGCGCAGATAGCCCAGCAGCAGCACCGCGCCGACCACGCCCACCGGCAGCAACAGCAGCAAGGCGCGCAGCAGGCGCGCCGAGGCGCCGCGCCACAGATACTTGGCGTCCACCCAGCTGTGCACCGCCAGCGGATAGCGCTGCGACGCCGCGATCACGCGCAGCACCGCGCTGGCCGGCACCTCGGCGGCGCCCGGCAGCGTGGATTGCACCGCCTCCTTGTGGTTCAGCACCAGCAAGGAGCCGCTGTGGCCGTCGTCGGCCTGCCAGGGCAGCAAGGGGCTGAAATAGGCCAGCTCCACGCTGGCGACCAGGCCCTGCCCCCGTTCGGTCAGCAAGGTGCGCATCAGGAAGGGACGCTTGGGATACAAGGGCCCGGAGCCCTGGCGGTGGATCAACTGTTGCGGCGCCGACGGCGTGAACGGCAGCACCGTGTCCTGCGCGCCCAGCACCGAGGTGCAGTACAGGCGGCGGCCGTCCATCAGCCCCAGCGAGCGGATATAGGGATCGAAGGCCGCCAGCGACACCAGCTGGCCGCGCGCCTGCGGGCAGGGCAGGCCGGCCAGCGGCGCGGCCTCGCGCAAGGAACGGTCCACCTGGCCGAACACCCGGTCCACCGAATTGACCGCGCGCCCCGCCGCGCTTTGCAGCTGCGCCTGCACGTCCAGCTGGTAGCGGTTCCAGGTCAAGGGCAGGCCCACCGCCGCCGGCAACACGGCCACCAGCAAGACCAAGGTCCATTCCGCGGCGTTGAGGCTGCCGCGGAATTGATTGCCCCGGCTGATCAGGTGACGGAAGCGATGGCGACAAAACACATTGTTCCCCGGCGTGACTGAATGACAAGAAGCGGCCCGCGTCCGGCCATGGCGACGCGCGCCAAGCCGCGGCGCGGCTGACTCTGGCGAAAACGGCATGGATGGACGGGGACTGCCAGGAAGAGGGATAGGCGGGCGTTGCCGCGCCGTCCCTCAGCACCCGTTTACGATCTGCTGCGCGTCGTGAGACGCGGCACGGCGAAAGGCTCATGCCCCACGCCGTATCGCTGAAGCGCAGCAGACTTTGAACGGGTTCTTAGAACGTGTTTACGATCTCGCGAGCTAAGGTGAGGCAAGGCGAAAACAGCTGAGAAAGCGGAGTGTACGCACGGTACCTGAGCATTTCGAAGTGGTTTTCAACGCCGTATCGCCGACGCGCAGCAGATCGTAAACAGGTTCTTAGAGAAATTTGGAAAACCAGCCGCGCGGCGCGTATCCCGCCGCCGTCGCGATTTTTCGAAGCTCCCGCAAGTCCGGCGCTAAAGATAACGGTTTAGCCGCGGACAGAAAAGCTAATTAGAAAGATTTATTTAATAAAATGTCTTTGATTGACTTGTGTTTGGTATAAATTGCCGCAATCGGCGCAGACTGAAACGCAATCAGGCCGCGCGCCGCCGGGAGAGGCGGGGCGCGGCCTGACGCCTGTTCTAAAGACGCTTAACGCGGCTGCAAGCGTTGGCGATGGCGTTCGATCTGCAGACGCACCTGGCGCGGCGCGGTGCCGCCCACGTGATCGCGCTGCGCCAGGCTGCCTTCCGGGCTCAGCACCGCGAACACATCGTCCTCGATCAACGGCGAGAACTCGCGCAGCTTGGCCAGCGGCAGATCGGCGATGTCCACGCCCTGCTGCTCGGCGTGGCGCACCGTCAGCGCCACCACCTCGTGGCTGTCGCGGAAGGGCACGCCCTTCTTCACCAGGTAGTCGGCCAGATCGGTGGCGGTGGCGAAGCCTTGCAGCACCGCCGCGCGCATCGCCTCCGGCTTGACGGTGACGCCGCACATCATGTCGGCGTAGATGCGCAGGGTGTCGATCAAGGTGTCCGCGGTGTCGAACAGCGGCTCCTTGTCCTCCTGGTTGTCCTTGTTGTAAGCCAGCGGCTGCGCCTTCATCAGCGTCACCAGCGCGATCAGGTGGCCCACCACGCGGCCGGACTTGCCGCGCACCAGTTCCGGCACGTCCGGGTTCTTCTTCTGCGGCATGATGGAGCTGCCGGTGCAGAAGCGGTCGGCGATGTCGATGAAGCCGACGCGCGGGCTCATCCACAGGATCAGCTCCTCGGACAAGCGCGACAGGTGCACCATCACCAGGCTGGCGGCGGCGGTGAATTCGATCGCGAAGTCGCGGTCGGACACCGCGTCCAGCGAGTTGTGGCAGACATCGTCGAAGCCCAGCAGCTGGGCGGTGTAATGGCGGTCTATCGGGAAAGTGGTGCCCGCCAGCGCCGCCGCGCCCAAGGGCAGGCGGTTGACGCGCTTGCGGCAGTCGCTCATGCGCTCGGCGTCGCGCGCCAGCATTTCCACATAGGCCAGCATGTGGTGGCCGAAAGTCACCGGCTGCGCCACCTGCAAGTGGGTGAAGCCCGGCAGCACGGTTTCGGCGTGCTGCTCGGCCAGGTCCAGCAGGCTGTGTTGCAGCTCGCCGATCAGGCCGACGATGGCGTCGATCTGCGCGCGCAGCCACAGGCGGATGTCGGTGGCCACCTGGTCGTTGCGGCTGCGGCCGGTGTGCAGACGCTTGCCGGCGTCGCCGATCTTGTCGGTCAGCCGCCGCTCCACGTTCATGTGCACGTCTTCCAGATCCACGCTCCACTCGAAGCGGCCGGCGCGGATATCGTCCAGCACTTCGCCCATGCCTCGTCGGATCGCTTCCAGATCTTCGGCGGACAGGACGCCGGCGCGCTGCAACATGGCGGCGTGGGCCAGCGAGCCCTCGATGTCGAATTCGGCCAGTCGTCGGTCGAAATCCACCGAGGCGGTGTATTTCTTGACGAGTTCGGATACCGGCTCCGAGAAACGGCCGGACCAGGCGTGTTGATCTTGCATGGCGATGCTTTCTACGATGGCTGCGGACGAAAAACTTGGCGAAACCCCGGGGCGCGCCGCGCCGCCGGGAACCTCTTACTATGCCAGCGGCGAGCGCCTTCGGCCAGTGCGGGTTTTCCTTGCTATGATGCGGCTATCCTATTCCGCCCCGCGCCCTCATGCCGCTACCGCCCCCGTCCGACCTGCCCGACTACCGCAACCTGGGCGTGCTGCTGCGCGCGCTGCTGCTGCTCGGCCTGTTCCTATTGGGCGGCCTGCTGCTGGACGACGGCGGCGAGGCGCTGCCCTGGCGGCTGCTGCGCCTGTCCAGCCTGCTGGTGCCCGGCGCCTTGCTGAGCCTGGGCCTGCTGGCCTTGCTGGGCCGCCGCCTCCACCGCGGCCGCCGCGCCGCGCTGGCCGCCGCCGCCGTCTGCCTGCTGTCCTTCGCCGTCTGCGGCCGCCTGCTCAACCCGCTGGCGCCCATGCCTTGGGGCCAGGTGCTGCTGGCCGGCGCGGTGGGCGGGCTGATGCAGCATTACCTCAATCTGCGCGCGCGCGCCTTGTCCCCGGCCTTGTCCGAGGCGCGGTTGATCGCGCTGCAGGCGCGCATCCGTCCCCACTTCCTGTTCAACAGCCTCAACGCCGCCATCGCCCTGATAGGCAAACAGCCGGACAAGGCGGAAATGGTGCTGGAAAACCTGGCCGACCTGTTCCGCGCCCAACTCGGCGACCCGGCGCGACAATCCACGCTGGGCCGCGAAATCGAACTGGCGGCGATGTATCTGGCGATCGAGGCCGAGCGGCTGGGCGCGCGGCTGCAAGTGAGCTGGGACGTGCAAGCGCCGCTGGACGCGGCGCTGCCGCCGCTGATCCTGCAGCCGCTGGCGGAAAACGCGGTGTTCCACGGCATAGAACGGCTGGCCGACGGCGGCGAGATCCGCATCCAGGCGCGCCAGCACGAGCAGCAGCTGGAGCTGACGCTGAGCAACCCGGTCAATCCGGAACCAACGGCGGCCGCTTCCGGCCACCACATGGCGCTGGACAATCTGGCCGAGCGGCTGGAACTGTATTTCGACGCCGAGGCCTCGCTCAGCGCCCGGCTGGACGGCGAACGCTTCGTCACCCGCATCCGGCTGCCTTACCGCCCGGCGGCCCAGCGGCCGAACTGAAACCGTCTATAATTACCCCATAGTCCGATTGAAACAGCTGATAGGATCACCATGGGAAAGAATCGCCTCGAAGCCTTCAGCGACGGCGTGCTCGCCATCATCATCACCATCATGGTGCTGGAGCTGAAAGTGCCGCACGACACCAGCTGGGCCGCGCTGCAAGACCGCTGGCCGGTCTTCCTCAGCTATGTGCTCAGCTTCATCTACGTGGGCCTGTACTGGAACAACCACCACCACTTCTACCACGCCATCCAGCGCGTGGACGGCCGCGTGCTGTGGGCCAATCTGCATCTGCTGTTCTGGCTGTCGCTGATTCCCTTCGTCACCGGCTGGATGGGGGAAAACCACTTCGCCCCGCTGCCGCTGGCCCTGTACGGCGTGGTGCTGCTGATGTGCGCGCTGGCCTGGTGGCTGATGCAGCAATCGCTGCTGTGTCTGCCGGGCAACCGCACCCGGCTGTCCGAGGCGCTGGGCAGGGACGTCAAGGGCAAGATCTCCCCGCTGTGCTACCTGATAGGCATCGCCGCCGCCTTTTACTGCGAATGGCTGTCCGCGGCGATGTACGTGCTGATGGCCTTGATCTGGTTGGTGCCGGACCGCCGCATCGAGCGGCTGCTGGCGGAGAAATGAGGCCGTCTTTCGTTCCATTAATAAATACTATCAAACAAATTGCAATTTAAGATTTAACAAAACTATCGACGCTTCCGATAATGGCCGCTCCCTTAGTAAATGTTCTAATAATTTATGGGAGTGCCAATGTCAGCTCTGACCTTTTCCGTGAACCGCAAGCTTTTCACCGTGGCGCTGGCTTGTAGCGCCGCTTTGACCCAGGCCGCCAACCTGACCCAGGACAACGGCTCGCCGGTGGGCGACAACCAGAACAGCCAGACCGCCGGCCCCAACGGCCCCACCCTGCTGCAAGACATCCAACTGCTGCAAAAGCTGCAACGCTTCGACCGCGAACGCATCCCTGAACGCGTGGTGCACGCGCGCGGCGTGGGCGCCGGCGGCGTCTTCGTCGCCAGCGAGGGCTTGCAGGACGTCAGCCGCGCCCTGGTGTTCCGCAAGGGCGAAAAAACGCCGGTGTTCGTGCGCTTCTCCACCGTGATCGGCAGCCGCGGCGCGCCGGAAACCGACCGCGACCCGCGCGGCTTCGCCACCAAGTTCTATACCGCGCAGGGCAACTGGGACCTGGTGGGCAACAATCTGCCGGTGTTCTTCATCCGCGACGCGATCAAGTTTCCGGACATGGTGCACTCGCTGAAGCCGGATCCGGTGAGCAATGAGCAAGACCCCAACCGCGTCTTCGACTTCTTCTCCCATCTGCCGGAATCTACCCATATGCTGACCCGGGTGTACTCCAACTACGGCACCCCGGCCAATTACCGCGAAATGAACGGCAGCAGCGTGCACGCGCTGAAACTGGTGGCCGCCGACGGCCGCTACCAGTACGCCAAATTCACCTGGAAATCGCACCAAGGCGAGCGCAATCTGCGCCCGGACCAACTGCCCAAGGTACAGGGCCAGTCGGTCAGCCACGCCACCGCGGACCTGCTGCAAAGCATAGAGCAGAAGCGCTACCCGTCCTGGGATTTGTACGTGCAGCTGATCCAGCCTGAAGACATGAACCGCTTCGCCTTCAACCCGCTGGACCCCACCAAGGTGTGGACCGGCGTGGCGGAGCGCAAGGTGGGCACCATGACGCTGAACCAGGTGCCGGCCAACTTCTTCGAAGCCACCGAGCAGGTGGCGATGTCGCCGGCCAATCTGGTGCCGGGCATCGAGGCCTCGGAAGACCGCCTGTTGCAAGGCCGCTTGTTCTCCTATCTGGACACTCAGATGCACCGCGTCGGCACCAATTTCCAGGCGCTGCCGGTGAACCGCCCACGAGTTGAGGTGGTGAACAACAATCAGGACGGCGCGCAAAACGCCTCCGGCCGCCAGGGCAGCGTCAATTACGAGCCCAGCCGGCTGGCGCCCAAGCCGCAGGACCCGCAGTTCAAGCACAGCCGCCTGCCCTTGCAGGGCAACACCCAGCAAGAGGCCATCGCCAAGACGCTGAACTTCCAGCAGGCCGGCGAGTTTTACCGCTCGCTGAGCGCGCAGGATCAGGCGGACCTGATCCGCAACCTGTCCGGCGACCTGGCCAAGGTGCGCAATGTCGAGACCCGGGACGTGATGCTGTCGCACTTCTACAAGGCGGACCGCCAGTACGGCGAGCGTCTGGCCAAGGCCTTGAAGGTGGACGCGAAGGGAATTGAGCGCAGAGCGGCGTTGCTGCAAGAGTAAACGCGCGTACTTGAATCCAGCAGGGCGGCCAATGGCCGCCCTGTTTTTTTGCGCGCCGATACCATGGCAGCGGTGTCGGTGGGTATCGCCTGCGGCTCCACCCACCCTACCCATCCGCCTGCCGTAGGGTGAGCGATACCCGCGCGGAAGCGTGATGGGATTGATCTTTGAGCTTGGATGGCGGGGTTTGGTGGGTATCGCCTATCGGCTCCACCCACCCTACCAAGCCCGCCCGACCCAACCTTCCACCGTAGGGTGGGTGGAGCGTAGCGATACCCACGCGGAAACGCGATGGGATTGATGCTTGGACCTTGGCGGCGGGGCTTGGTGGGTATCGCCTACGGCTCCCTACAAGTCCCCCTCACGTAGGGTGGGTGGAGCGCAGCGATACCCACCAGCCGAGGTCAGCGATTGCGCAGGCGGATGCGGCGGAAGCGCGCTTCCAGATTGAACCGCTGCCCCAGCGCCAGGTAGAGCTGGTGTTGGCTATCCACATGGCGGTAGACCCGGACCCGGTCGGCGCCCAGCAACATCATGATTTCCAGATAGTTGAAGAAACCCATCCACTGGTAGCGCCCGCCGCGATCGTCAAAGTCGATGTCGCGGGCGACACGGCTGAGCAGGCCCTTGCCGACGTATTCCCGGTTGTCCTTCAGCCATTGCAGCAGGTGAGCCGCGCATTCGCGGCCATAAGCGGCATCAGCGGGAGCATCCTTGCTGGGCGTGGGCATCTGCCAGTAATGCGCATAGGTGCGGCCGGGGCAGAAGCGGACGAAGGGCAGTAGTGCTTCCTGTTGTTCCAGGGAGGCCAGCTTGTAGCGGCGGCGCGGGGGGAAGTTTTGAGCGTGATGCATGGTGTTTCTCCTGCTGTGACACAAGATAAACCACCTGCCGGGGAAGGCTGAGGTATTGGGCAGGCGCGTGGCAGGATTGGCGTACCGGGTGTGTACCAGACCGGTGAGTGCATGGCACTCTCCCACCATGCGCCTGCCAAACGGCACAGCCATGGTGAAACAGCCCGTGCAGTATGCTGCGTAGGCTGGTGGTACACACGAACGGGACGCCAATCCCGTGTGCCGCATGTGGGCGGCAACGGGGGGATTGTTGCCGAGGGGGCGGTTGGGGTCAAGGTGGGGTGGTTGGTGTGGCGAGGTGTGTGGGTTTTGTATCCGCTGCGCGGATGATGATTTTCATTGCCGGGGCTGCCCGGCGAGCAGGGAGAGGATATTTGCTTGGCCAAATATCCTCTCCACTCCTAAAGGCCACCCTGCAAGCCTGGCCTACGGCTTCCCGTCGGGTCCCGTCAGGTCCGAGGCGCGGCTGAACTCGCGATTTGCTAACGTCAAATCGCTCAAACAGGGCAGCCGCTTAAGACCTCGGACCTGCCACCCGACGGCAGGCTTGAAGGGACCCAGGGCGCGTCGGATACATGCTCTCTTTTAGGGAGTCAGACTTATCCACAGACAAGAGCAATGGGGCCAAGTTATCCACGGAAATGGCCCACTTTGCTAAACCACCTCTCTTAATTCAAAAAAGACCACCTCGTGTAGCGCCCAAGTGTCCCCTCGGGGCGCGCCGGAGAAAAAGGGGTCTGCAAGGTTTTAAGCGGCTGCTTTGTTTGAGCGATTTGACGCTAGCAAATCGCGAGTTCAGCCGCGCCTTGCAGGCCCCTTTTTCTTCGGGGTTTCGCGTCCTGGGGGACGAGGGGGGATGAAAGGGGGCGGCGGCCCGCCCCCTTCCCGTTCGCCGCGCGGAAAGCGGCACCAAAAACATCATCCGCGCAGCGGATTCAACAGAATAGTCTCCACTCAACACAACGTGCTCATGGGGGAAAAGCACCTCGCAAAACCAGCCTCAAACCATCATCCACCCAACAGACTCAAACCCCATAAAAAAGCCCACGCGGGGCCTCCGCCCTACTCCATCACCCCATGCGCCCGATACGCCAGCCGCGTCTCCACCTCCCCAAACATATGATCCATGATGATGTCCCGCACCGCCGTCGCCGGCACCGCCCCCGGCGGCAAACTGTCCGGCAAGGAACTGATCATCAACGGACCGTGCGCCGGATTCAGGGTCGGCCGCCCGTGCGAGCCCTTCACCAGCGACGGGTCCAACGACACCACCTCCAACAGACTGCGCATGCCCAGCTTGCGCTTCAGCAAAGTCCAGCCGATGTCCAGCTTGGGCCAGCTCAAGGTCGGGTCCAGGAACAACTCCACCGGGTCGTAGCCCGGCTTGCGGTGGATATCCACCGTGCGGGCGAAATCCGGCGCGTGCGCGTCGTCCAGCCAATAGTAATAACTGAACCAGCGATCCGGCCGGCTCACCGCCACCAGCTCGCCTGAACGCGGATGATCCAGGCCCAGCAAACGCTTGCCCGCCTGATCCAACACCATTTCCACCCCGTCCAGCTCCAGCAACAAGGCCTTCACCTCCGGCACCAGCTCCGGCTGACGCACGTAAACGTGGGCGATCTGGTGATCCGACAGCGCGAAGGCCGCCGACGCGCCGCAATCCAGCTTGTCCTCGCCCTGCTCCTCGCGCACCTTGAGCCAGCCGGCCATGCGCAGGATGCGGTTGATGGCGATGTCGTTGCTGACCGGGGTGACGCCGTACTCGGACAGCGCGATGACGCGGCAGCCGTCGCGGTCCGCCTGCTCGATCAACTCGCCGCACAACTGATCCACCGCCGCCACTTCCGCCGCCACGTCCGGATGATCCGGCCCCAGCCGCTGCAGGCAGTAATCCAGGTGCGGCAGGTAGACCAGGGTCAGCGTGGGCTGGCGCGAGCGGTAGAGATGCAGCGCGCAGTCCGCGATCCAGCGGCTGGAGCGGATGTCCGCCGCCGGTCCCCAAAAATGGAACAGCGGGAAATCGCCCAGCTTTTGCCGCAGTTCCGCGTGCAGCTCCGGCGGGTTGCAGTAGAAGTCCGGAATCTTGCGGCCGTCGGCCTTGTAGATCGGGCGCGGGGTCACGCTCCAGTCCACGTCGGCGTACATGTTGTACCACCAGAACAACTGCGCGCAGCTGAAGCCGGCGTGCAGGCGCCGGGCTTCGTGCCAGAGCTTCTCGCCCTGGATCAAGGCGTTGTTCTGCTTCCAGAACAGCGGTTCGGCCAGCTCGCGCGAATACCAGCCGTTGGCGACGCAGCCGTGCGCCTGCGGCAGCTGGCCGGTCAGATAGGTGGCCTGGGCCGGGCAGGTCAGCGCCGGCGTCACCGCGGTGATCGGGCGCTGCGCGCCGCGCTCCGCCAGCCGGATCAAATGCGGCGCGTGCCGCAGCAGCTGCGGCGTCAGCCCCACCACGTTCAGAACGAGAGTGCGTTGCATGATGTCAGTCCACAATGTCCACCTGCGGATTTTGGCCGCGCAGCACGGAGTTGCCCTGGTACAGCCGGCGCTGGTCCACCGCCAGCGGGCTGTTGGCTTCTTCGATGTCCAGACGGCCGCTCTGGGCGAAGAAGTCCAGCGGATTGCGCCAGACTATGGTTTCGATGTCGCGCTCGGCGATGCCGGCGGCGCGCATCGCCTCCACGGTCTTGGGCACTTTCAGCGGGTCGCTGACGCCCCAGTCGGCGGCGCTGTTGATGATGATGCGTTCGCTGCCGTACTGGCGCACCAGCGCCACCATCCTCGGTTCATCCATCTTGGTGTTGGGGTAGATGGAGTGGCCGGCCCAACAGCCGGAGTCCAGCACCAGCGGCAGGGTCTCTTCGGTGTTGTGGTCGATCAGCACCCGCTCCGGCGCGATGCCGCTGTCGCGCACCAGCGCCAGGCTGCGCAGGGTGCCGGCCTTTTTGTCGCGGTGCGGGGTGTGCACCAGCGCCGGCAGGTCGAACGCTATCGCCAGCTCCAGCTGGCGGGCGAAGTAATGTTCCTCGGCCGGGGTTTCGTCGTCGAAGCCGATTTCCCCCACCGCCACCACGCCGTCCTTGTCCAGATAGCGCTCCAACAGCGCCATCACGCCGTCGGCCACGTCCGGGTTGTTGGTTTCCTTGGGGTTGAGGCCCAGGGTGCAGAAGTGGCGGATGCCGAATTGCGCGGCGCGGAAGCGCTCCCAGCCCAGCAGCGACAGGAAGTAGTCGTCGAAGCTGCCGACGTGCCGCCGCGGCTGGCCCATCCAGAACGCCGGCTCCACTACCACGCTGATGCCGGCCCGGCTCATCGCCTGGTAGTCGTCGGTGGTGCGGGAGGTCATGTGGATGTGCGGATCAAACATTTTCATGATGCAGTCCTTGCAGTAGGAAAACGACGTCGTCGGACACGCTGCGGCCGGCGGCGCGGCGCTCGCTGGCGTAGGCGGCCACCATTTGCTCCAGCTCCGGGCTCCAGCGCCGCTCCAGGCCGGCGATATGCCGCGCCGGCGCGCCGGTGAACAAGGCCTTGAGCACCAGCTGGTTGAAATTGAGATCGGGAAACTGCTGCGCCGGATAGGCGTTGTCGCAGGCCAGCGCCTGGAACACGCCGGCCACGTGGCTGCGGCTGGCGTCGGTGGCCAGCGCCAGCCAGCCTTCCGGCCTGGGCAGCAGGATCAGCGCCTTGACCACCGCCTGCTGTTCCAGGCTGTCGCCGCCGCGATACAGGTCGAACGCCAGCGCCGGGCCCGCGCCGGCGGCCAGGGCGCGCAGCAGCAGCAGCGCGCGGCCGGCGTCGCCGGGCGACCAGGCTTCGGCCGCCAGCACCTGCTGGGCCTGCAAGGCCTTGATCGCGGCCTTGGGCAGCAGGGTCAGCGCCGCCAGTTGCCGGTTGGCCACGCTGAACAAGCGGCGCGCGGCGGCGGGCTCCGGTTCGGCGGCGGTCAGCCGGCGACAGGCCTCCAGCCACACCAGCGCCTGAGCGGCGTTGTGGCGGTCCGCCGCGTCCAGCAGGCTGGCGTGCAATTGGTCCGCCAGCATGGTTTGCGTTTCCATCGCGCAGATTCTCCGTTCAAGTGCCCGGCACCCGGCGTTGCCATGTCCGGGTCAGCCAGGCGGCCAGAACCGCCAGCGCCGCCCACTGCGGCAGGCCGGCGGCGGCGATGAACAAGGCGTCCGCCAGCGCGATGCCGGCGATCAGGCCGCCGACGGCGCGCGGCATGTCGCGGCCGGGCCCGGGCCAGGCCAGCCGCAGGCAATGCGCGCTCCAGCCCAGGCTGAGCAACAGGAAGGGCAGCGCCCAGGGCTGGAACGGTTGGCTGAGCAGGTAGAGCGGCGGCGCGGCCAGGCCCAGCAACGGCGCCAGCCGGCCCGGCCGGGCGCGGCCTTCCTGCTTGGCCACATAGGTCAGCGCGATCAGATAGGCCAGCAGCGCCAGCGCCGCCAGCAGCAGCGGGCCGGACAGCGCGCCGGCGCCCAGCGCCAGGCCGCTGATCAGATAGACCTGCATCCGGCACAGGCCCATCAGCAGCGGGCTCAAGGGGTTGCGCTTGTGCCAGAGGTCGTAGAGCACCACGGTGGCGGCCAGGCACAGGCCGGCCAGCAAGGCGGACAGGCCCAGCGCCGCCAGCAGGGCGACGCCGACGAGCAATTGCGCCGAGCCGGCCAGCAGCACCAGCCGCGCCGACACCAGCCCGGCGGGGATCGGCCGCTCCGGCCGCTCGCGCGCGTCGATGTGGCGGTCGCAGACGTCGTTCAGATACATGCCGGCCACGTAGATCAGCGATAGCGACAACAGCAGCAGGGCCAGCGGGCCGCCGGCCGCGGCGTGGCCGGACAGCACGGCGCCGGCGAGGACGTTGCTCCACACCGTGGGCAGGTTGGACACTCGGCCCAGCCGCAGCGCCAGCGACCAGATCCCGGCCACGCGCCGGCGGGTCTGGCGCGCGTGCCGCCGCGACAGCCTCCGCCGGGCGCTGGTCTTGGGAATGGGCAGCGCGCGCTGGCCGCTCATCGCAGCTGGCCCTCCGCCCATTGCAGCTCGCGGCAGATCGCCTCGCCCAGGTCGCCCTGGCGGTGAGCCGGCGGCAGCACGCCCCAGCTATAGGTTTCCACTTCCAGATGGCTGCTCAGCGGCCGTTGGCGTTGCAGCGCCAGCAGCCTCGACAGGAAGTCCTGGGTGCTGGCGAACGGCCCCAGCGCGGCGTGGCAGATGGGCACGTGGAAGTGGATGCGCCATTCGTCGGCAGGCTGCCGCGGCAACGCCGCCAGCGCCGCCGGCAGGTCCGGGTAGCGCCACAGCTCGTCGCCGCGCCGCGCCACCACTTGGTGCAGATAGGTGTCTTCGGCGAAGGCGCGCAGCGCTTCCGCCGCCATCCGGTCCGGCCGGGTCACGCGCAGGCCGGCGCTGAGCTGCAACTTGGCGATGGCGATGCCGGCCTGATCCAGCCGCGCCACCGCGTCTTCCGGTTGTTCGTACTCCACCGCGGCGTGGCAGGCGTCCAGGCACACGCCCAGGTGGCGGCGCACGATGGCTTCGGCCTCCTCGCGCTTGACGCCGCACCATTTGGCCACCTGGTTGAGCGCGGCCCGGCTCAGGAGGTGCAGTTCGAAGAAGGCGACCGCGTCTTCGCTGGTGGCCAGCAGGCAGTCCGGCTCAGGCTCCAGCGCCAGCACGATGCGGCGGCCGCTGTCCTGGCGCAGCCGGTGCAGGAAGGCGGCGTGCTCCAGCAGATGGGTGGCGATCCACAGCGCGCCGCTGCCGTCTCCGCTCAGGTGCTGGCGATAGCCGCCGGGCACGGTGCTGACGCTGCCGTACTCCAGTTCCGGCGGCAGCAGCCCGGCCAGCAACCCGGCCAGCCGGTTGCTGTAGATCAGCCGCTGCGGGTCGCGCCAGTCCGGCAAATAGACCGCGTCCTTCACCGCCTGGCGGTGGAAGGCGCCGAAGGGGAAGCCGTTGACGGTGAACACATAGCATTGGTGCTCGGTCAGAAAATCACGGAATTCCGCCTGCGCCGGCGGCTCTTCCAATTGCCGCGCCGCCAGCGCGGACAGCCGCAGGCCCAGGCCGAACGGCCGGTCCGGCGCCACCCGCGCCTTGATGCGCGGCAGGTGGAAGCCCAGCTGAGCGCGCATTTCCTGCCAGCTTTCGCCGGGATGGATATTGCTGCAGTAGCTCATGTGGACGGCGGGCAAATGGGGGGCGGACAGACTGTCCGCCTGTTGTTGGGGGTCAAGCAGCAACATGGTCATCGCTCCTGTCGCGCAGCCAGTCTATGGCCGCGTTCATCCGATCCGCGTCGATGGCGTGCACTTCCACCCCCTGCCCCAGGCGCTGCAGCAGGGTGATGGTCAGATCGCCGCCAAGGTGTTCGCGGAACTCATCCAGCCCGGCCAGCACCTGGCGACGCTCGCCGTCGCGCCAGTCCAGCGCCGGGTGCCACAGCGCGAAGCCCAGCCGCAGCAGCAGCCGGTGCAGGCTGAGCTGCGCCGCTTCGCGCAGCAGGCCGGCCAGCACCGCGTAGCGGCAGTCCAGCGCCAGGCCTATCGCCACCGCTTCGCCGTGGCGCAGCGCGTAACCGCTCAGCGCTTCCAGCTTGTGCGCGGCCCAGTGGCCGAAGTCCAGCGGCCGGGCGCTGCCGAATTCAAACGGGTCGCCGCCCTGGCCGATGTGGTTCAGGTGCAGCTCGGCGCAGCGCCGTATCATCCATTGCATCGCCTCGTCGTCGCCGGCGGCCAGCGCTTCGGCGTTGGCGTCCAGCCAGTCGAAGAAGGCGCGGTCGCGTATCGCCGCCACTTTCACCGCCTCGGCGATGCCGGCGATGCGGTCGCGGCGCGGCAGGCTGGCGATGAAGTCGTAGTCGTTGAGCACGGCGAACGGCGGCGCGAAGGCGCCGAGGAAATTCTTGGCGCCGAAGGCGTTGATCGCGGTTTTGACGCCGACGCCGGAGTCGTTCTGCGCCAGCACGGTGGTGGGCATGCGCACCACGCGCACGCCGCGGTGGGTGGTGGCCGCGGCGAAACCGGCCATGTCCAGCAGCGCGCCGCCGCCGACGATGACCAGGCAGCTGTGGCGGTCGACATGGCATTGCTGCAGCCAGCTTTGCAGCGCGAACAGCTGCTCCGGATCGTTCTTGCACGCCTCGCCGCCCGGCGCCAGCCGCGGCGGCGCGGCCAGTTCCAGCGCGGCGCGGTGGCGGCGGGCGTAGCGCTCGAAGGCGGCGGGCAGCTGCGGGTGGGCGGCGGCCACGTCCTGGTCTATGAGCACCACGAAGCGGTGCCGCCGCTCCGGTTCCCGCCGGCAGATGGCTTGCCGCAACAGCGGGTTGCCGGGGTCGCTCAGCAGGCCGCGTCCGAAATACACCGGGTATTCGAACGGCACGCTGAAGCGCTGCATGGTCATGGCCCCGGCGCTGCGGCCGCTTGCGGCGTCGCCGGGGTCTGGCTTGCTGACGGGCAGTGGCATGGCTGTGCTCCTAAAAATCCGCGGCGGCCGCGACGCGCGGACGACGATGACGAGATGGCAAACGCGGCCCGGCATCGGCCGGACCGCTCTGACTGGCTTTCGCTGCGCTCGGCGCGGCTGGCGCGGCCCGTTTCAGGCCCGAACCAAGACGCGCCGCAACGCGGCGTCGGCTTTGCTGCCGACGGTTCTCAATCGCTGGTATCCATGCCTCCCTGGGTGTTGACGTAGCGATAGCTGGGCCCGGCCGTCTGCGTGCTGCCCGGCGCCACCGGCGTTTCCATCAGGCTGACCGCCTGCACCTTGAGGTCGTACATCAGGCCGATGGCGGTGTCGATGCGCTTGGGCTCGCCGTTGAAGGCCTGGTGCAAGGCGTTGAGCAGGCTGCTGTAGCTGTAGGCGAAGGCTTCCACTCTCACCTTGGCTTGGGTGTTGTCCTGGTAGTCGTAGTCCTGCGGATTGGACACCATCGGATAGACCCCGGCCGGGTCGTAGGGCACTTCCGCGCCGGCGTAGGCGTAGCCGCCGTCCGGGGTGCTGACGATGCGGCGGCCGTAGTAGATTTCGCCGAACTTGTAGTAGTGCGCCGGGTTGCCCGGCGACTGGTTCGGATTGGTGCTGGTGCCCTCGCCTTCGACGATGATGATGTTGATGGCGTGCAGGGCGCTGGCCACGTCGGTAATGGGAAACAGCCGCTCCGGCGAGAACCAGCCCAGCACCTGCTTGGGCACGGTGGCCGGAATGAAGATGCCGTCGCCCAGTTCCTTGATCTTCTTCTTGATCGCGTCGTAGAACTCGCCGATGGTGGCGTAGTCCGGCTCGTCCTCGGCGGCGAGCTTGGGCGTTTCCACCGGCACCGGGTCTTCCGGCTCTTCGATCACCATGAAGGTGTTGAACACCAGCTCCTTGGAGAACGGTTCAATGCCGACGATGAAGTCCTCGCCGCCGATGGACATCGGCAAGGGCCCCGGATATTTGGGGATGAACGGCGGCTTGTTGATTTGCGGGTGACCGCCGATGGCGATCAGGATGTTGCCGGCGATACACATGTGCAGCATTTCCTGCATCACGATGCTGTGGATCAGCTGGCGGATTTCCACGTTGTAACCCGGCTTCAGCGAAAACATCGCGGTCAGGTAGGGCGGAATGGTGGCGTGTTCCAGCTCCACCGCGTTTTGCAGATAGTAGTGCAGTTCGGCCGCGGTCTTGGCGGCGCGGATGCCGTGGATGATGCTGCGTTGCAAGCGAATCATGGCCTGTTCTCCCTCAATCCTTCGACGACGCGGCTTTGCGCTGCGCCTGGCGTTGCAGCACCACCGCGGTCTTGCCGGCGATTTGCAGATCGTCCAAGACCACCGTCACCGCATCGGTGTCCACCGCCTGTGGCGCGGGCACGGCGGCGGCCTGGAGCGGCGGCGTGCCCTTGAGCGGTTTGCCCTGGGCGTCGGTGCGCCGCAGCCACTTGAGGATGATGGCGCGCTTGTCGTCGGACAGGTCGCGAGTCACCGGCATGTGGTTGGGATCGCTCATCGGCAAGGAGAACGCCAGTTTGAGGATGTCGACATGGCGCACCACCGAGTCGTAATCGCCCAGGTCAACCACGTGCTTGCTCATGATGGGATAGAGGTTGCCGTACTGGACGAAGATGGGCCGGATATCGTCGTACCAGGTGGGGTGCTCCGGCTCCGGCACGCGGTTGAAGGCCAGCACGCTGACGAAGTTCCAGTAGTTGCTGACGTAGTCCGGCGGCTGCAGCTGCAATTGATAGCCGATGCCGTAGAGCTGGCCATCGATATAGCCGCGCGGATTGCCCGGCCCGGCCGGGATCGCGCTGATCAGCGCGCGGCCGTGGCCGCTGTCGTTGGTGTGGAAGGAGGCGGGATATTGCACCGCGTCCGCCGGCACGCTGATCCGGGGCGGCAGCACCGGCTTGTTGTCCGGCGGCGACGGCGGCAGCGGCTGGCCGCCGCCCATCAGGGTGGCTCCCTTGGGCAGCAGTTCCACGTTCACCTGGGCGGACAGCGGCTGGCCGTAGCGGCTGGCGAAGAAGCTGACCGGCAGCTGCTGGCCGGCGTTCAAGCGCAGCACATGGTCATCGGAGCGCACATAGAGGCCGTCGATGGATTCTTGCACCAGCACTTGGAAGCCGGAGCCGGACGGGCTCAGCAGCAGCAGCGGACAGGCTTCCAGCGCCTGTCTGGCGCCGGGGATGGCGGCGTAGTCGAAGTCCTGGATCGCCGCGGTCTGGCGGAACCACGGCGATGGTTCATCGCTGGCCGCCGCGCCCGCCGGCGGCGGGTCGTAGGCCACCTGGCCCAACACGATGACCTGGTCCTTGGCCAGGCTGCCGCTGATCGGCGCGTGCGCCGGCTGTTTCAGCACCGCCAGCGTCAACGGCCCCAGATCGACGAAGGCGCCGCTGGCGTCGACGATGGGCAGCGCGTTGCCGAAGTCCGCGGTCAGAGTCTGGCGGTCCGGGTGGTTCTTGCACTGGAAGCAGTACACGCCGCCGGAGGGCACCAGCGGGTAGGCGTCGGGGTCCTGGTCCAGTTGCGCGGTCATTTGCCGGCCCAGCACAAAGTGCTTGGGCTCGCGCTCATGGTAGGGGCCGATGGTGCCGACAATATGGCCCTGGGTGTAGCGCGGGATGGACGGATCGCGGCCGTAGCCGAACAGATTGAACTCGATGGCCAGCAGGCCGTGCTGGCTGGCCTTGCGCATCGCTTCCAGCACCGGCGAGTGGCTGTGCCCGTGCCATTGCACGTTTTCCAGGATGGACTGGTAGTTGGCGGCCAGCAGTTGGTCGGAACGGACGCCCTGCTGCTGGCGCAGCCACAAGTTCATGAAGCCCACCGGCAGCATGTCGCCGATGAACAGCGCGCGTTCGACATTGTCGGTGAGCCGCACTTGCAGCGCCCAGATCTGCGACACCATCTGCTGTTGCGGATCCAGATCCGCCATCTTGCCCGGCGCGCGCTGGTCGGCGTTCTCCATCGCCATGCCGATGATGGGGTCCTGCGCGCTGCTGGTGATGGGCTTGCCGTTGAGACTGGCGCCGGTGACGCTGCAGCTGACGAAACGGAAAATGGCAGTGCCCTGCGGGTTCCAGCCACCGTCGCCGCCGGAAGTGGACAGCTGCTGATATTGCTCCTTGAAGGCGTCGGAATCGTAATAGCAAACGTTGTTGTTGACGGTGGACACATCCGACTGGAAGTAGCCGGAAAAGTGAATGCGGGGGGAGTCGAGATAACTCATGGCGATTCCTTTACGGCTGCAGGGTGGCCCAGCTTGGGTCGGGTTGGGCGTTGGCCTTGTCGGCCGCCGGCGCGCCGGCCTTGCCCTTGTCCGGGCAATCGGTGGCGAACAGGCAGCACCATTCCGGCTTGGCCGGGCACATCTCGGCCACCTTCATCCAGGTCCTCTTGGGGTCCGGCTTTTGCGCGCGGAAATTGCTGTAGTTCTGACTGACCATGGGCGCGTCCGGCGGCGAGCCGGGATCGCCGGAGAAGAAGAAGGACTGCGGGTGCCGGTAGGGCGCGCCCTTGCCGCCGTCGCGGGTCGCTTGCTTGTAGAAGGCGTAGCCGAACAGGATGCTGCCCGGCTGCACTATCCGCGAGTACGCCTGGACGCTGCCGTTCAGGTGAGTGCTCTGCTCGGCGTTGTACGGCAGGTGCTTGATGAAGTCGCGGCGCGGCGGGTGGTTGTCCAGCGAGAACTGGCAGCACTGCGGCGTGCCCTTGGGCCGGTCCGCGTAGCGCAGGAAGTAGGCCTTGTTGCCCAGCGACACGAAGGAGCAGCTGTATTGGTTGCTGCCGGGGAAGATCGGCAGGCAGCGCTTTTCATAGTGCTCCATCATCGCGCCGCGGCCGTCGCCGTCCGCCGGCACGTAGCTGGCGTCGTAGTAGCTGGCGCCGTAGGAGGTTTCGTAGTCCTTGCCCTCGCTCATGCCGGCCGGCGGCGAGGCGTAGGGCGGCGGATATTGCTTGATCGCCGCCTGATTGAAGATGCGGTACATGGTCCAGTCGCTGACCCACCACTCGGGGAACAGCGGATCGCTGGGTTCGCCGGGCTTGCGCGGATAGACGCAGCTGCCCGGCAACAGACAGCCGACGGTGTTGTGCACGCCGCCGGTGTAGTAGCTGTGACGCCCCGCCGGCGTGCTCTTCAAGGCCTTGAGCGCGGCGGCCGCGGACGCGTCCGGCGTGTCGGCGGCCTGGACGCCGGCGGCGGCGCAGGCCAGAAGCAGCCACCCCCAGCGCGCGCTGGCGGTGACGGACTGTTGCAATGACATCGATCGTGCTCCTTGTATTGGAACCCCCGGTGCCATCCGCCCCCTTGGCGGCCGTTCCCTTGCCGGCGCGCTACGGACGGCGCCGCTTCACGGGCGGCTGACCCGCCCTCCCTGATGCAGCGCACTACGTATAGTCACTTAGTATTAACACACATCAAAATACATGCTTTTATCATGACTTGTAAGTGTGGTTATAGCCGGCGGCGGATCAGTCGCAAAGGAAAATGTGAAATGCGGACTAAAACGGCGCGGCCGCCGCGGCCCCTGTTCCGGCCTTGACCCCAGGCGCGGCGCTGGACGACAATCCTCAACGCGCCGCGTTCCCGGCGCCGGGAACGCGGCCCGCGCAGGCCGGCAAGCCGCCCCGTCATGGACTTGCCCGCTTCCGATCGGTCCCGGACAGGCTGCGCCGACATCAATTGGAAACTCTCATCATGGCCCTCCCCCTCACGCCCTCCGCCGCCGAAGGCAAACCCACCCATCAGCTGGGACAGGCCATCGCCCAATTGCAGGCGCTGCGCCAGCAACACGCGGAATTGGGCATGCTGGACGCGGTGATAGACGAGTTGAGCCGTTGCCATCAATCCATACGCCAGATCGCCAGCCGCCATCTGGTGGAACTGGACGCCGCCAACAGCAGCCTGAGCGCGGCCCTGCAGTTGCTGTGGCAGGGCGAGGGCGGCGGGCCCCACGACAGCCACCTCGCCTTCATGCTGGAGCCGCTGCACGCGATGCAGCTAAACGCGGCCAGCGAGTTGAATCGACTGCTCTAAGAACCTGTTCAAAGTCTGCTGCGCTTCGTGAAGCGTTGCACGGTGAGTACGAACTCAAAATGCTCATGTACCCCTCGACCATTCCGCTTTTTCGCTAGTTTTCG
>NZ_LDUR01000054.1:0-6807 GCF_001043705.1 Chromobacterium sp. LK11
TGGCCGCGCCCATCGCCGCGCCGCCGATGGAGCCGCCGGCCCTGCCGCCTATCTTCCAGTACTCCTTGTTCTTTTCGGTCTGGCTGCGATTGGACTTGCTGACGTTCCAGGCCTCCTGGCCAGCCTCCATCACCGTGATCACCGAACCGGCGATGCCGGCCTTGAGCAGGCCGCCGGTGCGCTTGAACACTTCCTTGCCGATGCCGAGACCGGTCTTGGCCACGCCGACGCCGGTTTTCAACAGCGGCGCCGCGCGCTGGGCCACCGTCCTGGCCAGCTTGGCCGCGCTGCCGATGCCGCCACGCGCCAATCCGGGCAGACGCTTCAGCCCGCCGCCGACGCGGCTGGCCGCGGAGCCCGCCGCCTTGGCCGCGCTCTGCGCGCCGGCCTTGGCCTTGCCCGGCAGGCTTTTGAGCCAGTCTCCCGTCTTCTGCAAGCCCCCGCGCAGCATGCCCGGCACTTGCTTCAGCGCAGCGCCCAGGCCTTTCAGGCCGGCCTTGGCCACGGCCGCGCCGCGTCGGAACACCTCGCCGATGCCGCCGGGCAGGCCGCGGCCCTTGGGCAAGCGCCGCGGACGCGGGCCCGACTTCGGACGCGGTTTTGGCTCCGGTTTCGGACGCGGCTTGGGCCGGGGCTTGGGACGCCGCTCCTTGCGGCCGCGCTCGCGCCTGTCGTTCTTTTTCTCCTTGTCGCGCTTGTCTTCCTTCTTGCGCTCGTCCCGCTCCGGGTCCATGCCGTCGCCGGGCTTGTCGATGTCGCGCGTGGCCGGCTGGCAGCAACAGCAGCAGTTCTCGGGCTTGGCCGCCATGCAGTCGCCCGGCTTGTCGGCCTGGCTCTGGCTGGCGCCGGGCTTGTCCGCTTCGCTCTGGGCGGCGCCCGGCTTGTCTTCCTTGAACCATTCGCCGCCGGCGGCCCACAGCTTGCTCAGCAAGCCGCCCTTGGTGTCCTGATAGCGGCGCAGCGATTTGCCCACCTTGTCGCTGATCTCGCCGGCCTTGGTCGCGCCGTCCTCCAAGGCCTTCACCGAGCCGAGCAGGCTTTCCACGCTGGGCAGCTTGCCGCGCAACAGCGGATTGAGCTTGCCGTGCACATAGCGCAGCGCCTTGTTGCCCAGGCCTTGCGACAAGGTCTTGTGCACGGTGCCGGCCGCCTTGGCCACATCGCGGCTGATGCCGCCCACCTTGTCGTTGAATTCGATCAAGGGCGTGGCGTCCGGCGCCGGCAGGCCTTGCAATAGGCGGATGGCGGAACGGATCTTGCCGCCGCCGGCCTTGCCCTTGGCCGCCGTACCGCCCGGCTTGCCCGACGCGGCCGCCTTGGCGCCGTCTTCTTTCAACAGCGCCTCGCTGGCGGCGGCGATCTTGGCCAGCACATTGCCCGGGGTGTCGGCGTAACGGCGCAGCGCCTGACCCACCCTGGCGGCGCCCTTGGCGACGGCGGCGCCGCCGTCGCGGGTGCTTTCCAGCGCGCCCAGCATGGTGTCCACGCTGGGCAGCTTGCCGCCCAGCAAAGGATTGAGCTTGCCGTGCACATAACGCAGCGCCTTATTACCCAGGCCTTTGGACAGGACTTCGTGGGTTTTGCCGGCGGCGTCGGACAACCAGCGCGAGGACAGCTGAACGGCGTCGGCCACGCCTATCCATCGCTGGATGCCGGGCGTGCGCAGACGCTTGAGGGTGGATTCGAGATCGGGCGGCGCGTCCTTGGACTTGCCGTCGTCGTCGCCGCGCGGGGTCGGCCGCTTGGGCGCGGTCGGCGGGCGCGGATTGCAGGTGGCGTCTTTTTGCCGCTCCTGGCTTTCCTTCACCCGCTGTTCCACTTCGATCACCGCCTTGACCTTGACCGAGGCCTGCAGCTCGACGCGGCACTTGGCCACCAGTTCGCTGACCTGGGACACGCCGGGCAGGGCGAGCTTGACGCCCCGGCCGCGCTTGACGCTGTCCAGCCAGGCGTCGTGCCGCTGGCGCAGGCGGTCCAGCGTCAGTTCCAGCTTGCGGTGGTCGCGCTCCAGCTGCGGCAGATCCAGCGCGGCGAAGGCCTTG
Organism: Chromobacterium sp. LK11; assembly: GCF_001043705.1. NCBI lineage: Bacteria > Pseudomonadati > Pseudomonadota > Betaproteobacteria > Neisseriales > Chromobacteriaceae > Chromobacterium > Chromobacterium sp. LK11. The sequence continues at coordinate 2,043 of NZ_LDUR01000054.1, forward strand.
CGGGAACGCTCCACGCTGTCGCTCAGCTCGCGCTGGCGATCGCGCAGCCGCAAGCTGGTCTTGCCCAGTTCGTCCAAGGAGGCGCGGGCGGAGCGGAAGGCGTTGTCGAAGACCCCGGACAGCGTCGCTCCCACCTTAAGACCGATGAAAAACTCGCTTACCATGGTGTTAGCCTGTGAGTGTGAGGGGAAGGGCCGCCAGGCCAGCGCCGGCGGCTCCGGATGGGGCCGGCGGCCGTCCGGACGGACGAGCCGGCCCCGGGCCGCGCGAACGCACGGCGCAGGAAACCATCAGTCTCGATCCAGCCACTGCTGGTCGCGCTCGTGACGGCGCTGGATCTCTCGCTCCGCCACCTCGCACCAGAACCAGTAGTCGTCCATCGCCAACGCGTCGATTTCCGACGGCGGCAGGCCGAGCACGGTCAGCAGCGCTTCGTCGAACTCCTTAAGCGTCGTCGGAGACGCCCACCATGTCGCGAAAGCAGTCCGCCAGCGCGCGGCTGTCGGCGATGTCGAGCTGGTCGATGTCTTCCAGGGTCAGGCCGGTCATGCGCGCGAACAGGAAGTCCTCCTGGTCCGCGTCATCCTGGCTGTGATGGCTGGCGGCCTTGAGATCGGCGCGCTTCAGGCGGCTGATTTCCAGGCTGTCCAGGCGTTCGCCGGCGGCGTTGGTGAACGGGTATTTGAGTTTGATCTTCATGTGAGCTCCTTGGTCGCAGGCTGCGTGGTTGATGAGCTTCATTGTCCGGTTTGCGGCCCGGCGGGTCTGTTAAAGCCCTTTAGGGAAAGGCTTGAAAGCCCCGGCCGGCTTGCAAAGCAGTGGACCGCCGCGGCTCAGGCGGACCCGGCTAAGCCGGGCCCGGCCTGTTGCGCGCGGAAACCTGCCGGCAAGCCGGCCGGCGGCCGGCCCTGGATCAACCGCCGATGTTGCGGCGGTACAGCTCCAGCATGTCGTTGCCGCCCACCCGGAAAATATTGGCCAGGTAGTCCAGCTCCAGCACGTCCTCGCCGTCCACTACCTGCTTGATATAGGTGGCGGAGAAAGAGGAGCTGAAATCGGCGTTTTCATGCTGTTTGTAGGTGCCCAGCGGGTTCTTCTTGAACATCACGGTCAGGAAGGTCACCAGGCTGACCTGCTGCAGGCGGCCCTGCGCGCCGTAGGTCTCGATGCTGGAACGGGCTTGCAGTTGCACCGCCTGGAACGGATTGGCGATGATCTTGGCCACGTCCTTGTACAACGAGTTCCATTTGATCTCGCCCTCCAGCTTGTCGAAGCCGGCCGGCAGCTCGATCTTGCCCACCATGCCCAGCGCCTTGTGCTCCTGCATGATGGCGGACACGTCCGGCAGCTTGATCTCCTCGGCCCGGCCCAACAGCGAGTTGCCGTTGATGTAGATGTTGGCGTTGGTGATGCGGTTGATTTCAATCTTGCCTGCCATGATCAATTGCCTCCCTTCAGGCTCAACAGGTATTCCGAGGTGATCTCGGTCTCAAAGGTCAGACGTTCCAGCGGCGGCGGCACCGTGTACTTGTAGCTGATCAGCAGGTGGCCGGCGGCCAGCTCGGTTTCCGGGTTGCGCGCCGCGTCGAACCAGGCTTTGAAGCCCAGCAGCGCGCCATCGCCGATCAGCTTGCGGCCATAGCCGTTCACCGACTCAACCAGCGCGTCGATGGTGGCCTGGTTCAGCGGCATGTCGATGAACTGCTGGCTGAAATAGCGGATCGATTCATTGATCACGTCGCCGGTGCGGCGCACGTTCTCGAAGTTGCGCATATGGCTGACGGTGGGCCAGGCCGCGGTGCGGTTGCCCCACAGGCGGAAGCCGGAGCCGAAGCTGGAGAACACCGTGGTGATGCCCTGCTCGTTCAGCAGGTTCACCTCGGACTGCGGATCGTCGATCATCGCGGTCAGCTGACGCTCCACGCCGATCACGCCGGCCAGCTCCTGATTGGAGCTGGACCACCAGAAGCCCTTGTCGTTGTCCACCTTGGCGCGCAGGCCGGCGGCGCGGGCCGACAGCGGCTCCAGACGGGTGTCGTTGGTCGCCGGGTCGTACACCTTGATGTGCGGGTAGCACAGGCGCACGCGGTCGCTGGAGGTGTTGAAGTTGATGCCGCCGGCCGGGCCGCGTCCGGCTTGCGCCTGGGCGAAGCTGGTGCCGATGGGCGCGTCGACGTAGGCGATGGCGTCCAGTTTGTCGGCCATGGCCGCCATCGCGCTGGCCACCGAGTTCTGGGTGCAGAAGCCCGGCGCGATCAACAGCTTGGCGAAGAAGCCGAAGCGGTTGTAAGTGTCCTGCAGCGCTTTCAGACCGGTGCGGTTGCCGGCGGCGTTGACCGCGCCGATGATGTCGGCGGCGGTGACCTTGTTCGGATCGGCGTAATCGTAGCTGACCTTCAACACCGCGCCGGCGGCGATGACGCCGTCCTTCAAACGGGTGATCTTGCCGTTGACCGCGTCCAGCAGGTAGTCGGTGCCCGCCGTGTAAGCGGTGGCGCCGTCGGCGCTCTTCACCACCGCGTTCAGCAGCGCCGCCTTGGCGGTCTTGCCCTGGCCGGTGGCCGCGTCCAGCGTCACCGCCTCGCCGGCCACCGCGCTTTTATGCACGGCCGGGTCCAGCACGTTGATCACCACCACGGTGCCGGCGCCGTGATCGTAGATCGCGTTCAGCGCTTGCGGAATGGTGAAGCCGGCCAGTTGCGGGCCAAAGGCCGCCGCGTCTTTTTCCGACAGGCACAACACCGGGGTATTGGCCGCTTCCGGCGCCAGCGGCGCGGTGCCGATCAGGCCGATCACCGCCGATTTGACGGTGCGAACCGGACGCGCGCCGCGTTCGACTTCAATGGTTTCCACGCCATGCAGATAATTGGCTGCCATGCTCAAGCTCCTTGTTCAGCGCTAGGGGACGTCGACGCCGCCGCTTGCGGCAACGGGCTCAGGTGCTGCAGGGCCAACAGCATGCGGGTGTAATCGTGCTGTTCCGGCATCTCCACTTCCGCGCCGGGAAACAACATGATTTCCTGGCCGTCGGCCAGAGTGACGCCGCTGATCGGCCCGGAATACAAGTACTTCATGATTGCTCCTCCTTAGTGACTGCGGTTAACACAGGCTCATGCCCCGGGGCCGCCTCCGCCACCTGCAAGGTTTCGGCGGCCAGCGAAATGGCGTAACGGGCGATGCCGTCGCTGAAGCCCAAAAAGGTTTCGCTCGACAAGCAGGCGGGTCGGCAATCCGGCGCGGAGAATCCCAGGCAGGCGCGCCGCGCCGCGTCCAGCGCTTCCGTATCGTTGACTTGCGCGCCGGCGCGCCGCAGCAGCAGCGTCAGCTCCAGCTGCAGCGTGCGCAGCTGGCAGACTCCGGCCACATCTCGCGGCAAGGCGAATTGGCTGCCGCGGTAGCTCAACAAGAGCGCGCCTTGCGGATGTTCAAGCCGGTAATCGGCCGGCGCGGCGCAATGCTCGACGTTCAATGACGGCAAAGCGCTGCGCAAACGCGCCAACAGCGCGTCAACAATTTGGGAAGTGCTGGCCACGGCCGGGCTCCTGGACATCGAGGGAAGAAAGGCGAGATCACTCGCAATGGCGGTTGCCGACGGCGCCTGGCCATCGAACGAGGGCAAGGATGCGCCATCGCCCCCGTTGCGGTCTTTTAACCCTCTTTACAGAAAGCCGGACCGCGCCGGCGCTGACACCCGTCATCCGGGCCGCGCGCGCGCGGACGGCGATAATGTCCGTCATCGATACCGCCGCCAAAGGACACAGCCATGCAAGCACGCTTTCGCAGCAAAGGACCGGAACTGCTCGTCGACCTGGCCCAGCACGTGGCCATGACCTTGAAACAACTCGCCAACACCGAGCAGCAACAAGCGGAGCAACTGGGCCAGGAAATCGCCGAACGCATGGCCAAGCACTGGGGCGGACAGAACATCTACTTCCCCATCGGCCTGTCCTACAAATCCTCGCTGCGCGACCAACAGATCTACCGTGAATTCACCGGCGGCAACCACGCCGAACTGGCGCGCCGCTACGGCGTCTCGCTGCAATGGATCTACAAGATCGTCAAGACGGAACGGCAACGGGAACTGGAGCAACGCGCCGCTCAGGCCGGCTGAGCGCGCGGTCGGCCGCATTCATGCAAAAAGCCGCTCGCCGGAGGCCCGGGAGCGGCTTTTTCATCGCCATATTTTAAACAACATCAATTCAATACAGGCTATATTTTAAATATTTATAGCGATTTTCTATTAGACATAGCTTTAACATATTAATTTTTTGCTGGAATCAATCTGGATACCGCCTATACCTAGAAGGCCACACCACTACAACGACCGTCAGAGTCGTTGGGAACAAGCTCATTCGATCAAACGGGGTATCCATATGAAACATTCAGCGCCTCTTGCCGCCATGGCATTCCTATTGCTGTCGTCAGCCGCCTACGCCGCCGGTGGCGTCATCCTCTTCAGCGGCCGCATCGTCGAGGCCCAATGTCCGCTGGCGCTGGACGCGCCCAGCCGCGCCAACGGCCCCAGCCAGCTGGTCGTCGGCAAATGCAAAGCGCCGGTTCACATCGAAGCCATCACCGCCAACGGCGAGTACCTGCCGGTGCGGGCCAACGCCGACGCCCAATCCAGCAGCCAGGCCGCCGCCAACGGCTATGATCTGGATCGCAGCACCGGCCGGCGCAGCTTCAGCATCGCCACGCCCAAGGGCAGCCAGCGCGGCCAATTGGTGGTCAGCTATTATTGAACGCCAGACGCAACAAAGCCTCC
>NZ_LDUR01000055.1:0-3103 GCF_001043705.1 Chromobacterium sp. LK11
GATCTTTAACAAACTGAAGAAGCCGAATATATAAAGACGGCGAGATGGACACGTAGAGTTAACTCTTTACGCGGACAAATCGTCATCTTGGGTATTTGATTGTATCTAGGCTACGTCGCCATATCAAAAGGGGCGGTGTAGTCGTCGCACAAACACAACTTGTTGTTTTGGTGACCTAGGTTACTGAAATGATAGGGTCAAGCGACTAAGTGCATCTGGTGGATGCCTTGGCGATCATAGGCGAAGAAGGACGTGTAAGCCTGCGAAAAGCGCGGGGGAGCTGGCAATAGAGCTTTGATCCCGCGATGTCCGAATGGGGAAACCCCTCCGCAAGGAGATCCCAGACTGAATACATAGGTCTGAGGAGGCGAACGCAGCGAACTGAAACATCTAAGTAGCTGCAGGAAAAGAAATCAACCGAGATTCCGTTAGTAGTGGCGAGCGAACGCGGAAGAGCCTGTACGTGTTATGGATTGTGTTAGTGGAAGGTTCATGGAAAGGACCGCCATAGTGGGTGATAGCCCCGTACACGAAAACGCATTCCAAGGACTAGGCGTACGATAAGTAGGGCGGGACACGAGAAATCCTGTCTGAAGATGGGGGGACCATCCTCCAAGGCTAAATACTCATGATCGACCGATAGTGAACCAGTACCGTGAGGGAAAGGCGAAAAGAACCCCGGGAGGGGAGTGAAATAGAACCTGAAACCGGATGCATACAAACAGTGGGAGCGGACTTGTTCCGTGACTGCGTACCTTTTGTATAATGGGTCAGCGACTTACGTTCAGTAGCGAGCTTAACCGAATAGGGGAGGCGTAGGGAAACCGAGTCCGAATAGGGCGATTTAGTTGCTGGGCGTAGACCCGAAACCGAGTGATCTATCCATGGCCAGGATGAAGGTGCGGTAACACGCACTGGAGGTCCGAACCCACTAGTGTTGCAAAACTAGGGGATGAGCTGTGGATAGGGGTGAAAGGCTAAACAAACTCGGAGATAGCTGGTTCTCCCCGAAAACTATTTAGGTAGTGCCTCATGTATCACTTCCGGGGGTAAAGCACTGTTATGGCTAGGGGGTCATTGCGATTTACCAAACCATGGCAAACTCTGAATACCGGAAAGTGCGAGCATGGGAGACAGACGGTGGGTGCTAACGTCCATCGTCAAGAGGGAAACAACCCAGACCGCCAGCTAAGGTCCCAAATGATCAGTTAAGTGGTAAACGAGGTGGGAAGGCATAGACAGCCAGGATGTTGGCTTAGAAGCAGCCATCATTTAAAGAAAGCGTAATAGCTCACTGGTCGAGTCGTCCTGCGCGGAAGATGTAACGGGGCTCAAACTGATAACCGAAGCTGCGGATTTGCACGTAAGTGCAGATGGTAGGGGAGCGTTCTGTAGGTCTGTGAAGGTGTCTCGTAAGGGATGCTGGAGATATCAGAAGTGCGAATGCTGACATGAGTAGCGATAAAGCGGGTGAAAAGCCCGCTCGCCGAAAGCCCAAGGTTTCCTACGCAACGTTCATCGGCGTAGGGTGAGTCGGCCCCTAAGGCGAGGCTGAAAAGCGTAGTCGATGGGAAACGGGTTAAAATTCCCGTACTTTTATGCAGTGCGATGTGGGGACGGAGAAGGTTAGGTCATCAGACTGTTGGAATAGTCTGTTTAAGCCGGTAGGCTGGGGAGGTAGGCAAATCCGCCGCCCCTTAAGGCCGAGACGTGATGACGAGGGTCTACGGACCTGAAGTGACTGATACCACGCTTCCAGGAAAAGCCACTAAGCTTCAGCTGCATAAGAACCGTACCGCAAACCGACACAGGTGGGCAGGATGAGAATTCTAAGGCGCTTGAGAGAACTCAGGAGAAGGAACTCGGCAAATTGATACCGTAACTTCGGGAGAAGGTATGCCTCTTAGAGTGAATCCCCTGCGGGAGGAGCTTTGAGAGGTCGCAGAGAATCGGTGGCTGCGACTGTTTAACAAAAACACAGCACTGTGCCAACACGAAAGTGGACGTATACGGTGTGACGCCTGCCCGGTGCTGGAAGGTTAAGTGATGGGGTGCAAGCTCTTGATCGAAGCCCCAGTAAACGGCGGCCGTAACTATAACGGTCCTAAGGTAGCGAAATTCCTTGTCGGGTAAGTTCCGACCCGCACGAATGGCGTAACGATGGCCACACTGTCTCCTCCTGAGACTCAGCGAAGTTGAAGTGTTTGTGAAGATGCAATCTCCCCGCTGCTAGACGGAAAGACCCCGTGAACCTTTACTGTAGCTTTGCATTGGACTTTGAACAGACTTGTGTAGGATAGGTGGGAGGCTATGAAGTGGGAACGCTAGTTCTCATGGAGCCGTCCTTGAAATACCACCCTGGTGTGTTTGAGGTTCTAACCTTGGTCCGTGATCCGGATTGGGGACAGTGCATGGTAGGCAGTTTGACTGGGGCGGTCTCCTCCCAAAGTGTAACGGAGGAGTTCGAAGGTTACCTAGGTACGGTCGGAAATCGTGCTGATAGTGCAATGGCAAAAGGTAGCTTAACTGCGAGACCGACAAGTCGAGCAGGTGCGAAAGCAGGACATAGTGATCCGGTGGTTCTGAATGGAAGGGCCATCGCTCAACGGATAAAAGGTACTCCGGGGATAACAGGCTGATACCGCCCAAGAGTTCACATCGACGGCGGTGTTTGGCACCTCGATGTCGGCTCATCACATCCTGGGGCTGTAGCCGGTCCCAAGGGTATGGCTGTTCGCCATTTAAAGTGGTACGTGAGCTGGGTTCAAAACGTCGTGAGACAGTTTGGTCCCTATCTGCAGTGGGCGTTGGAAGTTTGACGGGGGCTGCTCCTAGTACGAGAGGACCGGAGTGGACGCACCTCTGGTGTACCGGTTGTGACGCCAGTCGCATTGCCGGGTAGCTAAGTGCGGAAGAGATAACCGCTGAAAGCATCTAAGCGGGAAACTCGCCTGAAGATGAGACTTCCCTGAGGGCTTGACCCTCCTGAAGAGTCGTTCGAGACCAGGACGTTGATAGGTCGGGTGTGGAAGCGCTGTGAGGCGTTAAGCTAACCGATACTAATTGCTCGTGAGGCTTGATCCTATCATTTGAGTGTCTTGGG
>NZ_LDUR01000056.1:0-3016 GCF_001043705.1 Chromobacterium sp. LK11
GATCTCCACCAGCGCCGCCTCGGCCTCGTTCTCCGCCGCCGCCGCGCCCGCTTCGACCACCGGCTCAGGCAGACACTTGCGGTCCACCTTGCCGTTGGCGCTCAGCGGCACGCTGTCCAGCGCCATGATCGACGCGGGCAGCATGTAAGGCGGCAGACGCCGCGCCAGCGCGTCGCGAATCGCGGCGGGATCGAAGCCCCCGTCCGGCCGCGGCAGCACATAGCCGGCGATGATCCGCCGGCCGTCGCGCTCGATCACCGAGGCCACGCCGCGCTCCACGCCCGGCGCCGCCGCGAGCGCGGCTTCGATTTCGCCGATCTCGATCCGGAAGCCGCCGATCTTGACCTGGTCGTCCACCCGTCCCAGGAACTCCAGATTGCCGTCGGCAAGCGCGCGCGCGCGATCGCCGGTCCGGTACATCCGCTCGCCCGGCACAAAGGGGTTGTCGACGAAGCGGTAAGCCGTGAGATCGGGCTGGCCGAGATAGCCCAAGGCCACGCCCGCGCCGGCAATCCACAAATCGCCCGGCACGCCCACCGGCACCGCCTGCAGCGAGGAGGACAGCACATAGAGCCGCTGCCCCGGCAAATGGCGGCCGTAGGGCACGAAGGCGGCGTCGGCCGCCAGCCCCCGCGTGTCGTACCAGCACGACCAGATGGCCGCCTCGGTGGCGCCGCCCAGCGCGAGCACCTCCGGATCGGAGGTCGCGGCCGCGCGGATCTGCGCGGGCAGCCCCACCGGCACGCGGTCGCCGCTCAGCATCGCCAGCTTCAAGGAGGGCGGCAGCGCGCGCCCGCTCTGCCGGCATTCGAGCAGCAACAGCTCCATCACCGCCGGCACCGACTCCCATACCGTCGCCCCCTCGCGCGTCATCAGGTCCAGCCACACGCCCGGCGCGATCGTCGACGACTCCGGCGCCAGCAAGACCGCGGCGCCCGCCGCGAACGCGCCGAAGAAATCGAACACCGACAGATCGAAGCCCGCCGCCGACACGCACATCAAGCGGTCGGACGCGCCGATCTGGTAGCCGCGCAGGAAGACCTCCATCGTCAGCGAGGCCGCGCGGTGGGTGATCATCACCCCCTTGGGCTTGCCGGTGGATCCCGAGGTGAACATCACATAGGCCAGATCGTCCGGCGCCGCCTCCGGCAGCGCGACGTCGGCCGGCGGCTCCTCTTCCATCAGGATCGCGCGCGCCGCGACGCCGTCCAGCAACGGCAGATGCTCGCGCGTCGTCAGCACATGGCCGACCGTGGCCAGCAGATCGCGCAGGCGTCCCGGCGGCATCGCCGGATCGGCCGGCACGTAGGCGCAGCCGGCGCGCATCACGCCCGAGTAGGCGGCGACCACGCACGCGCTCCTCGGCAGCAGCACCGCCACCGGTTCGCGCCGCGCGCCCGCCGCCGCCACCGCCCTGGCCACGCGCAGGGTCTCGTCGGCCAGCTCGCGGTAATTCATCGCCTCGTCTACGCCTATGATCGCCGGCGCCAGCGGCGTCAGCTCGGCGTGACGCGCTATGCCCGCGTGCAGCAGATAGCCTCCGCCCACCGGCGGCGTCGCGTTCCAGTCGTGAATCAGCCGACGCGCCTCCTCGTCGTCGACCAGGGTCAGATCGCCAAGCCGCGCGTCCGGCCGCGCGGCGAGCTGGGCCAGCAGATGCAGGAAGCTCGCGCCCAGCCGGCCTATGCCCTCCTCGTCGTAACGCGCGGCGTCGAAGTCGACGTAGAGCACGGTCTCTTCGCCCGGGATCAGCTGGCCAACCAGCGGATAGTTGGTGCGCGTCTCCGCCGCCGCGAACTCGCTGACGTCGAAACCGGCGTCGCCTCGGACCAGGGTCCGGTCCACCGGGTAGTTTTCCACCACGAACAAGCTGCTCAGCAGCTCGCCGCCGTCGTAGCCCGCCCAGCGCCGGATGTCGGTCAGCGAGGCGGCGCCCAGCCTGGCCCGCTCGCTCTGCTGGCCATGCAGCTGGCGCAGCCACTCCGATACCCGCGCCTCGTCGTCTATGCTCACGCGCGCCGGCACCGTGTTGATGAAGAGGCCCACCATCTGCTCGACGCCCGGCAGCGTCGCCGGTCGGCCGGACAGCGTGGTGCCGAACACCACCTCGCGCCCGCCGCCGGCGTAGCCCAGCGTCAGCGCCCAGGCGCCGGCCAGCAGGCTGGCGCGGGTCACGCCGGCCCGCCGCGCGGCGCGGTCGACCTGATCGCGCAGCGCCGCGTCGAAGACGAAGGCGCGCCGGCCCTGGCCGCGCGCTTGAGGGCCGCGCGCCGGAGACGCGAAGCCGATGGGCGTGGGCTCCTCGACGCCGTCCAGCACTTGCCGCCAGTACGCGGCCTGTTCGCGCGCGTCCCGCGCGGCCAGCCAGTCGACGAAGGGCTGAAAACGGCTGCCCGCCAGCGGAGCCGCTTCGCCGGCGCCCAGCTCGGCGTAACGGCCGAGCACCTGCTTCAGGATCAAGGGCACCGACCAGCCGTCGACGACCGCGTGGTGGTAGCTCCACAGAAAACGCCAGGTCTCGCCGGGCTCGCGGATCAGGGTGCCGCGCAGCAAGGGCCCGCGCTCGAGATCGAAGCCGCGTTCGCGGTCAAGCTCGCGCAGCGCGGCGAAGCGGCCGGCGCAGGCCTCGGCGGACAGCGCGCGCCAATCCAGCGCGTCCCAGTCCGGGTCCAGACGCGGATGGACGATTTGCACCGCGCTCTTCAGCCCTCGCCAGCGGAAGGTGGTGCGCAGCGAGGCGTGCGCCGCCGCGACGTCGAACCAGGCGCGGCGGAAGCGCTCCGCGTCCAAGGCTCCGCTCATTTTCCAATGCAGTTGCTCGATGTAGAGCGGCGCGCCGTCGTCGGCGATGGAGTGGAACAGAATGCCCTGCTGCAGCGGCGTGACGCCGTACAGCGCCTCCAGCCGCGGATGCTCGCGCTCGATCGCGTCGATGTCGCACTGCTCCAGCTGGGCGAGCGGCAGGTCCGACGGCGTCAGGCCGCCCGACTGCGGCGACAGGCAATGCGCCAGCACC
>NZ_LDUR01000057.1:0-3073 GCF_001043705.1 Chromobacterium sp. LK11
CTTGTCTCGCCCTAGCTCGCGAGACTTTGAGCAGACTCGAAGAACCTTGATGCAAGACGCAAGCAAGCCCCGACGGCTCTCGCCGGCGGGGCTATGTCGTTGACGCGATGGCTGATCGCCGCCGCCGCGCCTACGCCGGCCCGCCTGTCATGCCGCCCGGCGCCGGGTGCACGTGGCCAACCAGGCTCTTGCCGCTGGCCACCACGTCGCCGCCAGCGTTGTTGAAGCTGCCGCCGCTCTGGCTGATGCTGCCGGAGAAGCTGGCGCCGCTGCCGCCGGAACCGTTCAGGCCACCCTGGTAGGTGAGCAGGCCCTTGACCAGCAAGGTGCCGCTGATCTCGGTGGCCGGCGCGTCTATGCTGACCTTGGCGCCGGCCTTGAGGATGATTTCCGCCCCGGCTTCCACCACCACCTTGTTCACCCCGCCGCTGACGGTGAGTTGGTGGGCGGCGCGGTCGTATTCCAGCGTCGCGCCGTCGGCGAAGCGGCGATGCCATTTGTCGACGCTGGCCACCGGCACCGCGTCGGCGGCGGAGAAAATGGCGCCCAGCACCACGCCGTCCTCGCCGCGGGCGTCCAGCAGCACCGCCACCTGCTCGCCGATGTCCGGCAGCCAGTAATCCTTGTCGCGGCCGCTCTTGCGGCTGAGCACCGGCAACCAGGCGGTGCGCAGCCGCCCCAGCTCCGGCAGCCGCACGCGCACGCGCTGGGTGTTGGCGTCCACGGCGGAGACGCTGCCGAACTTGAGAGTGGCCAGCGCTTCCGGCAGGGGTACGTCGGTCATGGGGTTTTCCTTTTCTCTTGGGCGACGCCGGCGGCCACCCGTTTCAATTCCAGTTCGCAGACATAACCGTCCTGGCGGCTGATGCGATGGCTGGCGCGCTGGATCTGGTAGCGGCCGGACAATTTGCCGAAGCCGTCCAGATCGATGTTGCTGCCGGCGGCCAGTTGCGGCGAGCCGTCCACGGTGATGGACATGCGAGTGCGGTCCAGTTGGCGGCGCTCCAGCTCCGCCGCGGCCATCTGCTCGGCCTGACGCTTGCCGGCGGCCTTGCGGGTGAGCTTGACGGTGTCCGCGCTGCTGGCCTTGCCGCCCGGCGCCTTGGCGTCGGCACGCGCGCTGGCGGTGCGCAGCGCGCGCTTAGCCGGATCGTGGTAGCTGACGTCCACTTGGGCCGGCACCTTGCTGAGCTGGTCCTGCGCCTGCCAGGCCATCAGCTGGGCCGGGGTGTAACGGCGCACGCTGGCGCTCTGCATCAGGTCGCTGCGCTTCCAGAACACCAGCTTGCGGTTGTTGTCCATCACCTTGCAGACATAGCCGTGCTGATCCGCCACCCGCTGCAGGAATTGCAGATCGGTCTCGTGGTACTGGGTCAGCCGGTCTATGTTCACCGCCTCGATCTTGCCCTGCAGCTTCATCCGGTGGCGCTTGGCGATGCGCTGGGCCAGCGCTTGCAGCGTGATCTGCTCATAGGCGCGGCCGTTCTTGGTGCGCAGCGGGTGCTGCACGCCGGTGGCCAGCGCGCGGATGCGCACGGTGGACGGCGGCGAGCGGTATTCCACTTCGTCGATGTCGAAGCTGCCCGCCGCCACCAGCGCCGCGCCGCGATAGCCCAGTTTGAGCGCCAGCGTGGCGCCCTTGTCCGGATACCAGCCGTCCAGCCAGCGGCCGTCCACGTCCTCCAGTTCCACGTCCAGCTCGTCGGATTCGCCGCTCAGATGGTCGGTGTAGCTGACGCTGAGCGCGTGGCGGGCGATGTCGGCGGTGATGGATTTGCCGTTGTAGCTGAGTTCGAAGGCCGGCGTCGGCACCTCTTGCGCGCGGCTGTCGCTCATGAGCGCCTCCACGGCGGCAGCTGTTCCAGCGCCTCGCTGTCGGCGGCTTCCAGCACCGGGATCGCCAGGATCAGGCCGGCGGGCAGGGTTTCGCCTATGGGGATGTGGGCGTTGTTGGCGATCAGCTGCGCCATCTGGCCGACGTCGCCGTAATAGCGCCAGGCGATCTGGTCCCAGCGTTCGTTTTCTTGAGTCACATGGTTCAGGAACATGGCGTCACCTCAGAATGCGCCGCACCGCGGCCTTGGCGGCCAGGCCGGCCAGCGGCTCGGCCAGATCGCGCAAGGCCACTTCGGCGCGGCCGTTGATTGTTTCGCAGGCGGCCAGCTTGTCCAGCACCTGGCCGGCCTGGGTGCCGGCCAACAGCCGGCCCATCGCGGTCATGTTCAGCTTGGCCTGCTGCAGGCTCTGGCCGACGCGCACCGCGTCGCCGGCCAGCTTGCTGTATTGCTCGAACTTGGCCATCTGCTCGGCGCTGACTTGCAGACCGGGCGCCAGCGCCTGCACCTCCTTGAGCAGGCCGGGCAATTTTTCCAGCGCCGCGGCCGGGTCGCGGCCGGCCAGCTGGCGCAGTTCGCGCGCGGTGTTGATCACGGTCTTGACCTTGCCCACCACGCTTTTGACCTGGGCCACGGTCTTGGCCAGACCGGCGATGTCGGCCTTGAAGCGCTCCAGCCCGGCCGGCAGCTTGAGCTTGCCGGCGGGCAGGCTGGCGGCGGCCTTGGCCAGCGCCGGCTTGGGCTTGGGCGGCGCGTCGCCGCCGTACTCGCGCAGGCTGAGCTGGGCCTCCACCGCCAGCAGGCTGCCGCTGCGGTCGGTCTGGCGGCCGGTGCTTTGCAGCTCGGTGATGACGAAACGGCCTTTGTAGTCGCCGTTGCCCAGCACCAAGGCCAGCGCCTGGTGCTGCTGGCGCGCCTCCTGCAGCTTTTGCAGCTCCTCGTCCGGCTGGCAGTAGGCGGCGTGCAGCACCAGGTCGATGCGGATTTCATCCAGCTTGTCGCCGACGAATTGCAGCACCGGCTTGCCGCCGATGCGGCCGTGCTCGGCGAAATCGCTGCCGCTGCGCTGTTCCAGGCCGTCGAAATAACTGATCAGATCAAACTCGATATTGCCCAGTACCGCGTACATGGGTAGCCCTCCGAATGGGTGGAAAGAGGAGCCGGCGCGCGGGCGCGCCAGGCTCCGTGGCTTTTAGAGAGCCTGGGTACGATGCTGCGAGCAAGAGCGAGACAAGGCG
>NZ_LDUR01000058.1:0-1547 GCF_001043705.1 Chromobacterium sp. LK11
TGGCTCGGCTCCGTGATAAAAATCCGCGCCGGCAGCTGGAACTGCACCAATTGCAGCAGGGCCAGCGGGCCGGGGCCGGCTTCGCTGCGCAGCTGGTAGCGCGCCTGGCGCCCGTCCGGCAGCGCCCAGCTCAGCTGCCAGCTGGAACGGTCGATCTGCTCGCGCTTGGCCTGCTCCAGCATGCGCAGCCAGCCCCAGCGGCCGGGATGGTCCTGGCTCAGTCGCAAGCCGGCGTCCACGCTTTGCCATAGCAGGCTGGACCCGGCTTTCAGCGGATCGCCGGGCCAGCGCATCGCCTGCCAGCTTTCCACCTGGTTGAAGTAATGCAGGCTTTGCTGGTCCAGTTGCAGCCGGGTTTCCTCCAGGCCCGTGGCGGCGATGGGCTTCAGCTCAAAAAGAATGCCGGCGTCGCCCTGGGCGTAGAGCAGGCTGGACAGCCGCGACAGCCGGTTCAGTTCGTTGAGGAAGTCCAGATCGAAGCGCAGCGCCTGCGCCGCCGCCGGGTCCGGCGACCATTGATCGCCCTGGCGTTCTAGCACCCCGCCCAGCTGCTGGCGCACGAACTGCTGTATCAGGCCGTCGGCGGGGTGCAGGAAGCGGCCCAGTTCCGGCAGCGAGGCGTCGGCGTCGGCGCGGTGGAAGGGGTAGCGGCCGGCGAAGCTGGCTTGCCACGGCCGGAAGACGCTTTGATCCCACAGCTGGTTGAGGCTGGCCGCCGCCGGTTGCAGCAGGGTATGCCAGGACTGGTTCAAGGGTTGCAGGAACAGGTGCTGGCCCAGGCCCTGCCAGTCCTCGCCCAGGTTGGCGGCCAGCTGGGCGGCGTAGTCGCGGCCCTCGGCCAGCTCGCCGCCCTTGCCCTGGAACACCGCCTGCGCCAGCGCGCGGGCTGCGGCGTCCGGGTCCGGCGCGGCGGCCACCTGTTGCAGCTTGAGCCGGGTGGCGGCCACCCGCTCCAGATAGCGTTGCAGGCTGAGATTGGAGCCGTCCTGGCGTTCTTCCAGCAGCCGCAGCAGCGGGCCGAAGCTTTGCGCCAGCGGCGCGGCGTCCCCTTTCTCAATCGCTGGCGCGCTGGCGTCGTTCTTGCCCAGCAGCGCCTGGGCTTTGTCCACCAGATTGGCGCCGATGCTGTCGGCGCGTTCTCCGGCGCGGGCGTTGTCGCGCACCACCGCCATCAGCGCGCGCAGCGGCGAGCGCTGCGGATCGGCGTAGACCTGCAATTGCTGGGCGTTGGCGGCCAGCTTGGCCTCCGTCTGCCAGGAGACGGCGTTGAGGAATTGCTGCCAGGCGCGGGCGTAGTCGGCGAAGTAGCGCTGGCGCAGCGCGGCCTCCAGCGCCTTGCCGGCGCTGGGCTGGCCTGTCTGCTCGGCATTGAGCACCCAGTCGCCGGCGCTGCCCTGGCGGCGGTGGGCGTCGGCGAAGGCGGCGCGCAGATGCTCGTCCCAGGCCTTGCGGGTGAACACGCCGGGCAGGCTGGCCTCGCTGCGCCACAGGCCGCGCAAGTCCTGGCCCGGCAGCAGGGCGGCCAGCGTCTGCGGCGGATACTTGGC
>NZ_LDUR01000059.1:0-851 GCF_001043705.1 Chromobacterium sp. LK11
TATAAACATGACGAGCATCGCAGCCAGAGGAATCGGCGGTCCCCCGCCCAAGCGCCGCATCGCGGGCTTGGTCGGCGTGATCGTCTTCCATGCACTGTTGATCTACGCGCTGGTGTCGGGCCTGGCCCAGGGCGTGGTCAAAGTGATCCAGCAAAAAGTGGAAGTGGCGGTCATCAGCGAACCGCCGCCGCCTCCGCCGCCCCCTCCGCCCAAGATCGAGAAAGTGGTGCAGCCCACCGCCGCGCCCAAGCCGCAGGCCTATGTGCCGCCGGTGGTCAATCCACCGCCGGTCACCTCCACGGCCAACGCGATCCAGTCCACCACCTCGGACCCGGCCCCGCAGCCGGCGCCCACCCCCGCCCCGGCGGTGGAAGCGCCCAAGGGCCCGGTGTCGGCCAAGGCCAACTGCACCCAGCTGCAAGCCCCGGAGTACCCGAGCAAGGCGCAGCAGGACGAGATCCAGGGCGTGGTGCGCGTGGCCTTCCAGGTGGGCGACAACGGCCGCTTCAGCCACATCGCCAACATCTCGTTCGACGGCGGCATCCCGCCGCGCTACCGCAGCGGCTTCCAGTCGGCGATCAGCGCCGCGCTGCAAGGCTACAGCTGCAAACCCAACAGCCTGTTGAGCCAGGAATTCGGCTTCAAACTCGATTCCGGCGAATGAGCGCGAGCGCGCCGCGACCGGAACAAGCAATCTTTAGGAGAACCAGAACATGAGCAAAATCACCCGCATCGCCTTCACCGCCGTGGCTCTGCTGAGCAGCCTGAACGCCCTGGCCGCCGAAACCGCCCACGTGACCAGCAACCCGTACGGCATCGACGCCCTGTGGGCGCAAGGCGACATCGTCGCG
>NZ_LDUR01000006.1:0-130826 GCF_001043705.1 Chromobacterium sp. LK11
GCTCAAAATGCTCATGCACCACTAGTACACGCCGCTTTTTCGCTAGTTTTCGCCTTGTCTCGCCCTTGCTCGCGAGACTTTGAACAGGCTCTCAGACTCGCTAAGCAAACCCCCGATCCTGCGTCAGCGCGCCTTGGCTCCGCTTCTCTGCGCGGTGTTGTTGGCGGTTCCAAGCCCGGCCATGCAAGGCCGGGCCCGCCTTCCCAGCTCAGTCCAGCGGCCGGTTCGCCGTCTCCGGCACCATCGCCAGCCCTATCAGCGACACCAGGATGCACAGCGCCGCGTACAAGGCCGGCGCGTTGGGGTCGCCGGTCAGCCGGATCAGGCCGGCGGCGAAGAACTGGGCGAAGCCGCCGAAGATCATCACGCCGACGCAGTAAACAATGGACATGCCGCTGGCGCGGATGCGGCGCGGAAACAACTCCGGCAGCAAGGCGATGCTGGGCACCGAGGTATACACCAGCGGAACCGTCAAGGCCGCCACCACCAAGAGCAGCACCGGCCAGCCGGGCACCGCGTTGACCAGCATGAAACCCGGATAGATCAGCAGCAACAACACCAGCCTCGGCCACAGCAGCGACTTGCGCCGGCCTACGCGATCGCTCCAGCGTCCGGCCGGCACCGCCAACAGCACTTGCAGCAGGGCCGAGGTCGACGCCGCCCAGATCGCCACCGCCAGCGGCATGCCCAGCACCGTCACCGCGTGATTGGCCAGGTAGTGGGCGACGATGAAGGTGGGCGCGGTGCCGCCTATGGTCAGCAACACCCCGGCCAATAGCTGCCGTCCGTGCCGGCGCAGCAAGGAAGCGGCCGGCTCCGCCGCCGCCTGCGGCGCCAGCGCCGACGCCGCGGTTTCGTCCAGCTGGCTGCGGATGTACTCGCCCACCGGAATCGCCAGCACGCCGATGGCGAACACCAGCCGCCAGCCCCAGGCCTCCATCGCCGCCGCCGGCAACAGCGCGCTCAAGGCGCTCACCGTCAGCGTGCCGGCCAACACCCCCAGCCCCTGGCTGAACAACTGCCAGCTGCAGTAATAGCCGCGCGAGCGGTCGTCGGCATACTCCATCAGCATCGAGGTGGCCGCGCCCACCTGGCCGCCGACGGCGAAACCCTGCACCAAGCGGCCCAGCACCACCAGCGCCGGCCCTAGCAAGCCAGCCTGGGCATAGGTGGGCGCCACCACGAACAGCATCGAGCCTATCGCCATCAGCCACAGACTCAGCCGCAGCGCCGGCTTGCGGCCGCAACGGTCCGCGTACAGGCCGATGACGATGCCGCCTATCGGCCGGCTGACGAAGCCGGTGCCGAACACCGCGAACGACAGCATCAGCTGCAGCAGCGGCTCGTCGCTGAACGGGAAGAACAAGCGCCCCATCAGAGTGGCCAGCGCGCTGTAGACGATGAAATCGTAGAACTCCAGCGCATTGCCCACGGTGATGGCGGTGATCGCGCGCCGGCTGGGCGCGGCCGGCCGCGCCGCCGACAACTGGGCGGCCGTCATTGCCCGCCCCCGGCCGCGCCGCCCAGGTAACGCTCCACCAGCTTGACCCAGTAGCTGGCGCCCACCGGCAAGGCCTGGTCGTTGAAGTCGTAACCGGGGTTGTGCACCATGCAGCCGCCCTCGCCGTCGCCGTTGCCTATGATCAGATAACAGCCCGGCACCTGTTCCAGCCAGAAGGCGAAATCCTCGCTGCCGGTCAAGGGCTGCATCTCCGTCACCACCCCGTCCTCGCCCAGCCAGTCCAGCGCCACCTGCCGCGCCAGCGCGGTGGCCGCCGCGTCGTTGACCAGCATCGGGTAGCCGTACTGGTAATCCACCTCGGCGCGCGCGCCGAAACCGGCGGCCTGCGCCTCGGCCAGCGTTTCGATGCGCCGTTGCAGCAGCTCGCGCACCTCGGGCCGCAGCGCGCGTATGCTCAAGCGCATTTCCGCGCTTTCCGGGATCACGTTCGGCGCCTCTCCGGCCAGAATCGCCCCCACCGTCACCACCGCGGTCTCCAGCGGCGGCACATTGCGCGCCACCACGCTTTGCAGCGCCATCACCAGCGAGGCCGCCACCACCACCGGGTCCACCGCCTTGTGCGGCATCGCGCCGTGACCGCCGGTGGCGTGGATGCGGATCACCGCGGTGTCGGTGGACGCCATGAAGGGGCCGGAGAGAAACCCCAGCTTGCCCACCGGGAAGCCCGGCATATTGTGCATCGCGAAGATGGCGTCGCAGGGGAAGAGCCGGAACAGGCCGTCGTCCAGCATGCGCTTGGCGCCGGAACCGCCGTGCCCCTCCTCGGCCGGCTGGAAGAACAGATGCACGGTGCCGCGGAAGCTGTCGCGCCGCGCCAGCTCGCAAGCCGCCGCCAGCAACATCGCGGTATGGCCGTCGTGACCGCAGGCGTGCATTTTCCCGTCGATGCGGCTGGCCCAAGGCAGGCCGGTGTTTTCCTGAATCGGCAGCGCGTCCATGTCGGCGCGCAGGCCTATGCTCGGCCCCGCGCCGCGGCGCAGGGTGCCGACCACCCCGGTCACGCCCAGTCCTTCATGAATCTCGTAGCCCCAGTCGCGCAGACAACGGATCACATGACGGCGGGTCTCCTCCTCTTCGAAGCCCAATTCGGGATGGGCGTGGATCTCGTGGCGCAGCGCAATCATCGCCGAAGCGATGTCGCGGATGCCGGGCAGTATGCGCGTGTTCATGCTCTAGTCTCCTTTGTCTGCGCGCGCCGCTTGGCGCACACTATCGTCGGCCGCGAAGACCGCGGCGGCGATAACAGACTAGCGGCAATAGTTAATAAGTGAATAGCCGCGGGAAAGTGATCGAGAACACTTCTGGTTGTCTACTTGGAGCACAGATGAAACTGCAGCAACTGCAAGCGCTGATCGCGCTGGCCGACGGCGGCGGCATTCGCGCCGCCGCGCGCATGTTGGAGCTGTCGCAGGCCGCGGTCAGCAAGACGCTGCGCGAACTGGAGGAAGAACAGCGGCTGCCGCTGCTGCAGCGGCACGCCAGCGGCGCGCGGCTGACCGAGGCGGGTCAGGCCTTGCTGATCCACGCGCGCCAGGTGGCGATGCAGCTGGAGCGCGCCCACGGCGAGATGGAGGCGCTGCGCGGCCAGCGCGACGCCAGGCTGTGCATAGGCGTCACGCCCTGGTTGGTGCCCACGCTGTTGCCGGAGGTGGTGCTGCGTTTCCGCCAACGGCTGCCGGCGATCCGGCTGGAATTGTTCGAAGGCCTGCTGGCGGTGGCGCTGCCGCGGCTGCGCGACGGCCAGATGGATTTCGCCATCGCCCCGCTGTTCGAGCCGCTGGCCCAGGAATTCCATTGCCAGCCTCTGTTCAGCCACGGCGGTCGGGTGTTCGCCCGCAACGGCCATCCGGCGCTGAGCGCGACGTCCTTGTCCGCGCTGCTGGAACAGGACTGGGTGGTCAATTACAGCCCGGCCAGTTACCGCCACGTGCTGGACCGGCTGTTCAACCGCCACGGCCTGGCCATCGCGCCGGAACGGCTGATCTGCGCGCAGTCCATGGCCTTGCTGGCCGGCCTGGTGCAGGCCGGCATGCTCAGCTACGGGCCGGAGCCCTTGCTGCTGTGTCCGGAATTCGCCGGCAAGGCCCAGGCCTTGTCGCTGCGGGAAGAGATGGAAGAGATCGTCATCGGCGTCATCAGCCTGCAGGGCCAGGCCCACGGCTACGCCGCGCGCTGCTTCATCGACTGCCTGCGGCAGACGCTGCGCCAGCGCCTGCGCTCGGCCCGACCGGAGGACCGGGCCTTGGCGCGGATGCTGACGCTGCGGTTTTAGACGCTGTTCAAAGTCCGCTGCGCTTGGCGACAGCTATCACGGCGGCTACTCCCTCGAAATGCTCGCGCACCACGCGCGCACTCCGCGTTTTCGGCCGTTTTCGCCTTGCCCCGCCCTAGCTCGCGCGACTTTGAACAAGCGCTGGGAAACGCGGTGTCGCGCTCAGTCGAAACGCAAGGTGTAGCGCGACTCCACCGAGGCGTCGGTGCCGGCCCGCAACACCATGGACCAGCCCTTGCTCAGCTGATAAGCCAGCTTCACCGCCTGATTGGCGCTGGTCACGCCGTACTCGTAGCCCAGATACAGTTCGCGGGTCAGCTGACGGCCCACCGTCACCACCTGCTCCGCCGGGCTCACCGTGCCGTTGGCCAGGGTTTTTTCCTTGCGGCTGGACACGCCCAGGTCGTCGAACAGGCCGATCTGGTCGTTGAGCGAGCCGGCCAGCATCATGCCGGCGGAGGCCGCCAGATCGTTGTCGTCGCGCTCGCCGCTCGCCGCCCGGCCCAACACCAGCCAGGCCAGCTTGTCCTTTTCCGACATCGGCTCGTCGGCGACCAGCCTCACCTTGGGCATGGACACCGAACCGCTGACCTCCACGCCGGCGCCCACCGGCGACAAGCGACGCTTGGCGCGCACGTTCAGCAGCGGATTGTCCAGCGGGCCGTTGAAGGTGATGGCGCCGTACTCGATGTCCAGATCCTGGCCGTAGGCCTTGTAGCGGCCCTTGACCACGCGCACCTGACCCTTGGCGCCCGGCGCTTCGCCCGGGTTGGCGCTGACGCGCACCGAACCGGTCAGATCCACGTTCAGACCCTGGCCGGAGAAGCGGAAGCGGTCGCCCAGGTCCAGATCCAGCGCCACCGTCAGCGGCATGCTGGCGAAGGCCGACGGTTCCGGCTCCGGCCGGCCCTTGACCAGCACATCGTCGCTCAGGCTGGGCGCGCCGAACTTGGGCAGGCCGATGCGGCCCTGGTCGGCTCGGATATGGCCGGTCAGCGACAATTTGCCGGCCACCATCGCCAGTTCGGTGCGGCCGGACACCACCAGGCGGCGGTTGGGACGATCGAACACGCCGAACTTGCGCAATTCCACCGCCACCCTCGCGTCCGGGGTGTCGCCGCTCAGATCCAGCGCGCCGCTGGCCGCCACCTCGCCTTCGCCGCCGGCGAAGCGCAAGCGGTCCAGCACCAGCTTGCGGCCGTCCAGCCGCGCCAGCAGGCTGCCGTCGCCCAGGCGGATGCCGGTGCGGCGGTCGGCCAACAGCAATTTGTCGCCGCGTATCGTCCCTTGCGCCATAGGCTGGCTCAAGGCGCCGGTCAGCGCCAGATTGGCGCCGATCTGGCCGCCCAGCTCCAGCGAAGGGCCGGCGAAGCTGGCCAGCGTCGCCAGCGAGGGCACGCTGGCGCTGACGGTGGCGTTGAGCGGGGTCTTGGCGTCGATGGCGCCGCCGTTCCACGGCAGCGAGCCCTTGCCTTGCAGCTGGGCGTAGCGGCTATCCAGATTCAGATCGAACAAGACGCGACCGCCGTCCAGGGTCAGCGTGGCGGCGGCGGTCTTCAAGCCCAGCGCCGCGTCCTTGCCCTTGTCGCCCGGCAGCAGCACGTCGCCGCCGGCGCGCCGCAGCACGAATTGGCCCTTGGCGTTGGCTGCCAGGTTCAGATTCCAGTCGGAGTCGAAGCTCAGGTCCTGCTTCACCGGCAGGCTGAGCAAGGGCCCCAGCTCCGCCAGGCGCAGGCCGCGCGCGGAGCCGCGGGTGCTGAGCGCGCCGTTGGCGCCGCGATTGAGTTCGGCCAGGGTGATGCTGCCGCCCAGCGCCGCCAGCCGGGCGTTGCCCACCTTGATCTGCTCGCCCAGCTCCAGCGCCACCGGCGCCAGCAGGCTGAGGCCGGGACGGCCGCTCAGTTCCAGCTTGTTCAAGGTGCCGGCCCAGGGCCCGGCCTCGCCGCGCAGGCCGCCGTTGGCCGCCAATTGCAACGCGTAGGGGTGATCGGCCAGGCGGAAGCGGCCGTCCAGCTGCAGGCCGTGGCGCGCGCGGGTGCCGCTGGCGCTGGCGCGCAGCTGCTCGGCGCGGAAGCCGCCGGCCTGCAAAGCGGCCACATCCAGCTTGAGCTGGAACGGGCTGTTCTGATCGGCCTTGACGTTGCCGCTGAACTGCATGCTTTGCACCGCGATATTGCCCGGCAGCTTCAGGCGGTCGGCCTGCAGATTGGCGCTGATCAGCGGCGCCTTGGGCGTGCCGGCCAGTTCGCCCTGCCCTTTGACCACGCCGGAGAAACCGGGGCCGATCAGGCCGAGATTGGGCGCGTCGATCAAGAGTTTGAGCTTGTCGCCGGCGGCGCCGTAAGCGCCGTTGGCTTGCAGCCGGTTCTGCGCCAGCCTCAGATCGGCGCTCAGCGATTTCAGCCGTTCGCCCTGCAGCTGCAGGTCGGCGGCGCCGCTGAGCGGCGCGCCGGACAATTTGCTGGGCGCGAATTGCAGCTTGGCCGCCACGCTCAGCGGGCTGGCCAGCTGGCCCTTGGCCTGCAGACTGGCGTTGAGGTCGCCGCTGGGCAGGCCGGGCTTGAGTCTGGACGGATCGGCGCGATTGAGCTTGCCGCTGAAATCGAACAGCTGCTTGCCGTCCAGGCCCAGCTGGCCGGCCAAGGCCAGGGTGCCGACGCCGGCGGTCAACTCCGCCTGCCGAATCAGCAGCGCCGGACGCGGCGCCGGCGCGAAGCCGACGTCGGCCTTGGCCTGCAGGGTTTTGCCCTTGAGCTGGGCGAGGATGTTGGGCCCGCTCAGCGGGCCGTCCAGCATCACCCGGCCGTCCAGGCTGTCGTCCGGCGCGTCGGCGTGCAACTGCCGCAGGCCCAGCTTGGAAATGTCCAGCGCCAGCTTGAGCCGGTCCGGCCGCACCTGGCCGGCCAGGCCGATCTCGCCGCCGGCGATCCGGGCGTGGGTGTTGAACAGCTCCAGCGCCTTGTCGTCGGCGCGGAACTCGCCGGCCAGCAAGGACAGCGGCAGCCGCTGCTCGGACAGGGGGCCGGCCTGCTCGTTGAGCAGGGTCAGCCCGCCCTTGACGCGCTGGCCGGCGTCCGGCTCGGCGAACACCGCCAGGCTGAGCTTGGCGCGCGGCCATTCCGGCAGGATGGCTTGCGGATTGATGCCGGCCATGCGCGCGTCCAGCCGGGTGAAACTGTTGAACGGATTGCTGGCGAAGGGCAGCAGGCCGCCCTTGACGTCGGCCACCAAGTCCTTGCCGGACAGTTCGCCGTCGAAGCTCAGTTGCAACAGGCTGCCGCCCAGCGCCAGCCGCGCCTGATAGGGAATCTTGTCCAGCTCGCCGTCGGCGCTGAGCTTGCCCTGCAGCGCGAAGGGCTTGGCGTCGGCCAATTGCAGCGCCGCGGCCGCCTCGCCCCAGGGCGAGCCCAAACGCTTGAGCTTGAGATCGTGGCGCCGGCCGTCGTAGACGTAGCCGGCTTCCAGGCCGTAAAGCCGCAGCTTGGCCGGCTCCAGCGTCACGCTGGCCACGCTGAGACGGTCCAGACGAATGCTCAGCGGCAAGGCCAGCGATTCCGGCGCGCCGCTAGAAGGAGTGTCCGGCGTCGGCTTGAGCGCCACCTTGACGTGGCCCACCGCCAATTGGCGCAGCCACAGCTGGCGCTGCCACAGCGCGCTCGGCTGCCAATCCAACTTCACGGATTCGATGTCCACGTCGCTGCCGGCGCTGCGCACGCGCACATCGCTCAGCTTGAAGCCGTCCCACAGCGTGCCTTCGGCCTGCTTGACGCTGACGGCGTTGCCGCTGAGGCCGCCCAGCGACTGCATCAGCCAGGCGAAGCCGGCGCGGCTGCCGGTCAGCCAGGCGCTGGCGGCCAACAGCGCGGCGATCAGCAACAGCGGCAGCCACAGCAGCCAGCGCCAGCGACGGCGCTTGGGCTTGGCCGGCGGCGGCGGGGCGGTGTCGGGGACGGGGGAGGTGTCGGTTTCGCTCATGAATGCATTCGGGTCAGAAAGCCAGGCCCAGGCTGAGGTTCCAGCGGATCTTGCCGTCGCGCTCCGCCTTGGCGAAGTCGAAGGCCAGCGGCGCCACCGGACTCATCCAGCGCACGCCCACGCCGTTGGCGCGCTCCACTTGGAAGCCCTTCCAGCTCTGGCTGGCGTTGCCGGCGTCGGTGAACAGCGCCAGATACCAGTCCGGCTTGATCGGGATTTGATACTCCAGGCTGCCGGTGGCCACCACGCGGCCGCCCAGCACCGAGCCGTTGGGGCCCGCCAGGCCCAGGCTCTGGTAATCGTAGCCGCGCACGCTGTTGGCCCCGCCGGCGCGGAACAGGATGGAGGACGGCACCGCGTCCTGATCGTTGGCCCACACCTGGCCCAGCTCCAGCCGGCCGACGAAGGTGCCGTACTTGGGGAACGGCGACCAGTAGCCGACGGTGCGGGCGTAGCCGCGCACATAGGAGGTGGAAGACAAGGCGCTGCCGACGGTGCCGGACAGCTGGAAGTCCAGCAACACGCCGGAGCGCGGCCGCATCAGGTCGTCCACCGCGCGCTGGGTCCAGCCGTAGACCAGTTGCAAGGCGCGGGTGTCCTTATTGGACACGCCGCCGGCCTCTTCGCTTTCCATCAGGTATTGCAGACCGAGGCGCGCCTCGATATTGCCGCGGGTGCGGGTGCGCCAGCCGCCGACGTCGCTGCTGCGGGTTTTCAGGCCCTGCACGTCGTCGGTCTTGAAAGCGCTGGTGATGGAGTGGGAATAGCCGTCGGACTGGCGCGGAAAGCCCAGACCCAGCGACAGCGATTGCTGGTTCTTCTTCCAGTTGGTCACCAGCGAGCCGGTGTAGCCGCGGCGGAAGATATTGTAATGGTCGTAGCCGACGCGCACGCCGGGGCCGTCGCTGGAGTCGTAGATCAGGCCCAGCTCCAGCTTCTGGCGCGGCATCTCGGTGACGTCCACCTCCACCGGCACCCGATGGCTGTCCGGGTCGATATGGGCCATGTCGGCGCTGACCACCACATTGGAGAAATGCGGCGCCTGCTCCAGCGCGGACTGGTAATCGAAAATCTTCTGCAAGCGGTAGGCGGTACCGGGGGAGAAATCGGCCAGGCCGGTGGCGATCTTTTCCGGATAGCGCTTCATGCCCTTGACGGTGATGTCGCCGAACAGGATCACCGGCCCGCTGTCGATGTCCACCACCAGCTGCGCGCGGCGGGTGGCCGGGTCGATTTCCGCCGCGCTCTTGCTGATTTGCGCCTTGGGGAAACGGTCGGCGGTGATCAAGCGCATCACCGCGCGCTTGCTGCTGTCCCAGTCTGACTGACGGTAAGGCGCGCCCATGGGCAGCGACCAGGCCTCCAGCACCGCGGCGAAGCGTTGCTGGAAATCGCCTTCCTCGCGTATCGGTCCGGCGAGGCGGATGGTGACGTCGTCGATCAGCGTGGGTTCGCCGGGCTTGACCTCGATCACGTACTGCCGGGCACCTTCTTCGCGCACATTGACGCGCGCGTCGAAATAGCCCTCGGTCTCCAGCAGCTTGCGCGCGTCCTCCGGGGTGCTGCGCACCAGTTCGGCCAGCAGCGTTTCGTCCATTTCCTCTTCCAGACGGCTGGTGACCAATTCCAGATTGTCTTGCAGCAAGCCGGCCAGACCGGAAGGCGCGTCGACGCGCACGCTGTAATCGAGCTTGGCCCAGACGGGCGTCGCCGACAGCAATAAGATCAATGAAATAAGCAGGCGGGAGCTTGGCATGGTCCGATTCGTTTGGTGTCGAGGCCATGGTAACGAAACTTGCGGCGGCTGGCGAGAAGCGGCTGGGCGGCTTCAAAATCGCGGGAACAGACCGGCGTTTTCTTAAACCAAAAGCTTAATTTATATTCAACTGCAATTCAGGACATGCTGCGGAGGCATCAGTTTTGCTCATCGCAGCCCGGCAATGCGCGTCATGGCGGCGCAAGGCGGTGAGACCGGCCGCGCCGGCAATAGTTTTGCCGCCCCGTCATTTAAGACGATGCGCATAAAAAAGGCGAACCCTTTGGGCTCGCCTTTGTCCTCGCCGTGCCGCGCTTACTTCTTGCGCTGCGGCGGCAAATCGGTGCAAGTGCCGTGCGCCACTTCCGCCGCCATGCCGATGGACTCGCCCATGGTCGGGTGCGGGTGGATGGTCTTGCCGATGTCGGTGGCGTCGCAGCCCATTTCGATGGCCAGGCAGACTTCGCCTATCATGTCGCCCGCGTGCGGGCCGACGATGCCGCCGCCGATGATCTGGTGGCTTTCGGCGTCGAAGATCAGCTTGGTGAAGCCTTCGTCGCGGCCGTTGGCGATGGCGCGGCCGGAGGCGGCCCACGGGAACACGCCCTTCTCTATCTTCAGGCCCTGCTTCTTGGCCTCGTCCTCGGTGACGCCGACCCAAGCCACTTCCGGATCGGTGTAGGCCACGCCTGGGATCACGCGCGCGTCGAAGTAGGATTTCTGACCAGCGCAGTTTTCCGCCGCCACATGGCCTTCATGCACGCCCTTGTGCGCCAGCATCGGCTGGCCGACGATGTCGCCGATGGCGAAGATGTGCGGCACATTGGTGCGCTGCTGCTTGTCCACCGGGATGAAGCCGCGGTCGGTCACAGCGATGCCGGCGTTCTCGGCGCCCAGCAGCTTGCCGTTGGGCGCGCGGCCGGTGGCGTACAGCACCAGATCGTAGCGTTGCGGTTCTTTCGGCGCTTGCTCGCCCTCGAAAGTCACCCATACGCCGTCGTCCTTGGGCTCAACGGCCACGGTCTTGGTGTTCAGCATGATGTTGTCGAAACGGTGGGCGTTCCACTTCTGCCACACCTTGACCAGGTCGCGGTCCGCGCCCTGCATCAGGCCGTCCATCATTTCCACCACGTCCAGGCGCGCGCCCAGCGTGGAGTAGACGGTGCCCATTTCCAGGCCGATGATGCCGCCGCCGATGATCAGCATGCGGTTGGCCACGCCCTTCAGCTCCAGCGCGCCGGTGGAGTCCACCACGCGCGGATCGTCCGGAATGAACGGCAGCTTCACCACGCGGGAGCCGGCGGCGATGATGGCGTTCTTGAACTTGACGATCTTCTTCTCGCCGCTCTCTTCGCGGCCCTTGCCGGTGGTGGCGGCCACTTCGATGTGATGCGGATCGATGAAACGGCCGTTGCCGCGCACGATCTCCACCTTGCGCGCCTTGGCCATGCCGGCGAGGCCGCCGGTCAGCTTGGCGATGACCTTTTCCTTGTAGCCGCGCAGCATGTCGATATCCACTTCCGGCTTGCCGAACTTGATGCCGTTGGCGGCCAGGTGGCTGACTTCGTCGATCACCGCCGCATTGTGCAGCAGCGCCTTGGACGGGATGCAGCCCACGTTCAGGCAGACGCCGCCCAGGGTGGAGTAACGCTCGACGATGACCACTTTCAGGCCCAGATCGGCCGCGCGGAAGGCGGCGGAATAACCGCCGGGACCGCCGCCCAACACCATCACGTCGCACTCGATGTCGGCGCCGCCGCTATGGCTGGCGGCCACCGGAGCGGCTTGCGGCGCGAAGCCGGCCTGGGTGGTGGCGGAGGCGACGCCGGTGGTTTCCACCGGCTTGGGCGCGGCCGGAGCCGCGGCGGCGCCGGCGGCTTCGATGACCACGATCAGATCGCCTTCGGACACTTTGCTGCCGACGGCGACTTTAACTTCCTTGACCACGCCGGCGGCTTCCGCCGGCACTTCCATCGTGGCCTTGTCGGTTTCCAGCGTGATCAGGCTGGCTTCTTTGGCGATCACGTCGCCCGGCTTGACGAAGACTTCGATCACGTCCACGTTGCCGTGGCCGCCGATGTCCGGGACTTTCAATTCAATCAGATTGCTCATGGTTTTCCATCCGCAACGTAGGGCGGAAGCCCGGGGGCCTCCGCCGATATTCAGCAGAATCGTTCGCTTGGGCGACGCGCTCCGGCCAGGCCGGGGCGGCCGCCCGGCTGGCGATTACAGAATCAGGCGGCGCACATCGGACAGCAGTTTGCCCAGATGCACGGTGAAGCGCGCGGCGGCGGCGCCGTCGATCACGCGGTGATCGAAGGACAGCGACAGCGGGCACATCAGGCGCGGCGCGAATTCCTTGCCGTTCCACACCGGCTTGATCTGCGATTTGCAGACGCCGAGGATGGCCACTTCCGGCGCGTTCACGATGGGCGTGAAGCTGGTGCCGCCAATGCCGCCCAGGCTGGAGATGGTGAAGGTGGCGCCCTGCATGTCGGTGGGCTTGAGCTTGCCTTCGCGGGCCAGCTTGGACAGATCGGTCAGTTCCTGAGCGATCTGGCGCAGGCCTTTCTTGTCGGCGTCCTTGATCACCGGCACCACCAGGCCGTTAGGCGTGTCGGCGGCGAAGCCGATGTGGTAGTACTGCTTCAGCACCAGGTTGTCGCCGTCCAGCGAGCTGTTGAAGGCCGGGAAGGCTTTCAGCGCCTCGGCGGCGGCCTTGATGATGAAGGCCAGCGGGCTGATCTTCAGACCGGACTTTTCCCACTCCTTGCCCACGGTCTTGCGGAAGTCTTCCAGCTCGGTGATGTCGCACTCGTCGTTGAACGTCACGTGCGGAATCATCACCCAGTTGCGCGACAGATTGGCGCCGGAGATCTTCTGGATGCGGGACAGCGGCTTGGTTTCGATCGGGCCGAACTTGGCGAAATCGACTTTCGGCCACGGCAGCAGGTCCAGACCGCCGCCGGAGGAAGCCGCGGCGGCCGGAGCCAGCGCCGCCGGGTTCTGCATCACGCCCTTGACGAAGGCTTTGACGTCGGCGTCGGTGATGCGGCCCTTGCGGCCGTTGCCCTTGACCTTGCCCAGGTCCACGCCCAGTTCGCGCGCCAGACGGCGCACCGACGGACCGGCGTGGGCCTTGGAGAAGGAGGTTTCGTCGATGGCTGCGGCTGCGGCCGGCGCCGGAGCGGCGACGGGCGCTGCGGCTACCGGGGCCGGAGCGGCCGGGGCCGCGACCGGAGCCGAGGCGGCTGCTGCGGCCGGAGCGGCGGCGGCGACAGCGCCTTCCACCACCACGATCAGATCGCCTTCGCTGACCTTGTCGCCCACTTTCACTTTAACTTCCACCACGCGGCCGGCGGCGGAGGCCGGCACTTCCATCGTGGCCTTGTCGGTTTCCAGCGTGATCAGGCTGTCGTCGACGGCGATGTCGTCGCCAACCTTGACGGTGACTTCGATCACGTCGACGCCGTTGTGGCCGCCGATGTCAGGCACGCGGATTTCGCTGCGGCCGGAGGCCGCGGGCGCTGCAGGCGCGGCGGCCGGGGCGGCAGCGACCGGAGCCGGAGCAGCGGCCGGGGCGGCTGCGGGAGCCGGCGCGGCGGCCGCCGGGGCCGGAGCGGACGCGGCGGCGCCCACTTCCAGGATGGCGATCACGTCGCCTTCGGAAATCTTGCCGCCGACGACGGCTTTGACTTCCTTGATCACGCCCGCGGTTTCCGCCGGCACTTCCATGGTGGCCTTGTCGGTTTCCAGCGTGATCAGGGAATCGTCCACGGACACGGTCTGGCCCGGGACGATGAATACTTCGATGATGTCTACATTGCTGTGACCGCCGATGTCGGGCACTTTCAATTCGATCAGATTGCTCATGAGCTTTCCATTCGTAAGGCGGAAGCCCCTGTCGGGGCTTGCCGCCGGATATCCGCTACAGATTCGCTTGCCGTGCAAAGGCGGAAGGCCCCGGCCTGGACCGGGGCTTCCGCCCTGCGATTACACCTTCCAGCTCGGCAGCTTGTCGGTCTTGATGCCGTACTTGGCGATCGCCTCGGCCACCTTGGACGCTTCGATCTTGCCGTCGCGCGCCAGCGCGGACAAGGCCGCCAGCGCCACGTGGTAGCGATCCACCTCGAAGAAGGAACGCAGATTGGCGCGGCTGTCGGAGCGGCCGAAGCCGTCGGTGCCCAGCACCACGTAACGGCCCGGAACGTATTCGCGGATCTGGTCGGCGTAGTTGCGGATGTAGTCGGTCGCGGCCACCACCGGACCCTGACGGCCGGCCAGTTGCTGCGCCACGTAGGAGGCGCGCGCTTCGGCGGCGGGGTTCAGCAGGTTGTGGCGCTCGGCTTCCATGCCGTCGCGACGCAGCTGATTGAAGGAGGTCACGCTCCAGATGTCGGCGCCGATGCCGAAGTCCGCCTTCAGCAGGTCGGCCGCGGCCATCACTTCGCGCAGAATGGTGCCGGAGCCCATCAGCTGCACTTTCACCTGGGCGTCGCCGCCGTCCTGCAGCAGATACATGCCCTTCAGGATGCCTTCTTCCGCGCCCGCCGGCATCGCCGGGTGAACGTAGTTTTCGTTCATCAGGGTCAGGTAGTAGAAGACGTCTTCCTGCTCGGCGTACATGCGGCGCAGACCGTCCTGCACGATCACCGCCAGTTCATAGGCGAAGGTCGGGTCGTAGCTGATGCAGTTCGGGATCAGGCCGGCCTGGATGTGGCTGTGGCCGTCTTCGTGCTGCAGGCCTTCGCCGTTCAGCGTGGTGCGGCCGGCGGTGCCGCCCAGCAGGAAACCGCGGGCGCGCATGTCGCCGGCGGCCCAGGCCAGGTCGCCGATGCGCTGGAAGCCGAACATCGAGTAGTAGATGTAGAACGGAATCATCGGCTGGCTGCTGTTGGCGTAGCTGGTCGCCGCGGCGATCCAGTCGGCCATCGCGCCCGGCTCGTTGATGCCTTCCTGCAGGATCTGGCCGTCCTTGGATTCCTTGTAGAACATCAGCTGGTCATGATCCTGCGGCACGTAGTTCTGACCCTGGGTGGACCAGATGCCGTACTGGCGGAACATGCCTTCCATGCCGAAGGTCCGGGACTCGTCCGGCACGATCGGAACCACGCGCTGACCGATGTTCTTGTCCTTCATGATGGTGCCCAGCATGCGGACGAAGGCCATCGTGGTGGAGAACTCGCGGTCGCCGGACGCTTGCAGCTGCGCGTCGAACACGGACAGTTCCGGGGTTTGCAGCGCGGTGGTCACCGGCTTGCGCGCCGGCAGGTAGCCGCCCAGCGCGGCGCGGCGTTCGCGCATGTACTTCATTTCCGGGCTGTCTTCGGCCGGCAGGTAGTACGGCACGTTCGGCAGGTCGGCGTCGGACACCGGAATGCCGAAGCGGTCGCGGAAGTTGCGCAGCGAATCCAGGTCCATTTTCTTGGCCTGGTGCGCGATGTTCTTGGCTTCGCCGGACGCGCCCATGCCGTAACCCTTGATGGTCTTGGCCAGGATCACGGTCGGACGGCCGTTGGCGTTGTTGGACGCCTCGTGGTAGGCGGCGTACACCTTGTGCGGGTCATGGCCGCCGCGGTTCAGCGCCCAGATCTCGTCGTCGGACATATTGGCGACCATTTCGCGCAGCTCCGGGTATTTGCCGAAGAAGTGTTCGCGAACGTAAGCGCCGTCCTTGGACTTGAAGGTCTGGTAATCGCCGTCCACGCACTCGTCCATGCGCTTCTTCAGCAGGCCCTTGCTGTCCATCGCCAGCAGCGGGTCCCAACGCGAGCCCCAGATCACTTTCAGCACGTTCCAGCCGGAACCGCGGAAGTCGCCTTCCAGTTCCTGGATGATCTTGCCGTTGCCGCGCACCGGGCCGTCCAGACGCTGCAGATTGCAGTTGATCACGAAGATCAGGTTGTCCAGACCTTCGCGGGACGCCATCGAGATCGCGCCCAGGGATTCCGGCTCGTCCATCTCGCCGTCGCCGCAGAAACACCACACTTTGCGGCCCGGAGTCTTGGCCAGACCGCGGCTTTCCAGATACTTGAGGAAGCGAGCCTGATAGATGGCCATCAAGGGGCCCAGGCCCATCGACACGGTCGGGAACTGCCAGAAGTCCTTCATCAGCCACGGGTGCGGGTAGGAGGACAGGCCGTTGCCGTCCACTTCCTGGCGGAAGCTGTCCAGCTGCTCGGCGGACAGGCGGCCTTCCATGAAGGCGCGCGCGTACACGCCCGGGGAAATGTGGCCCTGGAAGTAGATCAGATCGCCGTCTTGCTCATCGTTCTGGGCGCGCCAGAAGTGGTTGAAGCCGACGTCGTACAGGGTGGCGGAGGATTGGAAGGAGGCGATGTGGCCGCCCAGCTCCAGATCCTTCTTACCGGCGCGCAGCACCAAGGCGGCGGCGTTCCAGCGATTGATCGAGCGGATGCGATGCTCCATCTCGTGGTTGCCCGGCGACTTCACTTCTTTGCCGAGCGGAATGCTGTTCTGGTATGCGGTGGTGGCGTCAAACGGCAGATGGGCGCCGCGGCGGCGGGTGCGCTCGACCAGTTTCTCCAACAGGTAATGCGCGCGTTCCGGGCCTTCGGCGTCCAGCACCGACTCCAGCGCTTCAGTCCATTCCTGGGTTTCCAACGGATCGATATCGTCAGGGAAAGTTGCAGCCATCTCTGGTCCTCACAGCAAGGTGGATCGGGGGCCGTATGTAGCACTGCGCGGCCCCGCGTTATTGCAATCGGCTCGAATTCGAACCTATTTATTAGCTTCAGATTATAAACGAACGCAATCGCAAATAAAAATGTTCATTTGCGAAAAGAGCGCCGTATCTTGAGCAAGTGTACGTCTTCCGGCTTTCACAAAGGAATAGGTCAAGCGTACTAACGCTTGTTTCGGGGCGGAAAACAGCGGTTATTGCGCCGCACCATGTTGTTTTTTTGCGATTTGCTGTCGCAAATTGAAACATTCGTTTCAGTTGCGCGCTTACTTCTTCCTCTCCTCGCGAACCAGGCGGTCCAGTTCGCGGATGCGCGCTTCGATTGAGGAGCGCAGGTAGAAATCGTCGCCCTTGGCCTTGCTGGCCAGCTGGAACTGCTCCATCGCCGGCTGGTAGCGCTGCTCATGATAGAAGGCGTTGCCCAGCGCCGCGTGGTAGCGCAGCGGATCGCGGTCGGCGTACAAGCTGGCCTGCCGCCGATACAGCCCCGGATTGTCCGGATGGCGGTTCAACTGAGTCTTGATCAGGCTCAGCGCGCCCTGGCTGTCGCCGCTGGCGACGGCGACGTCGATATCCAGCAGTTGCAGCGACAGGCTTTGCGGAAAACGGGCCAGCCCGGCGCGCGCCGCGTTGCGGGCGGCGGCCCAGTCCTTGCGTTCGCGTTCTATCGCCACGTCCAAACCCCACAGCATCGGGTGGTCCGGCAGCTTGGCCCGCGCCTTGGCCAGCGCCTGGCGCGCGCCGGCGACGTCGCGCTGACGCAGCTTGATCTGAGCCAGGCCATACCATTGCGCGCCCTCGTTCAGGTACAGGCCGCGGTCCAGCGCCGCCTCGTAATAGCGCTGCCCCTCGTCCGGCGTCAGCGTCGAGGCGCGCAGTTTCTCGCGCACCAGCAGATAATCGACGCTGTCGGCGCGCATCTTCACCGGATAGTCCAGCGCGCGGTTCTCCGCTTCGCTGATGCGCTCCAGCGTCACCGGGTGGGTGCGCAGAAAGGCCAGCGCCGCGTTGTCGCTGTAGCGCTCGTTCTGCTGCAAGCGCTGGAAGAAGGCCGGCATGCTGCGCACGTCGAAGCCGGCCTGGCTCATATACTGCATGCCGACGCGGTCGGCCTCGCGTTCGAAATCGCGCGAAAACGCCAATTGATTGGAAATCGACAGGCCCATGCCGGCGGAGACCACCCCCATCGCGCCCTGGCCGCTGCCGGCCTTGGCCGCCAGCGCGGCGGCAATGATGGTGCCCAGCAGCAACAAGGGGCTGGTGGCGCTGCTGGCCGCCTTCATCCGCGCGATGTGGCGCTGGGCGACGTGGGCGGTTTCGTGGCCCAGCACCGAGGCGAGCTCGCCCTCGCTCTGGGTCGCCAGCAGCAGGCCGATATTGATGCCGATGTAGCCGCCGGGCATGGCGAAGGCGTTGATGCCGCGATCGTTGACGCAGAAATAGGTGAAGCCGACGCCGGGCAGTTTGACGCCGCTGGACAGGCGGCCGCCGATATCGTTGAGGTAATCGTTGACCTCCTGGTCGTCGACGATGTCGCCGGCCTCCAGCATCGCGCGCCAAGCCTGGCGGCCGATGCGATTCTCGTCCGCCAGCGTCAGCGAGGCGTCCGACACCTCGCCCAGATCGGGCAAATCGGCGTAACTGACGGACGGGTGCAACAAGCTCAGCGCCAGCACGCCGGCCAGCAGGGTCTGTTTGGTCATCCGGCTATGATAGCCATGATCGGCCACAAGTTGCATGAGGCGGCGCAACATCAACTGTCAAAGAGTATGAGCTTCCCCGCCGTCCGGCGGCGTCGCGGCCAGCGCCTCCCACGCCGCCTGCGCGCTCAGGTGCACGCGCCCGGCGAAACCGGCCAGCAGACCGCCGCCCTCCATCCGCTGCGCCACCGGCCCCTTGATCTCGGCCAGGTGCAGCGTCACCCCGCGCGCCGTCAGTTCCGCGTCCAGCCGCGTCAGCATCAGCAAGGCGCTGGTATCCACGCGGTTGACCGCGCTCATGATCAACACCAGCCGCGTGATTCCGTCCTGGGCGGCCAGCCGGCGCAGCGCCTCGCCGCGCACCTGGCGGGCGTTGCCGAAGAACAGGCTCTCGTCGACGCGCAGAAACAACGCGCCGGGCAGGCGCTCCACCGCGAAGCGCAGCCGGTTGCGGAAATGATGACTGCCCGGCAAGCGGCCCAGTTCGGCGATGTGCGGCCGGCTGCTGCGCCACAGCATCGCGGCCAGCGACATCAGCACGCCGGCGACGATGCCGGAATCCACCCCCAGCCACAGCACCAGCATGAAAGTCAGCGCGAAGGCCGCCGCGTCGGCGCGGTCGACGCGCCAGGCCAGCCTCAGGCTGTCGAAACGTATCATGGCGCTGACCGAGGCGATGATCATCGCCGCCAGCACCGCCAGCGGCAGCAAGGCCAGCGCGCCGGCGGCGAAGCTGGCCAGCAGCATGATGCCCAGGGCGGCGACCACCGAGGCCAGCTGAGTCTGGGCGCCGGCTTCGGCGTTGACCATGGAGCGGGTCAGGCCGCCGGTGACCGGAAAGCCGCCGGACAGGCCGGCGCCGATATTGCACAGGCCCAGCGCCAGCAGCTCCCGGTCCGGATCCACCTCGTCGCCGCGGTCTTGCGCCAGCGCCTGGGCCACCGCCAGGCTTTGCACGTAATTGATCAAGGCGATGAAAAAGGCCGGCAGCGCCAACTGCGACCACTGCTCCAGACTCAGGCCCGGCCAGGTCGGCGTCGGCAGACCCGGCGGAATTTCGCCCACCACCGGCAAGGCGGCGCGCAGACCCAGGCCGGCCACCAGCGCCATGCCCAGCAGCACCGCCAGCAACGGCGCCAGACGCAGCCACAGTTGCCGCGTCGGCGCGCGCAGGCCGCAGCGGCGCAACAGCGGATCGCCCAACCAGCGCGCCAGCAGCAGCAAGACCAGCGCCGTCGCGCCGAACAACAACGCCGCCGGATTGAGCCCGCCGGCCGCCCGCCACAGACCGGCCAGCAGCTGCGGCAAGGACGCGCCGCCGGCCTGCACGCCCAGCAAGGGCCCCAGCTGCGACAGCACGATCAGCAAGGCCGACGCCGAGGTGAAGGCCGCCAGCACCGGTTCGGACAAGAGATCGGCGACGAAACCCAGCCGTAGCAGGCCGAGCGCCGCCAGCATCGCGCCGGACAGCAGCGCCAGGCCGATGGCCAACGCCAGATAATCGCCCGAGCCCGGCTCGGCCAAGCGCGCCAGCGTGGCCGCCACCAATAAGGACGTCATCGCCATCGGCCCCACCGACTGCGCGTGACTGCGCCCGGCCAGCGCGTAAATCAGCAAGGGCGCGATGCTGGCGTACAAGCCCGCCTGCGCCGGCAGGCCGGCCACCAGCGCGTAAGCCAGCCCTTGCGGCGCCAGCAGCAAGGTCACCACCAGGCCCGCGCCCAGATCGCCCGGCAAATACGCGCGCCGGTAGTCGCGCAACCAGGCCGGCAGCCAGAGCCTCATCCGCGCCGCTCCCATCGTCCGGCCAGCCACAGGCCGGCCGCCATCGCCGGCAAAAACCATAGGCTCAGCGGCGACGCCATGCCGCCCAGCAGCAAGGCCGGCCCCGGACAGAGGCCGGCCAGGCCCCAACCTGCGCCGAACAGCAGAGCGCCGCCGATCAGCCGGCGCGTCAGCGGCGTCTTGGCCGGCCACCGCGCCGGCTCGCCCAGGAACGCGCGCGGGCGGCGCTCGGCCAGACGGAAGGCCGGCCAGGCCGCGGCGACGGCTCCGGCCATCACCAGCGCCAGGCTGGGATCCCAGGCGCCGCCCAGGTCAAGAAAGGCCAGCACCTTGGCCGGATTGGCCATGCCGGACAGCAACAAGCCCAGGCCGAACAACAGGCCCGCGCCCGCCATCGACAACAAGCGTTTCCACTCCGCCGCCATCTTCACGCCCCCCAATGTCGAACCGCGGCCACGGTGACGAAGCCGGCAAACATGAAGGCCGCCGTCGCCGCCAGCGAGCGCGGCGATAAACGCGCCAGGCCGCAGACGCCGTGGCCGCTGGTGCAGCCGGAACCCAGACCCGCGCCGACGCCCACCAGCAGGCCGGCGGCCAGCAAGCGCAAGCCGCCGGCCTCGATCTTGACGACGGGCAATTCGCCCGCCGCCAGCCACCACCAAGCCGGCGCCGCCGTCAGGCCCAGGAGAAAGGCCAAGCGCGCGCGCCAGTCCGCCCGCCGCTCCAACAAGCCGCCCAGCATGCCGCTGATGCCGGCGACGCGACCATGCAACAGAGCCAGCCAAGCCGCCGCCGCGCCGATCAACGCCCCGCCCGCCAAGGCGGGCCACGGCGTGAACGCCGCCCAATCCGCGGCCATCACGCCGCTCCCGCCGGCTGGTCGGCGCAGAACAAGGCGTGCAAGGCGTTCAGCAAGGCCAGGGCGTCGGCGCTGGCCACGCTGTAATACACCCATTTGCCTTCGCGCCGCGTCGCCACCAGGCCTTCATTGCGCAACACGCCCAGCTGCTGCGACAAAGAGGGCTGGCGAATGCCGGTCAAACGCTCCAGCTCAGACACCGACTTCTCGCCGTCCACCAGCTGGCACAGCAGCAGCAGCCTGTCCTCATTGGCCAGGCCCTTCAACAACAAGGCGGCGCGGCCGGCATTGGCGCGCAGCATGTTCAAATCCATATTCGTTCTCCCGCGCCGGCTTTCCGGCGGCGCAAACATTATGTTTTACAATATAATGTAAATCAACTAACTGTTACCGCCGCGCCACAGTAGTCCGCCCGCCGCCACATGGCCTATCAGTCACCATCGCGCCGGGAAAAACTGTTGTAGACTCAAGGCCATGAACCTATTTTCAGCCGCGGCGCCGACCCGGCCCAGCACCGCCATGGCCTCCACCCTCCTCCCGCCCGCCCCCAGGCAGTTGGTGCACGAACGCGGCATCCCCGCCTTCGGCGTATATCAGGGCATCATCGACCGGCTGGACTGGCGCGCGCTGAAAACCACGCCCTATCAACGGCTGACGCGCCGGCTGCATCACAAGCGCTGGCAGTACGCGGCCATCGCCCACCCGGCCTTTTTCATCGGCGTCGCCATTGTCGACGTCGGCTGGACCGGCACCGCTTTCGCCTATCTGTTCGACCGCAAGAGCGGCGAAGTCATCGCCGCCGCCAGCGCCAACGGCCTGCCCGGCCTGTCCACCCGGATAGAGGACCGCGCCTTCGGCGACGCCTCCTTCCAGGCCGGCCGCTGCCGGCTGAGTTTCCGCCGCGACGGCGAGCGGCTGGAACTGGCGGTGGACTCGCCGCAGTTGAAAGTGGCCGCGCATATCCAGTTGACGGACATGCCGCCGGTGCTGGCGGTGATCGCGCCGGCCAACTGGCTGGCCCACTCCACCCATAAGAGCGGCGGCCTCCGGATCAGCGGCTTCGCCGACTGCCAGGACCGGCGCTATTCGCTGGACGGCGCGGTGGCGGCGCTGGACTACTCCAACGGCCTGCTGGCGAGGGAAACCCGCTGGCGCTGGGCCAGCGCGCATTCGCTGGAACTGGGCTTCAATCTGCAGCAAGGCTATATGGGCGATACCGAAAACGCCGCCTGGCTGCGCGGCAAGCTGATCCGGCTGGGGCCGGTCAGCTTCGACTACCAGCCGGACGATCCGCTGCAGGGCTGGCGCATGCGCAGCGACAACGGCCTGCTGGACCTGAGCTTCGCGCCGGAAGGCGCGCGGCGCGAAGACAAGAATCTGCTGATCGCCGCCAGCCGCTACGTACAGCCCATCGGCCGTTTCAACGGCCGGATTCGCGACCCGGACGGCGGCGCCGACCATGTGGTCAGCGATTTGCTGGGCGTGACCGAGGACCATCTGTCGCGTTGGTGAACGTAGCCCGCTCGATGTCGCAAGCCAACGACCATTCGCCGCCATTGTCTGAAGTTCATCGCAATTCCCTGCTGTAGCCAGGGAAATCCCCGTTTTGCGAAAACACAAGACCGGCGGGAACAACAGTGGTAGGATGCGCCCGCAACCGAGTATTCTCTCTAAACGCCCAAACCTGACAAACCGTCCAGAGCCTGTCCATGATCCTTTTGCCGCCGCCGCGTCAGAACGCTGATGAACAGACTCTCAGTAGGAGATTGCCATCATGGATAGATTAAGCGCTCTGCTCGAACACAATCGCCACTTCGTGGAAAACCGCGAATACGAGCAATTCAAGACCGACAAATTCCCCGGCAAGGGCCTGGCCGTGCTGGCCTGTATGGACGCGCGGCTGGTGGAACTGCTGCCCAAGGCCATGGGCCTGAAGAACGGCGACGCCAAGCTGATCAAGAACGCCGGCGCGCTGATCACCCACCCGTGGGGTTCGGTGATGCGCAGCCTGATCATGGCGGTGTACGAACTGCGCGCCGACGAAATCTGCGTGGTCGCCCACCGCGACTGCGGCATGCGCGCGGTCGATCCGCAGCGCGTGCTGGACCACGCGATGGAACGCGGCGTGTCGGAAGACACCATCGCCACCTTGCGCGCCGCCGGCATCGATCTGGACGGCTGGCTGAAGGGCTTCGACAACGTGTCCGACAGCGTGCGCCACACCGTGCACACCATCCGCAACCACCCGCTGATGCCCAAGGACGTGCCGGTGCACGGCATGGTGATCCATCCGTCCACCGGCCGGCTGGAAGTCATCGTCGACGGCTACCAGAACGACGACGCGCTGGAGTAAGCCCTTGCGCCTGGGCCTGTTCGGCGGCACCTTCGACCCCATCCACAACGCCCACCTGCGCATGGCCGACGCCTTCGCCGCGGAGCTGGCGCTGGACCAGGTCAGGCTGATTCCGGCCGGCCGGCCCTATCACCGCAGCCAGGGCCCGCACGCCGCGCCGGCGCAACGGCTGGCCATGGCAAAGCTGGCGGCGGCGGATCGGCCGCTGCTGACGGTGGACGAACGCGAAGTGCGCCGCCCCGGCGCCGCCTACACCATAGACACCCTGGAAGAGCTGCGCGCCGAACTGGGCGCGGACGCCGAACTGTGGTTTTTGATCGGCGGCGACTCGCTGGCCGGGCTGCATACCTGGAAGCGCTGGGACGAACTGTTGCGTTTCGCCAACCTGGCCGTGGCCTTGCGTCCCGGCTTCGATCCGGCCTCGCTGCCGGCGCCGGTGCAAGCCTTGTGGCGCGCCCGGCAAGTCTCTGATTTTTCAAATCGAACCGCATCCGGTACAATCCGCCCCTTGGCCTTGCCGCCGGTGGACATCGCGGCCACCGACATCCGCCAGCGCCTGGCGCGCGGCGACGCGGTGGACGATGTGCTGCCGCCCGCGGTGCTGGCCTATATCCGCCAACACCGGCTATACCAGACAGTGTAGCCGCCGTGTCCGGCCACTTTCCGCCAGGCCGCCCGCAGTCGGCCGGCAGCGATTCACTTTAAAAGCAATACGGCAGGCCTGCCGCCGCGCTGCGCGCGCCGGCCCCGCCCGCCATTTTGCGGCAGCTTTGCGTCGGCCCCGGCCGCCGCGGACCCCGCACAGGAAAAGGACATTATGGAAGTGCAAGACATTGCCAAGCTGGCGATCGAAGCCCTGGAAGACGTCAAGGGCAAAGACATCATCGAACTGGACACCAGCAAACTGACCTCGCTGTTCCAATGCATGATCGTGGCCACCGGCGACTCCAACCGCCAGGTCAAGGCGCTGGCCAACAGCGTGCACGTCAAGTTGAAGGAAGCCGGCGTGGACATCGTCGGCAGCGAAGGCCACGAAAGCGGCGAATGGGTGCTGGTGGACGCGGGCGACGTGGTGGTGCACGTGATGCTGCCCGCGGTGCGCGACTACTACGACATCGAGGCGCTGTGGGGCGGCCAGAAGCCCAGCTTCCTGCCGGCCGGCGGCCGTCCGTGGTCGGCGACCTGATCCGGCTGCGCTAAGAACGTGTTTACGGTCTCGCGAGCAAGAGCGAGACAAGGCGAAAACGGCTGTGAAAGCGGAATGTACAAGTGGTACATGAGCATTTCGAGGACGGTTTCAACGCCGTATCGCCAACGCGTAGCAGATCGTAAACAGGTTCTAAGCCGCTCATCGAAACGGGGACGCAAGTCCCCGTTTGCGTTTATTCCCTGGCTCATTCACGATGAAAATCACTATTCTCGCCGTCGGCACCAAGATGCCGCGCTGGGTCGATGAGGCCTACGGCGATTACGCCAAGCGCTTCGGCCGCGACATCACGCTGGAACTGAAGGAAATCAAACCGGAGAAACGCGGCGGCGGCGTCACCGCCGAAAAAGGCATTGCCGCCGAGCACGAGCGGCTGCTCGCCGCCATTCCGCCGCGCGCGCGACTGGTGGTGATGGACGAACGCGGCAAGAACTGGACTTCGGTGCGGCTGGCGGAAGGCCTGAAGGAATGGATGGCCGGCGGCGACGACGTGGCCTTCATCATCGGCGGCGCCGACGGCCTGGCCGCGGAATTGAAGCAGCGCGCCGACGTGCTGCTGCAGCTGTCGGCGATGACCCTGCCCCACGGCATGGTGCGGGTGATGCTGGCCGAGCAGATCTACCGCGCCTACTCCATCCTCAACAACCACCCCTACCACCGCGAATAGACGGACGCCGGCGGATCACGCCGGCTGCGACGGCTGCGCCGCCGCCTGCGGCAAGGGCTGCGGCGCCAGCCTGGCCCACTCCACCGCCACCGTGTCGTCGCGCAAGGGCAGCGCCGAATCCTCGGCGCGCGCCAAGCTACCCAACCAATTCTCATTGCCCGAAAAAATCATGGCAGCTTCCTCCAGCCTTCATGTTGCAAACGCCGCTCCACCGCGGTGGCGGAACGGCGGCAGGCCACCACCGGGATGCCCAGCGCGT
Organism: Chromobacterium sp. LK11; assembly: GCF_001043705.1. Taxonomy (NCBI): domain Bacteria; kingdom Pseudomonadati; phylum Pseudomonadota; class Betaproteobacteria; order Neisseriales; family Chromobacteriaceae; genus Chromobacterium; species Chromobacterium sp. LK11. The sequence goes on from NZ_LDUR01000006.1 coordinate 25,059, forward strand.
GGGCGCGGTCCCGGTAATTGCGCATCACATTGTGTCCCAGAAAATCGGTGAGCAGGATCAGCAGATCCGGCTTGCCCGGCAGCGGCGCCCTGCGCTGATGCGCGACGTTGCGCCCGCAGATGTGGCGGGCGATCCGGATATCGTAGCTTTGCAGAACCGCCGGAATGTTCCCCAAGCTGTCCGCGCCTATCAACAGGGCGTTCATCGGCCACCTCCTCTCTGCGCGGCGCGGGACGCGCCTCGACATGCCCTCACTCTAAGCCGGCGTAATAGCACAGTAAAGATATATAAAATTAGTTTTTTATTTCCAACAAGTATATAAATGCCGCAACGGCCCCGTCGCGCCCGCTTCCACGGCGTCAAGCCGGCAAGTCTTTGAAATCGCAAAGCAAAGCAAGATCCCGCTTCCGCCGCCGCGGTCGGCTCCCTACCGCGCCGCTTCGTGCCGCGTTCCAAGCAAAACTATCGACAGAAAAACCGAAACCCGCTACGCTGCGCGCCCTCGGCGTCTTCGTCCAACCTATTGATCTGTATATACAAATGAACGCAGTTCTTCTGGCCGTCATCGTCATGCTCGGGCTGGCGCTGTTGCGCACCCACGTCGTCATCAGCCTGCTGCTCGGCGCCTTGATCGGCGGCCTCTGCGGCGGTCTGTCCCTGTCCCGCACGCTGGAAGCCTTCAACAACGGCATCACCGGCGGCGCCTCGGTGGCCCTGTCCTACGCCCTGCTGGGCGCCTTCGCGCTGGCCATCGCCAAATCCGGCCTGCCGCACGCGATGGCGGATCTGGCGGTCAAGCGGCTGGAACGCGACAGCGGCCAGAGCCGGCTGAAATGGGCGTTGATCCTGCTGCTGGCCGCGGTCAGCGTCGCCAGCCAGAACCTGGTGCCCATCCACATCGCCTTCATCCCCTTGCTGGTGCCGCCGCTGCTTTATGTGATGGCGCGGCTGCATCTGGACCGCCGCCTGGTCGCCTGCGTGATCACCTTCGGCCTGGTCACGCCCTATATGGTGTTTCCGGTGGGCTTCGGCGACATCTTTCTGAAACAGATCCTGCTCGGCAACATCGCCAAATCCGGCATGGACGTGCGCGGCCTCAATGTGATGCACGCGATGGCGATCCCGGCGCTGGGCATGGTGGCCGGCCTGTTGTGGGCGGTGCTGGTCAGCTACCGCAAGCCGCGCCAGTACGCCTTGGGCAAGATAGAAAACGCCGAGCGCACCCGCGCCAAGGTCAGCCGCAAATCGCTGGCCACCGCGCTGCTGGCGATCGCGCTGGCCTTCGCGGTGCAGCTGTACACCGATTCGATGATCATGGGCGCGCTGGCGGGCTTTCTGCTGTTCCTCGCCACCGGCGTGGTGAAATGGAAGGACGCGGACGGTCTGTTCAACGAGGGCATGAAGATGATGGCGATGATAGGCTTCACCATGATCACCGCCCAAGGCTTCGCCGAGGTGCTGAAGGCCACCGGCCAGGTGGGCGCTCTGGTGACCGCCAGCGCCGGCCTGTTCGCCGGCAACCAGGGCGTGGCCGCCTTCGCCATGCTGCTGGTGGGCCTGGTGGTGACCCTGGGCATAGGCTCGTCCTTCTCCACCGTGCCCATCCTCACCGCCATCTACGTGCCGCTGTGCATGCACCTGGGCTTTTCGCCGCTGGCCACGGTGGCCATCATCGGCACCGCCGGCGCGCTGGGCGACGCCGGCTCGCCGGCGTCGGACTCCACGCTGGGGCCGACTTCGGGCCTGAACGTGGACGGCCAGCACGACCATATCCGCGACACCGTGCTGCCCACCTTCCTGCACTACAACCTGCCGGTGCTGGCGGCCGGCTGGATTGCGGCGATGGTGTTGTAGAATGGCCGGCATGGATGATCAAATCGATGCCCGCCTGGCCGAAATGGAAGTGAAGCTCGCCTTCCAGGACGAACTCTTGGACGCGCTGAACGCCACCGTGGCGCGCCAGCAAAAAGACATGGAGCTGCTGCAACAGCAAATGCGTCTGCTCTACCAGCAATTCCGTCAAGCCCAGCCGGACGACGCCGCGTCCGGCCTCAGCCCGCGCGACGAGATTCCGCCGCATTATTGATGCCGACGACGGCTTAGCGGTGGCCTCTGCGCCGCGACACCGTCGCCTCGATATTCTTGCGGCCGATCAGCGGCGCCGGCTCCGGCATCTCCGGCGCGGCGTCGCCCAGCCATTTGTACATCACCAGGCAGTCCACCAGGCCCAGCCGCGCGTGGCGGTAAGCGCGCGGCAAACGGCCCACCGGCTCGAACCCCAGCTTGCTCCACAAGGCCACCGCCACCTCGTTGCTGGCCACCACCGAGTTGAACTGCATCGCCAGGAAGCCGCTGTCCCGCGCCAATTGCTGCGAGTGCTCGCACATCAGCCGCGCCACGCCCTTGCCGCGCGCCGCCTCGGCCACCATATAACCGCAATTGCAGACATGGCCGCCCGGACCGGCGGCGTTGGGCTTGAGAAAATACGAGCCCAGCAGCGCGCCGTCCTCCTCCGCCACCAGGGTGTGCAAGGGCAGCCGCAGCCACAACTCGCGCGCCTGCTCCCGTGTCAGCTCCGGATCGAAGGCATAGGTCTCCCGGGCCGCCACCACCGCCTGGAACACCGGCCAGAAGCGTTCGAAATCGCTGTCGTTCATCGCTCGGATCGTAATCATGCTGTCTCCTGTTTCCATTGCGCCGTCCCCGGCTTCCTGCTCATGCGTCCCGACAACAGGCTGGCGCTGGCGATCAAGGCGCCGCCCAGCCATTCGCGCGGCGTCATCGCCTCGCCGGCCAGCAGATAGGCCGACGCCGCCGCGAACAACAGCTCCATCAGCATCAGCGTCATCGTCTGCGTCGCCGGCAAAATGGACACGCCGTGCTGCGAGATCACGCTGGTGCACAACAGGGTGACGCCCAGAATGCCCAGCACCAGCCAACTTTGCGGCGGAATCTGCAGAATGCCGCCCAATTGCCCGGCCAGCGCCAGCTTGATCGCGCCGATGGACGCCACGCCGAACCAGATCGACGCCGACTTGACCGGCACCGGGATGGACTGGGCGCCGCGGCTGAGCACATTGCCCAGCGCGAAGGCCATGCCGCCGGACAGGGCCAGCCACTCGTAACGATGGCTGAGCGGCAGCTCGCCGGCGAACAGGCCCGGCCGGTAGATGAAGATGAAGCAGCCGAGCAGCGACAAGGCCACCACCAGCCAGCCGCTGCGGGTCAGCCGCTCCTTCAGGATCAAGCGCGACAGGAACACCGTCCACAGCGGCGACAGGTAGAACAGCAGCAAGACCCGCATCACCTGGCCCTCGGACACCGCCCAGGTATAGCTGTAGTTGCACCAGCCGAACACCGCGGTCAGCACCAGCAACACCGGCTGCAGCCGGAACTGGCGGCGGTAGACGTCGAAAAAGGTGATCACGCCCAGAGTGATGGCCACCAGATAGACCACCAGCGAGGTCATCGCCACGCTGACGCCGCTTTGATTGAGGCTGCGAAACGGGTACCACATCAAGCCCCAGACCAGAGCGGTGGTGAGAATGCCGCAGACGGCGAGAAATTTTTGTTTTACAGGTGTCATCGCTTGTTCTTAAGATATTCGTTTGCTTGCGCCCGCTTTGGAGACACCGTGAACCCCCGCCTGGCCCAATTGCAGCCCTATCCCTTCCAGCGCCTGCGCGCGCTGCTTGCCGGCCTGACGCCGCCGGCGGACAAAACGCACATCAATCTGTCGATAGGCGAACCCAAACATCCAACCCCGGAGCTGGTCGAACAGGCTCTGATCGACAACCTAGGCGGGCTGTCGCAATACCCGGCCACGCTGGGCAGCGAGGCGCTGCGCCAAGCCTGCGCCGGCTGGATGCGACGGCGCTATGATCTGGAACTGGATGCGCAAAGCGAGATACTGCCGGTCAACGGCAGCCGTGAAGCCTTGTTTGCTTTTGTGCAGACGGTGATCGACGCCAGCGCCGGGCAGACGCCCATCGTGATATCCCCCAACCCTTTTTACCAGATTTACGAAGGCGCGGCACTGTTGGCCGGCGCCGAACCCTACTATGTCAACTGTCTGGCCGAACAGCGCTTCCAGCCGGACTGGAGCCAGGTGCCGGAAGCGGTGTGGCAACGCACCCAGCTGGTGATCGTGTGCAGCCCCGGCAACCCCACCGGTGCGGTGATGTCGCTGGCGGACTGGGAGACGCTGTTCCAGCTGTCCGAGCGCTACGGCTTCGTCATCGCCAGCGACGAATGCTATTCCGAAATCCACTTCGGCCGGCCGCCGCTGGGCGGGCTGGAGGCGGCGCGCAAGCTGGGCCGCGGCTTCGAGCGGCTGGCGATGTTCACCAGCCTGTCCAAGCGCTCCAATGTGCCCGGCATGCGCTCGGGCTTCGTCGCCGGCGACGCCGCGCTGCTGGCCAAGTTCCTGCTCTACCGCACCTACCACGGCAGCGCGATGAGCCTGGCGATACAGGCGGCCAGCGTGGCGGCCTGGAACGACGAGGACCACGTCGAGTCCAACCGGGCCCAATACATCGCCAAGTTCGACGCGGTCACCCCGCGGCTGGCGATGGGGCTGGAGGTGCGGCGCCCGGACGCCAGCTTCTACCTGTGGGCCAAGGTGCCGGACGGGAATGATGTAGACTTCGCCAAGGCGCTGTTCGCCGAGGAACACGTCACCGTGCTGCCGGGCAGCTACCTGGCGCGCGACGCCCACGGCGTCAATCCCGGCGCCGGCTATGTCCGCGTCGCGCTGGTGGCCACGCTGGAAGAATGCGTGGCCGGCGTCGAGCGCATCGTCGCCTTCGCCGAACGCCGGCAACGCCAGACCCCATGAATCCCCGCGGCCCCGCCTCCGGCGCGGCCGCCTGAAAGCGAATTGAATGACCACTTCCATCCACATTGCCAAAGGACTGAACACCATGCATCCGATCCAGACCCTGATCGAAGAAGCCTTCGAACAACGCGCCGACATCACCCCGGCCACCGTTTCCGCCGAGCTCAAGGCCGCCATCGGCCAGGTGATCGCCGAGCTGGACGCCGGCCGCCTGCGCGTGGCGGAAAAACAGGGCGCGGACTGGGTGGTGAACCAATGGGTGAAGAAGGCGGTGCTGCTGTCCTTCCGCATCCGCGACAATGAGCTTTCCGACGACGGCGTCAACCGCTACTTCGACAAAGTGGACACCAAGTTCGCCGACTGGAACCCGGCCCGCTTCCAGGAAGCCGGCTTCCGCGTGGTGCCGGGCGCGGTGGCGCGCAAGGGCAGCTTCATCGCCAAGAACACCGTGCTGATGCCGTCCTACGTCAATATCGGCGCCTACGTCGACGAAGGCGCGATGGTGGACACCTGGGCCACCGTCGGCTCCTGCGCTCAGATCGGCAAGAACGTGCACTTGTCCGGCGGCGTCGGCATCGGCGGCGTACTGGAGCCGCTGCAGGCCAACCCCACCATCATCGAGGACAACTGCTTCATCGGCGCGCGTTCGGAAATCGTCGAAGGCGTGATCGTCGGCGAAGGCTCGGTGATCTCCATGGGCGTCTACATCGGCCAGTCCACCAAGATCTACGACCGCGAAACCGGCGAGATCAGCTACGGCCGCGTGCCGCCCGGCTCGGTGGTGGTGTCCGGCAACCTGCCGAGCAAGGACGGCAGCCACAGCCTGTACTGCGCGGTGATCGTTAAGAAAGTGGACGCTCAGACTCGCAGCAAGACCAGCATCAACGAACTGCTGCGCGGCGTGTAAGCCCCTTCCGTCCGCCGGCTCGGGCGGACAGTCGGCACGCCCGCTGTCCGCCTCTCCCCGCCTCCTCCGCGCCGCCGGCCGCATTGCAATGCAGCATATTTGCATCGCGAACACCGTTGAAATTTGGCTAGTTCACGACAAGTCTATAAAATCTCCAGTTCGAAAAGAATCGGCAAAAAAGCGGCCGCTCTCCAAGAACCGCTCATCCAAGGCAAAGCTTGGGTGACAGGCTTCAAGAGCCGCTTTGCCTGAACGGCCCGCCATCGCACCGCTCCGGGTCCGCCGTTTCAACCGAGGCCGTCCGCGGCTTCACGCATGCTATCTGGAAACTTTGTGTCTTCTGACAATTTCATCGAGTTCAGGAACGTCAGCTTCGCCTATGGCGAGCGGCCCATTCTGAAAAACCTCAACCTCGCCATTCCGCGCGGCAAGCTGGTGGCCGTCATGGGCGGCAGCGGCAGCGGCAAAACCACGCTGCTGCGGCTGATCTCCGGCCAGAACCGCCCGCAGGCCGGCGAAGTGCTGGTTGACGGCAAGAGCGTCGCCAAGATGAGCGCCGCCGAACTTTATCAACACCGCCGCCGCATGGGCATGCTGTTCCAGTTCGGCGCGCTGTTCACCGACCTGTCGGTGTTCGACAACGTCGCCTTCCCCATTCGCGAGCACACCAAGCTGCCGGACAGCATGATCCGCGACCTGGTGACCATGAAGCTGGAGTCCGTCGGCCTGCGCGGCACCCAGCAGCTGATGCCGGCGGAACTGTCCGGCGGCATGGCGCGCCGGGTGGCGCTGGCGCGCGCCATCGCGTTGGACCCGCAACTGATGCTCTACGACGAGCCCTTCACCGGCCTGGACCCGATCTCGCTGGGCGTGATCGCCCACCTGATCAAGAAGCTCAACCACGCGCTGGGCACCACCGCGGTGATGGTCACCCACGACGTGCACAAATCGCTGGAGATCGTCGACCACGTGCTCTTCGTCGCCGGCGGCGAGATCGTCGCCCAGGGCACGCCGGACCAGGTGCGCAATTCGGATTCGCCATGGGTGCACCAGTTCATCTGGGGCGAGGCCGACGGCCCGGTGCACTACGCCTACCCGGCGGAGCGCTCGCTCGCCGACGACCTGGGACTCAACGGAGGCCGCCATGCTTGATTTGATCGCCGCGCCCTTGCGCAAGCTCGGCCACCTCACCATCAACGCCGTCTGGCGGCTGGGCTTCGCCTGCCGCTTCCTGGTGGCCATCCTGCGCGGCAGCGGCCAGAGCCTGTTGCGGCCGCAGCTGACCATACGCGAGGTCTATTTCGCCGGCGTGATGTCCTTGATCATCATCCTGGTGTCCGGCCTCTTCGTCGGCATGGTGCTGGGCCTGCAAGGCTACAGCACCCTCGCCAAATTCGGCTCCGCCGACGCGCTGGGCGCGGTGGTGGCGCTGGCGCTGTTGCGCGAGCTGGGCCCGGTGCTGGCCGCGCTCTTGTTCGCCAGTCGCGCCGGCAGCGCGATGACGGCCGAAATCGGCCTGATGAAAACCACCGAGCAACTGGACGCGATGAGCGTGATGGCGGTCGACCCGATCGCCCGCGTGGTGGCGCCCCGCTTCTGGGCCGGCGTGATCTCCATGCCCATCCTGGCCGCGCTGTTCAACGTGGTCGGCATCTTCGGCGGCTACCTGGTGGGCGTGGTGATGATAGGCCTGGACGTCGGCACCTTCTGGTCGCAGATGCAGGCCAACGTCGACCTGCATTTCGACGTGGTCAACGGCCTGATCAAGAGCCTGTGCTTCGGCGTCGCCGTCACCCTGATCGCCGTGTTCGAAGGTTATGACGCCACTCCGACGGCCAGCGGCATTTCCGCCGCCACCACCCGGACCGTGGTCACCTCCGCATTGGTCATTCTGGCGCTGGATTTCATCCTGACCGCCTTCATGTTCTAGGAAAAACCCGAATGAAACGCTCTACTATTGATTTGTGGGTAGGCATCTTTGTGGCGCTGGGCATCGCCGCCGTCGCCTTCCTGTCGCTGAAAGTGGCCAATCTGGTCCCGCAAAGCGCCAACCAGACCTATGTGCTGTACGCCGACTTCGACAACGTCGGCGGACTGAAGGTCAAAGCGCCGGTCAAGGAGGCCGGCGTGGTGATCGGGCGCGTGGCCGACATCCAGCTCAACCCGAAAACTTATCGCGCCCGCGTGACTCTGAATATTGACAAGACCTATCAGATCAGCGACGACGCCAGCGCGTCCATCCTGACCGCCGGCCTGCTGGGCGAACAATATATCGGCATGCTGCAGGGAGGCTCGGAAACCAATCTGACCCCGGGCGGCACCATCACCATCACCTCCTCGGCCATGGTGCTGGAACAATTGATCGGCAAGTTCATGACGGGCTTTACCGATAGCAACAAGAGCGCTGACAAATAGCGCGGCACAAAGACGGGGCACCCCGCAACAAACTGCCGGCCGGCGCGCTACCCGCGCCGCCGGCTCACTCGCAATCGATTGGAAAAACGATGAAAAAACTGCTCGCATTCTGCTGTCTGCTGTTCGGCTTGTCCGCCGCGGCCCAAGCCGCCGGCGACACCCCCACCGACGTGATCAAGGACGCTTCCCGCCAGGTGCTGGAAGTGCTGAAACAAGACAACGGCAAGAACACCAAGCAAATCCGCCTGCAGGCGGAAGCCGTGGCGGTGCCGATGTTCGACTTCCCGCGCATGACCGCCCTGGCCGTGGGCCTGGGCTGGCGCCAGGCCAGCGCCGAGCAGCGCGCCCAGCTGACCCAGCAGTTCCAGACCCTGCTGGTGCGCACCTATTCCGCGACCATGACTCGCTTCAAAACCGCTCAGGTCGACGTCAAGCCCAACCCGCTGATGAGCAACGGCGACCGCGACGCCACGGTGAAAACCACGGTCAGCCTGCCGGGCAACGCCAACCCGGTGGCGGTGGACTACTCGCTGAACAAGGGCGCGCAAGGCTGGAAGATCTACAACGTCAGCGTGGAAGGCGCCAGCCTGGTCACCGTCTACCGCAACTCCTTCAATGAAGAAGTGCGCAAGAGCGGCGTGGACGGCCTGATCAAGCTGCTGCAGAACAAGAACGCCGCGCCGGTGGCCGCGGCGCCCGCCGCCAAGGGCAACGGCTGATGCTGGAGCACACCGCCCCCGGCCAGGCGCGGCTCAGCGGCCAGCTGAACATGGACAGCTGCGGCGCCTTGGCCGCGCCGCTGGCCAAGCTCGCCGGCGAAGGGCCCTTGCGTCTGGATCTGTCCGGCATCGCCGGCGCCGATTCCGCCGCGCTGGCCCTGCTGCTCGGCGCGCGCCGCGCCGCCGACGCCGGCGGTCACGCCCTGTCCCTGGAAAACTGGCCAAGCGGGCTCGGCGCCCTGCTGGACCTTTACTCGCTGGCGGAACTGTTGTCCGCCCCGGCGGCGGACTGATATGCGGAGAGGATTTATGTCGCCCCTGAAACCCGCGCTGACCGGCCTGGCGCTATCGCTGACCCTGGCCGGCTGCGCCAGCAATCCGACGGTGCCTTACGACCGCTTCGAGCCTTACAACCGCGCCATGTACCAGGTCAACGACACTGCCGACCGCTACCTGATCAAACCGGTGGCCGAGGGCTACAAGGCCATCACGCCGTCGCCGGTGCGCACCGGCGTCGGCAATTTCTTCGACAACCTCAAGGATGTCTACAGCGCGCTGTCCAACGCCTTGCGCGCCGAGCCGGAGAAAGCGCTGAACGACGTGATGCGGGTGGCGATGAACACCGGCTTCGGCCTGTTCGGCCTGATCGACATCGCCAGCCAGGCCGGTTTGAAGAACAACAAGAACACCCTGGGCGACACTTTCGCCGCCTGGGGCTGGCACGACAGCAACTATCTGGTGCTGCCCTTCTTCGGCCCGTCCACCGTGCGCGACGGCGCCGGCCTGACCGCCTCGCTGGGCGGTCCCGGCCCGGAGAAGATGTTCTACGACACCACCTGGCAAGCGGTGGGCTTCTACGGCCTGTACGGCGTGAACACCCGCGCCCGCTACCTGGGCATGGAAACCATGCTCAGCGCCGCGGCGCTGGACCCGTACAGCTACACCCGCGACGCCTATATGCAGTTGCGCGCGCAGCAGCTGGGCCTGCCCAACCCGACCCAGATTAGCGACAATTTCAATCTCGACGAGCTGGTCGACTCTCCGGCCGGCAAGCCGGACAGTTCGGCGCCGGCCGCCGCCGTCCCCGGCGCCAAGGTCGCGGCTTCCGCCGCGCAGTAAACCCGCACCCTCCGCTGCCGGCCGTCCCGACGCGCCGGCAGCGTTCTTTTCCACTTCTCAACAGGAAACGCCATGAGCAATCTGCCAGCCTGTCCGCAATGCAAATCCGAATACACCTATCAGGATGGCGCGATGTATGTCTGCCCGGAGTGCGCGCACGAATGGAGCGAGCAGGCCGCCCCCGCCGAAGAGGCCCGCGTGATCAAGGACGCCAACGGCAATGTGCTGCAGGACGGCGACAGCGTCACCGTGATCAAGGACCTGAAAGTCAAAGGCTCCTCGCTGGTGGTGAAAGTGGGCACCAAGGTGAAGAACATCCGCCTGGTCGACGGCGACCACGACATCGATTGCAAGATCGACGGCATCGGCGCGATGAGCTTGAAGTCCGAGTTCGTCAAAAAAGCGTAAGACCCGCGCCGCAAAGCAAAACGCCACGGCCTGAGCCGTGGCGTTTTTCATTGCCGGAGCAAAGCTTGCGCTTAGCTGACGCGTTCGATCAGCGCGCCTACCGCGCCCAGCTTCTTCTCGATGTACTCGTAGCCGCGATCCAGATGGTAGATGCGGTCGACGATGGTTTCGCCCTCGGCCACCAGGCCGGCGATCACCAGGCTGGCCGACGCGCGCAGATCGGTGGCCATCACCGTGGCGCCGGACAGCTTCTCCACGCCTTTGACGATGGCGGTATTGCCTTCCACCTCGATGTTGGCGCCCATGCGGTTCAGCTCGGGCACGTGCATGAAGCGGTTTTCGAAAATGGTTTCGGTCACCACGCCGGCGCCCTCCGCCACGCAGTTCAGCGTCATCAGCTGGGCCTGCATGTCGGTGGGGAAGGCCGGGTAGGGCAAGGTGCGGAAGTTCACCGCCTGCGGGCGGCGCTTCATGTCCAGCGAGATCCAGTCGTCGCCGCACTCCACCACCGCGCCGGTTTCCGCCAGCTTGTCCAGCACCGCCTCCATGCTCTTGGGCGCGGCATTGCGCAGCACGATATGGCCGCGCGTCATCGCGCCGGCCACCAGGAAGGTGCCGGCCTCGATGCGGTCCGGCATCACCGCGTAATCGGCGCCGTGCAGGCGCTCCACGCCCTCGATCACCAGACGGTCGGTGCCGATGCCGCTGATCTTGGCGCCCATCGCCACCAGACAGTTGGCCAGATCGGTCACTTCCGGTTCGCGCGCGGCGTTTTCCAGCACCGTGGTGCCTTCGGCCAGCGTCGCCGCCATCAGCAGGTTCTCGGTGCCGCCCACGGTTACCATGTCCATGATGATGCGCGCGCCGCGCAGGCGGCGGGCCTTGGCCTTGACGTAGCCGTGCTCAATGCTGACCTCGGCGCCCATCGCCACCAGGCCCTTGATGTGCTGGTCCACCGGCCGGCTGCCGATGGCGCAACCGCCCGGAAGCGACACCGTGGCCTCGCCGAAGCGCGCCAGCGTCGGGCCCAGCACCAGGATGGACGCGCGCATGGTCTTCACCAGATCGTACGGCGCCACCAGGCTGTCCAGATGACCGGCGGTGATTTCCATCTCGTGCACATTGTCGGTCATCACCCGCACCCCCATGCCTTGCAGCAGCTTCTGGGTGGTGGCGATGTCGCGCAACATCGGCACATTGGTGAAGCGCATGGTGTCGCCGGTCAACAGACTGGCGCACAGAATGGGCAGGGCGGCGTTCTTGGCGCCGGAAACGCGGATCTCGCCGTTGATCGGACCGTTGCCGATGATTTTCAGTTTATCCATGACGGATCAGCCTTGCAGTTTTTGCCATTCGTCCGGCGTAGCGGCCTTGACGATGGACAGAGCGTGAATTTCATTGCTGGCCAGGCGGGTGGCGATCACCTCCTTGACCAGGCGGTGGCGGTCGATCAGGCGCTTGCCCTCGAAAGCCGCCGACACGATGGTGGCGTAGAAGTGGTGGCCGTCGCCCTCCACTTCCAGATGAGTACAGGCCAGGCCGGCCTCGATGTATTGTTTGACTTGTTGCGGAGTAATCATGAGAAATCCCGTGGGTGCGCTCAATGGCGCAGTTTATAGCCAGATTTGATCAGCCACAGCGTCAGCCCCGCCAAGACGGCGAAGCTGCCGCCCACCACCCCGGCCGACAGCCAGGGGCTGACGTCGGCCTGGCCGAAGAAGCCGTAGCGGAAGCCGTCTATCATGTAGAACACCGGGTTGAGGTGGGACGCGGCGTACCAGAACGGCGGCAGGCTGTTGATCGAATAGAACACGCCTGACAGGAAAGTCAGCGGCATGATCAGAAAGTTCTGGAAAGCGGCCAGCTGGTCGAACTTTTCCGCCCAGATGCCGGCCAGAATGCCCAGCGCGCCCAGCACGCCGCAGCCGAGCACGGCGAAGACCAGCGCCCACAGCGGCTGAGCCGGCAGCGGCAGGCCGAACCAGCCGGTGACCAGCAAGACCCCGGCGCCGACGGCCAGGCCGCGCACCACGGAGGCCAGCAGATAGGCGCCGAAGAACTCCAGCGCGGTCAGCGGCGGCAGCAGCAGGAACACGATGTTGCCGGTGATCTTGGACTGGATCAGGCTGCTGGAGCTGTTGGCGAAGGCGTTCTGCGCCATCGACATCATCGCCAGGCCCGGAATCAGGAAGGCGGTGTAGCTGATGCCGGGATAGGCCTCGACATGGCGCGACAGCACATGGGCGAAGATCAGCTGATACATCAGCGCGGTCAACACCGGCGCGGCCACGGTCTGGAACGCCACTTTCCAGAAGCGCACCAGTTCTTTCTTGAACAGGGTCATGAAGCCGGTCATGGCTGCGGCCCTCCATTCATCATCTTGACGAACACGCTTTCCAGATCCGTCTCCACCACGTTCAGTTCGCGCACCTCCACCGCCGCCTCGCGCAGCGCGGCCAGCACCGCTTCCAGCTGGCCCAAATGCTCCAGCTGCAACACCACGCGGCGGTCTTCGTCGCGCAGCTTCATCGGCAGCAAAGCCGCCGGCAACTCGCCGGACAACAACAGCGCCACTTCGCGGCGCGCGCTGTGCGCCAGCAGCTTGTCCTTGCTCTCCAGCGCCAGCAAGCGCCCCTTCTTCAGCATGGCGATGCGCGAGCACAAGGCTTCCGCTTCTTCCAGATAATGCGTGGTCAGCACGATGGTGTGGCCGGCTCGGTTCAGCTCCTGCACGAACACCCACAGGCTCTGGCGCAGTTCCACGTCCACGCCTGCGGTGGGCTCGTCCAGCACGATGACCGGCGGGCGGTGCACCAGCGCCTGGGCCACCATCACCCGGCGCTTCATGCCGCCGGACAGCGCGCGCATATTGCTGTGCGCCTTGTCGGCCAGACCCAGCTTGAACAGCAACTCGTCGATCCAGTCGTCGTTGCGGCCCAGGCCGAAGTAGCCGGACTGAAAGCGCAGCGTTTCGCACACCGACAGGAAGGGATCGAACACCAGCTCCTGCGGCACCACGCCCAGCGCCTTGCGCGCGGCGCGGAAATCGCCGACCACGTCGTGGCCCATGATGCGGATGGAGCCGCTGTCCGGCCGCGACAAGCCGGCCATGGCGGAAATCAGCGTGGTCTTGCCGGCCCCGTTGGGACCGAGCAGGGCGAAGAATTCGCCGGGGGCGACGGAGAAGCCGACCTGGTCCAGCGCCTGCAGCTGGCCGTAGCGCTTGCTCACCGCCTGAATTTCAATAGCCTGGGGCATGAGAGAGGTAACACCGACAACGCCGCGCGGCCGGGGCCGCCGACGGCGCTAATGGTTTGACAAAAAAGGTCAATTATAGCGCTGGGCTACGCTTGAGGGGAGAGTTCTTCCATCACTTCCGGCAGGAATATTCCACGGTAGACATATTGCAACAGTTGCGTGGCATTCTGGCCCAGATTGGTCTGGCTGCCGTCCGCCAGCCAACGATTGATCAGGCCGTGGTGCATCGATTGCAACACCTCGGCCACCGTTTCCGGATTCACGTAGGGCAGGGTCTGGCCGGCATCCACCGCCATCTGCACCACCAGGGTCAATTGCTCGCGAGTTTCTTGCATATGCGCAACACACTCGTCATGAATGGGGGCCAGTTCACCGACATGCTCGCTCCGCATAAACAGAATGAGTAAAATACGACGAACCTGTGGGTTATCCCCTATCATGGTCAGCAGCCGGTGGCTATGGTTCCACAAGGCCAGTGCCGGACTCGAGTGTGCCGTTCTCAACAATTGCTCACAGATGTCATCAAACTGCCCGCCCATCCTGTCCAGCATCGCCCGGTACAAATCCAGCTTGTTCTGGAAGTGCCAATACACCGCGCCGCGCGTCAAGCCCGCGGCGCTGGCGATGTCCGCCAGTGTCGTTTTGGAGACACCCTTCTCGCTAAAAAGCTGCTCCGCCGTATCCAGCAGCAAATGCCGCGTTTGTTCGGCTTCTTCCCGGGTTTTGCGTGCCATGTTGAACGTATCGCTGATCAAAGGGTCTGTCGGAAGCCCGCACCATAACACAATGCGTCGCTGGAAGCATTTTACATACGTACACGCATGTATGTAAAATGTCGCGACTAGAGATCGATCAATTTCCACTATCAAAGAAAAACTGCAGTACCTTTTACTTATAACACTCATATCCCCATATTCCTGAGGACATCCCATGAAGATGCAAGGAAACACCTTCGCCCAGAAAGGCGGGCAATGGCTGTTGCTCACCGCCCTGGCCGCCAGCCTGATGGCCTGCGGTCAAAAAAACGACCAGCACGCCGGCGCCATGCCGCCGGTGCCGGTAGGCGTGATTGAGATCGCTCCCACCGATGTGCCGGTCTCCTTCGAATTCGTCGGCCAGGCCGCCGGTTCGCGCGAAGTGGAAGTACGCGCCCGTGTGGGCGGCATTCTGCTCAAACGCGCCTATACCGAAGGCAAGCCGGTGAAACAGGGCGACCTGCTGTTCCAGATCGATCCGGAGCCGTTGAAGGCGACGCTGGACCAGGCGCAGGGCAATCTGCAGGTGCAGCAGGCTCAGTTGGTGCGCACCAAGCAAGACTACGACCGCATCACCCCGCTGTTCAAAGAGAACGCGGTCAGCCAGAAAGACCGCGACGACGCGGTCAGCGCTTATGAAGCCGCCAAGGCCTCGGTCGCCGCCGCCCAGGCTCAGGTGCAGCAGGCCAAGATCAATCTGGGCTACGCCCGCGTCACCGCGCCGATCTCCGGCATGACCAGCCAGGAAACCCGCTCCGAAGGCAGCCTGGTGTCCACCACCGCAGACGGCAGCCTGCTGACCAAGGTGTCCCAGCTGGACCCGGTCTACGTCAACTTCAGCATGTCCGACAGCGATATGATGAGTCTGCGCAAGATGCAGGACTCCGGCCAACTGAAGCTGGCCGCCAACGGCCACTTCAATGTGCAGCTGAAGCTGACCGACGGCTCCACCTACGGCAAGAGCGGCCGGCTGAACTTCACCGACAGCCTGGTCGACGCCAGCACCGGCACCATCCGCTCGCGGGCCACCTTCGCCAACCCGGACGGCAGCATCCTGCCCGGCCAGTTCGTGCGCGTGATCCTGCAAGGCGCTCAGCGCAGCAACGCCATCGCCGTACCGCAGCGCGCGGTGCTGACCTCGCAGCAGGGCAAGATGGTATGGGTCGTCGGCGCCGACAACAAGGTGCAGCCGCGTCCCATCACCGTGTCTCAGGACGTGGGCCTGAACGTGCTGGTGGAAAGCGGCCTGAAAGCCGGCGACAAAGTGGTGGTGGACAACATCATCAAGCTGCGCCCGGGCGCCGACGTGAAACCGCATCCGTTCAAGGCCGACGCCAGCGCGCCCGCCGCCGCGCCCAAACAATAAGGCAAAGGGGTAACCATTCATGTTTTCCGCCTTTTTCATCAGGCGGCCCATCTTCGCCAGCGTGATCTCCATCGTGATCACACTGGCGGGCCTGGCCGCCCTCAAGGCATTGCCCATTGAGCAGTACCCGGAAATCGTGCCGCCGATGATCTCGGTGAGCGCGAGCTACCCGGGCGCCTCCGCCGAGGTGATCGCCAACACCGTCGCCTCGCCGCTGGAACAGGCGATCAACGGCGTGGACGACATGCTCTACGTGCAGTCCACCAGTTCCTCCAGCGGCAAGCTGTCGCTGAGCGTGACCTTCAAGATCGGCACCGACGCCGACCAGGCCACCATCAACGTCAACAACCGCGTGCAGTCGGTGCTGTCGCAGCTGCCGGAAGAAGTGCGCCGGCAGGGCGTCAACGTGACCAAGAAGTCCTCGGCCTTCCTGCAGGTGATTTCGCTGTTCTCGCCGGACAAGACCTACGACACCCTGTTCATCAGCAACTACGCGCTGCTGAACGTGGTGGACGAGCTGAAGCGGGTGCCGGGCGTGGGCGACGTGATCAACTTCGCCGGCCAGGACTACTCGATGCGCGTCTGGCTGAAACCCGACCGCCTGGCCCAGCTCAAGCTGACGCCCAGCGACGTGGCCGCCGCCATCCGCGAGCAGAACGCGCAGTTCGCCGCCGGCAAGGTGGGCGCGGAGCCGGTCAAGGGCAAGCAGGACTTCACCTACACCGTGACCACCCAGGGCCGCCTGTCCGAACCGGAAGAGTTCGAGAACATCATCGTGCGCTCCAATCCGGACGGTTCCGCCGTGCGGCTGAAGGACGTGGCGCGCGTGGAGCTGGGCGCCCTGTCCTATGACTTCACCGGCACGCACAACGGCCGGCCCACCATCCCGATCGGCATCTTCCTGGCGCCGGGCGCCAACCAGCTGGCCACCGCGCAAGCCGTGGAGCAGACGATGCAGAAGCTGGCGGTGGGCTTCCCCAAAGGCCTGAACTACGCCATCCCCTACGACACCACCAAGTTCGTGGAAGTGTCGATCAAGGAGGTGTACTCCACGCTGGGCGAAGCCATGGTGCTGGTATTCCTGGTGGTGTTCCTGTTCCTGCAGAACTGGCGCGCAACCCTGATTCCCTGCCTGGCGGTGCCCGTCTCCATCATCGGCACCTTCGCCGGCATGTACGCCTTCGGCTTCACCATCAACACCCTGACGCTGTTCGGCCTGGTGCTGGCCATCGGCATCGTGGTGGACGACGCCATCGTGGTGCTGGAAAACGTCGAACGTCTGATGACGCAGGAAAAGCTGTCGCCGCTGCAAGCCAGCTTCAAGGCGATGGACGAAGTGTCCGGCGCTCTGGTGGCCATCGTGCTGGTGCTGTGCTCGGTGTTCATCCCGGTGGCCTTCCTCGGCGGCATCGCCGGCCAGATGTACAAGCAGTTCGCCATCACCATCGCGGTGTCGGTGTCGATTTCCGGCCTGGTGGCCCTGACCCTGACTCCGGCGCTGTGCGCGCTGCTGTTGAAGGAAGGCCATCAGCATCCGGCCCGCTTCTTCGTCTGGTTCAACAACTGGTTCGACCGTCTGACCCAGGGCTATTCCCGCGGCGTGGTGTTCCTGATCAAGCGCAGCGCGGTGGGCATCCTGCTGTTCGCCGGTCTGATCGCCATCTGCGTCGGCCTGTTCCGCATCATCCCGTCCAGCCTGGCGCCGGACGAGGACCAGGGCTACATCATCGCCGCCGCCTTCCTGCCGGACGGCGCGTCGATGCAGCGCACCTCGGCCACCATGACCAAGCTGGACGCGATGACCAGCAAGAACCCGGCGGTTCAGGACGTGATGAGCTTCGCCGGCTTCGACATCCTGACCGGCGGCAACAAGACCAACGCCGGCGTGTCCTTCATCACCCTGAAGCCGTGGGATGAGCGCAAGGCGCCCAATCTGTCGTCGCAGGCGGTGGTGGGCGACACCTTCGCCAAGGGCATGATGGGCATCACTGACGGCATCGTGCTGGCCTTCAACCCGCCGCCGATCTCCGGCATGTCCAACACCGGCGGTTTCGAGGCCTATGTGCAAAGCCGCGGCGGCGCCAGCTCGGTGGAGCTGGGCGAAGTCACCAAGAAACTGGTGGCCGCAGCCGCCAAACGCCCGGAACTGAAGGGGGTGCAAACCACCTTCTCCGCCAGCGTGCCGCAGATCTACGTCAAGCTGGACCGGGCCAAGGCCAAGTCCCTGGGCGTGCCGGTGAACACCGTGTTCGACACCATGCAGAGCACCTTCGGCGCACTGTACGTCAACGACTTCAACAAGTTCGGCCGCACCTTCCGCGTGCAGCTGCAATCGGAAGCGGATTTCCGCACCCGGGTTGAAGACCTGCGCAACATCTACGTGCGTTCGCAGGACGGCAATATGATCCCGCTGACGGCACTGGTCACCATCAAGCAAACCACCGGTCCGGAAAGCCTGGAGCGCTTCAACATCTTCCCGGCGGCCAAGCTGGTGGGCGGTCCCGCCCCCGGCTTCAGCTCCGGCGAGGCGTTGAACGTGCTGGAAGCCGTGGCCAAGGAAACCTTGCCTGATGGCTACACCCTGGCGTGGACCGGCTCCGCCTTCCAGGAGAAATCCACCAGCGGCTCGTCCGCCGTGGTGTTCGGCTTCGGCATGATCATGGTGTTCCTGATCCTTGCGGCGCAGTACGAACGCTGGAGCCTGCCGATCAGCGTGCTGATGGCGGTGCCCTTCGCCATGTTCGGCGCGCTGATGGCCAACTGGATGCGCGGCCTCGCCAACGACGTCTACTTCCAGGTGGCGCTGGTGACGCTGATCGGCCTGTCGGCCAAGAACGCGATCCTGATCGTGGAGTTCGCCGTCCAGCAGATGGAAGAAGAAGGACTGAGCGTGGTCGAAGCGGCCATCGCCGCCGCCAAGCTGCGCTTCCGCCCCATCGTGATGACTTCGCTGGCCTTCGTGCTGGGTTGCATGCCGCTGGCCATCTCCAGCGGCGCCGGCTCCGCCAGCCGCCACTCGATCGGCACCGGCGTAGTAGGCGGCATGTTGGCCGCCACCTTCATCGCCACCTTCTTCATCCCGATGTTCTTCATGCTCATCATGAAGTTCAGCAAACCGAAACAGCCTCAGCCCGCGGCCGAGGCAGGAGACAAGGCCGATGCTTAAACGCGCCCTGATTCCCTCATTGGTGGCGCTGGCGCTGACCGCTTGCGCGGTCGGCCCCGACTACAGCCGCCCCAAACTGGAGCTGCCCGCCAGCGCCCAGGCTCAAAGCCCGGCCATCGCCATGGACTGGTGGAAGCAATTCCACGATCCGGTGCTGGACCAGCTGATCGCCGAAGCGCTGCAGCACAACCAGGACCTGGCCGTCGCCGCCGCCCGCGTCGACGAAGCCGCCGCCCAGGCCGGTATCGCCCGCGCCCAGTTGCTGCCGGCGCTGAACGCCAACGCCGGCTACCAGCGCGGCCGCACCTCGACCGCGACGACGACGCCTGGCGCGCCGCTGGTCAGCGACGTGCGCAACGCCAACCTCACCGCGTCCTGGGAACTGGACCTGTGGGGCAAGCTGCGCCGCGGCAACGAGGCGGCGCGCGCCGACTTCGCCGCCAGCCGCTTCGCCCGCGACAGCTCCACGCTGGCGATCGCCGCGCAGACCGCGCAAACCTATTTCCAGTTGCGCGCCTACGACGCCCAGCTGGACATCGCCAAGCGCACGCTGCAAAGCCGCGAGGAGTCGCTGAAGCTGCAGACCAAGCGCTTCAAAGGCGGGCTGATCTCCGAGCTGGACCAGCAGCAGGCCGAGGCCGAAGCGGCCTCCGCCCGCGCCAAGGTGCCGCAGATCGCCAGCGCGCTGGAACAGACCGAAAGCGCGCTGGGCGTGCTGCTCGGCCACTCGCCCAAGCAGCTGGTGGCCGGCGGCATCCAGCGCGGCCAAAGCCTGGACGCGCTGTCCGCGCCGCCGGAAGTGCCGGCCGGCCTGTCCTCCAGCCTGCTGGAGCGGCGCCCGGACATCGCCGCCAGCGAGCAGCAGCTGATCGCGGCCAACGCCCGCATCGGCGTGGCGCGCGCGGCCTACTTCCCCAGCATCAGCCTGAGCGGGGCGCTGGGTTCGCAAAGCTTGTCGCTGGACACGCTGTTCACCGGCCCGACGCGGACCTGGAGCTTCGTCGGCAACCTGGCGGCGCCGGTGTTCAACTTCGGCCAGACCGGCTACGCGGTGGACGCGGCCAGCGCACGGCAGAAGCAGGCGCTGGCGCAGTACCAGAAGACGGTGCAGAGCGCGTTCAAGGACGCGCTGGACGCCTTGTCCGGCTACGGCGCGGCGCGGGAGATCCAGGCGGCGCAAACCACGCAGTTCCAGGCCTTGAACAAATCGCTGCGGCTGGCCAATCTGCGTTACGACAACGGCTACGCCAGCTATCTGGACGTACTGGACGCGCAGCGCAACAGCTTCCAGGCGGAACTGGGCCTGGTCAGCGCCAAGCTGGACCAGCTGAATGCGGTGGTGGGCCTGTACAAGGCGCTGGGCGGCGGCTGGGAAGCGCCGGCCAAATCCTGATCCGCGGCAGCAAACGACAAACCCCGCCGGATGGCGGGGTTTTTTTATGGCCTTAGGCCGGACAATGCGGCCATGCTACGTGATCGATGTCGGCCACGGAT
Organism: Chromobacterium sp. LK11; assembly: GCF_001043705.1. NCBI lineage: Bacteria > Pseudomonadati > Pseudomonadota > Betaproteobacteria > Neisseriales > Chromobacteriaceae > Chromobacterium > Chromobacterium sp. LK11. The sequence continues at coordinate 45,503 of NZ_LDUR01000006.1, forward strand.
TCGGGCATGTCCCGCAGTTGCTTGCGATAGGCCTGCCAAGCCACGCGCTGCTCGGCATTGTACGGCGCGTCCGGCAGCTGGGTCTTGTCGGAGGCCGCCAGCAAGCGGTCGCGCTCAACGCGCAGTTGCGCCAGCTTGGCCTCGCGAATCAAGCGGCCTGCGGTAGCCGCGTCGACGCCCAGTTCGGCCAGTTGGTCGGCGGGCACATTGATCATGCCGTTAGGCAGTTTGGCAATCATCAGCATCGGAGTCTCCTGGAGTTAAGCGGTCGGCGCGTCGACGAAAGCGTTCAGGGTTTGCGGCGGCGCGACGCGGCTAGCCAGTGCAATAGGGCTGGCTACCCAGCGGGTATTGACATGTTCATAACGCGCCAACTCCCTCTCCTCCCCTTTCCCATCATGAAAGCCAAAGTCCAGCGGCAGATTGGAAATCACACGATAGTTCAAACCGCCGCCACGCAGATAGGCTCCGCTCAACACCATATTGCAGGCGGCCAGAGTTCCCTCCGGGATGCTGTTGTACGCCGGCTTGTTCACATCAATCCGATATTGCTTGCAATACATCGCATGGGCGACATGCGACACTGTCGGATTATAGGTTTCGTTGAAGCGCTTGATTTCGAGGAACTTGGCATCCCCGCCCCAAGCCACGTCGCTGCCTTCCATCTCCAGCAACAATCCAGCCTGGTGCACGCTGCTCGCGTTCAATGGCCGCTCGCTCTCCCCGCCGTTCCACGCATAATTACGGACGATGGACACTTGATGCGTCCCACTTTCCCCCGCAGCGCGCAAACGCCACCACACCGGATAAAAGAAATCCTTGCTGCCGCCAATGGTGAAATCGATGACGATGCGGCGTTTCGGCGTATTTTCCTTACGCCAATCCTCCATTTGCTGAACCTTGACATCTACGCGCCGGTCAATATCGGCGATCTTGCCGTTGACCGTACCAGTCAGCGCGTTCGACGCCTGCACCAATTCCGCGATATTGCTTTCCAAGCTCATCATGCTCTCCAATGGTTCATCACAGAGTTTGGCCGGGACCTGAGGCCCGACCATGCTTTTCGTTCACAGCAATAAGTAAGTGAACGACCTCGAGACTGACAAGGAGGCATTCTGGCACTGGCAAAATGCGCTGTATCTTAAAACATTTTAAAAAAGCAAAGGAAGCCACCTCCCCAAGTGGCTTCTTACTCACCGCGTCAAATCAGGGTTGAATTTTCTCCAACTCGTCAAAGTCTGGGTTAGCACCACTTCTCCAGGCCAGAACCGCATCGATAAACTTACCCATGGCTTCAACCTCCTCTTTTTTCCCTCTACGCACGATATTCAATTGCTGCTGAATGGTATAGGCGCTGAGAATTTTTCCTTCAGCCGCCGCCCGTAGATAACTATCAGAGTCGACTTCTGGCACCTCAGTGCCTTCGGCGTAATCAAACCAGGCGCTATCCAGACCCAGGTCAGGCATTTCTTCATCAAATTCATTAACATTTTCAATATGGCCCATGATATTTCTCCTTAACTAAAAACGATGGTCGCGTTGGCATTACCTGCCGCGCCGCTACTCGCCGGGGAGTACTTGACTTTGTTTTCTATTGATTTGGCTGAGCTGCCGGTCGCATCAATGAATCCCCCCTTGATCGCCTCGTAAGCAACGACTGAGCAATAGCTGGCAGAGCAACTCTCAACATGAGCAAGACCGGCCATATCAGCGTAGATACCCTTCTCGACATTTTTAATAGAAAGATTGCCACCAAACACAGCGCCTTGGTACCGCGCACCAATACCCACCTTGCAATCCTTGATATTTGAAGTCACTCCGGAGTTAGGGTGAATCTGCACTTTTGAACCAGAGCTGCTATAGATGCCATAGTTGGCACAATCACTGACCTGTGCTCCATAGGCAAATACAATGCTATTGTTTCGGGCAAGGCAACCTGTATCACTGCATTGACTAATACTGGCTCGATTTGCCGTCACACAAGACTGATAGTCTACTTTAATCCCAATGGATATTACTTTGGCACCATCAGGCCTGATACTTAAAAATTGCTTTCCCTTTCCTATCAAAGTTACACCATCAATAATCGTTCGAGAAAAGTCATGCACCAGCACGCCATTACCGCTAAAGCCAGTCACCTTTAAGCCAGGACAAGAATAAAGGCTGCCATAAATCAACTCAACGCCATTGTGAGACCCTTCTATTCGTATAGAATCAGTATCGGAGTGCACATAAGCGCCTCTTTGCAAAGCAATACCACGCCAAGTGAAGTTTTTATCGGCATCGCTCTCTCCAATAATTTTAAACCCACTAAAATTGACCCCCCGCACTCCGTTAAAAATCACCCCATGAGAAAGCTTGGCGCTATCCGGCACGAACTTAAGCACGCATGCTTCCGGATTCTTGATATTGCCTTCAATTCTTATCCGATGCGCATAGGGCTGTCCTGAAAAATGAATTGAAGAACTGGCGTGCACTCCATCACTCACTTTTATTTTCACATCATGCCGCAACACCTTGCCATTCAAGGATGCCCACGCCTCAGAAATAGTCTTAAATGGCTTGCCTGGTCCTACTTCCAGAATCTGGCTGGTTGTGGTTCCCCAATTAGCCATCGTGCTGTCCATTTTTGCAACTTGGACATCCACTCTCTTATCAATAGCGGCGATCTTGCCATTGACAACTCCGGTCAGCGCATTCGCTGACTTGACCAGATCTGCAACATTGCTTTCCAAGCTCATCTCTTTCTCCTTAAAGTCAAACCACAACACACAGCCATTTCGGCTGACATCCAAACCACCTTTGCCAATACGACTCAGCAACAGACCTTCAATTACTTAATATTTAAATTAACAAATTCAACAATGCCGAACTCATACCGGGGATACGCGTGTTCATGAGATAAGGCGGGGAAGCCCTACAGCAAACGCTGGATGCGGTCTCTGTTGCCCCATGCAATGCCCCAGCGACATCAACACATCTCGCCTCAGCGGCTAAAAACGGTTTCCTTCCCAGCGCTTGACCGCCCGCTTTCCCCTCGTGATCTGCCAGCTCAAGCACCTAGACGCTGTTTCACAAACCAATGCTGAAGGCTGACAATCGCCGCTGCATTGGCGGTAGCCACTTCCAAACCGGCGCGCTTGTCAGCGGCATGCTCCTGCTCCAACACCCGGTTTTGGCTTTGCAGCGCAGCGACTTGCGGTTCCAGCGCCTGCTGCTTGTCCTCCTGTGCGCGGATGCGATCATCGCGCTCCAGACCGCGGGTGGCCTCGCTGATCTGGGCGGCGGCCACAGCCGCCAACTCGCTGGCCAGGCTCAGATTGAGATCGGCGCCGCTGGACTGGATGGTGACGCTGTCCGGCGGCAGCGCGTTCAAGGCCAGGTCATAGGCCAGCAGCAGCTGCACGTCGGCGGCCTTGTAGGCCAGCGCCGCCTTGGGATCGGACCAGACCGCCAACAAGGTGCCGTCCGCCAGCATGAAACCGATCTCGCGCACCCAGAACGCCTTGGCGTCGTCGGCGATGGCGGTCAGGTGGATCTGGGTATTGCCCAAGCGTTTGCCGCCGGCGATCGGATAGCGCGCCTGCTCGCTGCGCAGCGCGGTCTGGCTCTGTGTCGGCGCGTAAGCGCCGTCGCCCAGAGCGATGTGGCTGATCTGCGCGGACACGCCGTCATTACTGGCGCGCCAGATTGCGGCCAGACCGGCCGCGGTGATGAGAGGTGTCAAAGGGGTGCTCACAACAATGCCTCCATGCTGAGGTGGACCACGCCATAGATCTGCGCGGCGGAAGAAAGGGTCAGCGGCTGCTGCGGCGCCAGCCGCATCGGCGCGGCTTCGGCGCGGCGGCGGATCAGCGCGCGCGCCTGGGCGGCGGAAGCCAGGCCCAGGCGGCCGTTGAAGCGCGCGCCCAGCTTGAAGCGGTAGGTGCTTCGCGCCGGCTTGGCCAGCTCCACCATGCGTCGCAGCCGGCGGTAAAGCTCTGGATTCAACAAGGCCTGGCCGGGCAACAGATTGTCGTTGGCCCAGGCTGTCAGTTCGAAGGTGTAGGGCGCGGCCGGCGGCCGGCGCTGCCACCACTCCTCCAATTCCACCGTCACGCCGAGAATGCGGAACACTTCGCGCAGCGCCCAGGGCGTGCCCTTGTGGCGGTGCAACTCGATGCTCTGCTTGATCAGATCGCGGCGCTGCCGCTCGGTCTGGGTCAAGCGCCAGCCCTCGTCGCCGTCGATGTGGAACTGTTCGGCCAGCAAGGGCAGCAAATCCGGCTTCACCTCATCCACTAGGTAGACCAGCAGACCGCCGGGATCGATGTCGCCGAGGCGCTCGCTGAGCCGGGCCAGCGGGCCGAAGCGCTCGTCGCGCGCCAACAGATTGGGAGTCACGTCAGCCATCCTGACCTCCGGTCATTTCCAGTTGGATGCCGGTGCAGTGCGACCAGCCCTGCGGCGGCACCACCCGGGTGGCGGCCGGCTCCAATAAAGTCACCTGGTAAACGCCGGGCACCGACAAGGTGGCGATCAGCTGCGACGGCACGATGTCGCGGCCCAACCGTTCCGCCTGCGCCTGCACGAAAGCGCCGACGGCGGCCTGCGCCTGTTGCTGCACCGTTTTGGGATCGATGTCGCGATACGGCGTCAACCGCGCGCGCACCTGGTAGCCGTAATCCTCCGGGGCCAGTACTTCCACCAGATCGGTTAGCGGCCGCACCCGGTCGGCGCTGCAGGCGGCGGCCACCACATTGAGCAGGCTGCCCGACGGCATGCCGGTCTTGGTCAGCGGGTAGAGCCGCACCACGCCGGGCGGCACCTGGTTCGCGCTTTGCAGCTCGCCGCTCTGCTGCTGCAGGCTGGCGCTGATCACCGCCACATCGGCAATGTCCTGATGCGCGCGCAGCGCGTGGTGGCGGTAGGAGGCGGCGCTGCCGGCCACGCTGAACGATTCCGGCGCCAGCCGGATGCGCGCGCGCAAGCGCTCGTCGTCCTCGGCGTCGGCGCCGCCGGCGCTGGTATCGATATTGACCACGCTGGCGTCCACCTCCAGCTCATCCACCAGAGCGTTGATCTGGCCCGGCACGAAGCCGTTGCCGGCGGCGCCGGCCTCCACCGCGCTGACCGGCACGTCGACGCTGGCGCTGCCTGCCGGCGCGATCTGACTGGCCAGCGACTGGAACTGCACGCCGCCGCCGGCCACCAGGGTCTGCGCCGGAATCACCTGCGCCAATGCCAGTGGCTGGGCGAAGACGATGCGCACCGTGCAGCGCGCATGCTGGGCCGGCAGCCGGCTGACGCCGACCAGCTCGCCCAGGTAATCCAGCATCGGCGCGCGGGCGAAAGCCACCAGGTTCTGGCGGCCGGCGTCGTTGAAAGCGGCGCGGGCCACGCTTTCGCGATAGGCGATCAAGTCGATCAACAAGCGCTCCACCTGGCCGGGATAGAGTGTCTTGCCGCTCATTTTCTGATAGGCGTCGATCAACTCGGCGGTGACGGTATGCGGATCGTCGTCGATGAACTTGGGCAAATCTGGGGTCATGGGAGAACGTCCTTGAGTGGAGCGCCGCGACCGGCGGCCAGCTACGGCCGGCGCGGCGGCCTAAAGAAGCGGCGGATGAGGACATGATCTATCATCACGCCGCCGGCTGGCTTTTAAAGCCGTTTGGAAAAGAACTTGAACAGGTTGCCGGCGCGCCCGGCTTCGGTTTCCGACGCGGCGGCGAAGTCGCCGGCGGCCAGTTGCTGTAGCCGGGACACCGCTTCGTCGGCCGCCGCGCGCGCCGCCGCCTCGTCCGCGGCCTGACGCACCGCCTCCTTGCCCTTCAAGCGCGCGTCGCGGATCGCGTACAGCGCCTGCTCGCAGGCGGCCGCCTTGGCCAGGATGCTGTCCGCCGCCTGCCGGCCGTCCCAGCCCTTGGCCTCGGCCCAGGAACGCACCGCCGGCGGCGCCTCGCCCTTGTAGCCGGCGTCCTTGAACGCCTGCGCCTCGGCGGCGGCGCGCTGGTATTCGGCCAGACGCGGCTCACTACCGAAAATTGCGCTGCGGGTGGTCTCGGTGGCGGCATCAATATCTCGTAGCCACTGTTCTTGTAACTCCGACAGCAAGAACTGCGGCTCCGGTTGATTACCTTGTTGCAACCAGAGCTCATACTCATCCCACCAGCGATGTCCTTTAGGGATATAAGCTCCATCAACAGATCTAATCACCCCATCTGCTTGGTTAGTTAAACGATACATGGCATTCACTCTCACTCTCCCTGTCAATTAATTAAATCTCAGCATCAGCAACCCAATGACATGCAATCCAATTAATACTTGGACTAACAGGGGGAATCATATTTACAAATTTGGTAGAGCACGATTTATTTACTGGAATGACGCCATTTCCATTATTTGTGGTCATTCTATCTACCGCGCCCAAGCCGTCATAAATCACAATAGCCGGCTCAATACGCTTCTCCACCATAAATGGGATAGTCATATTAATTTGCCTATCACCAACAACCCCAACATTCAAATGGAACATTTTGCCGACGATAGCCGGTGCAGAGGTAGAACCTGCGCCATAATTCTTGGAAGGAAAATCACTTAGCGGATAACTTTTTTCAAAGTACCGCTGGCACAAAGCCAGTTCTTCACCAAAACTGCGGTACTCGAACGGCGTCGCCACCGGACTCTCCTCCAACTGCACCTGGGCAATGTCGAAAGTGCCGGTTTGCGCGCCGGTAATCGCATTCAAGGCCGGGTAGGCATCGCTGTAGGACACCCCAAGAAAAACCGCTAAAGACGCCTCGCTTCCCGGTTCACGGCCCTGCAAGCTGGGCGAGGAAAAAGAGAAGACAAAGCGTTGCCAGCGGGTCGTCAGTTCCACCGAGCTTGCCTCCAGCGCCCTGATCTTGTCGGATGCGGCTGGCGGTCTCTTCAGCCACTGCTCGACATAGGCCACCATCTTGCGTGGCTGATCCGCCTTAGCCCAGAAACTCAAGGTCAGACGCTTGCCAGCAAAACGACGCAGGTTTTCCACCGGCTGACACACCTGGCAGTACTCGTTGACCTTGCTGGTCGGCGGCTTGCTCAGCGTCAGACGCATGAAGCTCGTCGTCGCCCCCAAGATTTCGGCCTCGGCAATGCTCGCATCCATCCGCGACAAGGTCGCGCCGCCAAGCGGGCCGCCCCCCAGATCCAAAAGCCAACGGTCCACCGAGCCATAACCGCTCGCGGTCTGACTGGCGCCGCGCTGCCACACGTCAAAACCTCCATTGATCAGCACATTGCGGCGGTAGGCCTGAGCCGGAAAGGTTTGCAGCGGATGGAAATCCCGCGGCTTGGCATCCCGCTTCGCCAGCTCCTCGGCGATGCGCTGCTCCACCGCCGAGCGCGTGGCCAGCACCACGCTGGGGTCCACCAACAGCGTCACCGCCGCGGTGTTGGACACCTCCAGAATCATCCGCACATAGAGCTGCTTGTTGGAGCCGGCCGCCAGCAGCGGCTTGTAGCTCTCCGGGAATTTGCCGACGGCGATCAGATCTCCGCGGCTGTCGAACAGGCCCACCTCGCGGATGTAAAAACCGCCCACGGTGTCCGGCAACACCGCCTCCGCCACCACCCAGTGGGGATTGTTCGGGTCCACCGCCAGGTGGTTGAGCGCGCCGCGCCAGGTTTCGTGCTTGAGCGCGGTCTGGCTCTCGCTGGGCGTGTAATACCCGCCGTTGTCGCCGTCGCCCACCGCCATCTGGCTGATCTGCAGCGGCGCGCCGTTGGCTTGCGCCGCCGCCAGCTTGGCCTTGCCGCTGGCGGTGAGAAGCGTGAAAAACTCATTGGCCATCGATTGCTCCTGGGAAGGGTTCAAAGGTTTTATGCTGCGGGATAAAGCGTGACCGTCTCGACGCTGACATAGGCCAGATCCAGCATTGCCGGTGCCTGCTAGCGCAGCGCTGCGCGCTGAAATGGATAGACGGTGGCGGTTTCCACGCAGTCGAGCGCCAGCGCGACGCTCAAGCTTGCGCCTTGCTCCAGCGACTCCGGCTGGAAGGGATAGACCGTGGCCAGCTCGCCGGCCTGGGTGGCCAGCGCCAGCACCGGCACGGCGCTACGATTGCTCAACACCAGCGCCAGCCGCTCCAGCACCGAGCGGGCGTTCTTGTACTCGTTGATCATCGCTTCCAGCGCCGCCAGCGTGGCGGCGTCGATGCCGCGCGCGGCCAGGTCGATCTGGATCTTGAAGTGATAAGGCTTGCCGGCGTATTCGAACCATTCGCTGATCTGGCCGGACAAGGCCAGCGTGGCCAGCACCTGCTGCAAGGACCAGCGCGTGCCCTTGCTGCGGTGCAAGTGGATGGACTGCTTGATCAGTTCGCGCCGCTGGCGCTCGCCCTGGCTCAAGCGCCAGCCCTCGTCGCCGGCGACATGGAACTGCTCGGCCAGCGCCGGCAGCCAGCCGGCGTCCACCTGATCCACCAGATAAACCAGCAAGGTGCTCAGATCGGCGTCGCCCAGCCGGGTAGTGAGCTGTGCCAGGTGGCCGAAACGCTCGTCCTTGGCCAGGATATTGGGCGCCGTCCCCTTGCTTGCCGCCACCGCGCTCATAGCCGCAACTCGGTTTCGCGGATCACGCCGTCGGCCAGCCGCCACTGCACGGTAAGCCGCGCGTCGCCGTTGCCGCCAACGCTGTAGAGCACTCGCGCCACCGTGACGCGCGGTTCGCCGTACAGCGGATGGCTGATCGCCTCCACCGCCTCGCGCACCACATGCGGCCGCGCACGGTCCACCGGGTAGTCCAGGTAATGGAACAAATCGCTGCCAAACTCCGGCCGCAGCGGATCGCTGCCCTTGGGCGTGCCCAGGATGATGCGCAAGGCCTGATGGATGTCGTCGAGGTTCTCGACGATGTCAGCGGGAGATGCCTGATCGCGGGCCTGCAAGGCCGGCTGCCAATGCAAGGAGGAGATGTCGGATATGCGGGTCATGGCTACATGATGCCGCACGGCCCGCCGCGGGGCTTTTAAAGCCGGTTAGGGAAACAATTGAATTACAAGGAAAATTTCGCCGGCATCGCCGTGGCTGGCGCAAGCCTTGCCTCCACGCCTTGACCCTCCGCACCCGGTCGGCAACAATCCCCCCGTTGCCGCCCACATGCGGCACCCGGGATTGGCGTCCCGGCACATCTCCATTTTGTAGCCTACGCAGCATGCTGCGCGGGCTGCTTTACCATGGCCGCGCCATCTGGCAGGCGCATGGTGGGGGAGTGCCATGCACTCGCCGGTTTGGAGACAGTCCGGTACGCCAATCCTGCCACGCGCCTGCCTAATACCTCAGCCTTGCCCGGCAGGTGGTTTATCTTGTGTCACAGCAGGAGAAACACCATGCATCACGCTCAAACCTTTCCCCGTCGTCGTCGCTACAAATTGCGCTCGCTGGAACAGCAGGAAGCGCTGCTCCCCTTCGTCCGCTTCTGCCCCGGCCGCACCTATGCGCATTACTGGCAAATGCCCGCGCCCAGCAAGGATGCTCCCGCCGATGCCGCTTATGGCCGCGAATGCGCGGCTCACCTGCTGCAATGGCTGAAGGACAACCGCGAATACGTCGGCAAGGGCCTGCTCAGCCGTGTCGCCCGCGACATCGACTTTGACGATCGCGGCGGGCGCTACCAGTGGATGGGTTTCTTCAACTATCTGGAAATCATGATGTTGCTGGGCGCCGACCGGGTCCGGGTTTACCGCCATGTGGATAGCCAACACCAGCTCTACCTGGCGCTGGGGCAGCGGTTCAATCTGGAAGCGCGCTTCCGCCGCATCCGCCTGCGCAATCGCTGACCTCGGCTGGTGGGTATCGCTGCGCTCCACCCACCCTACGTGAGGGGGACTTGTAGGGTGGGAGGAGCCGTAGGCGATACCCACCAAGCCCCGCCGCCAAGGTCCAAGCATCAATCCCATCGCGTTTCCGCGTGGGTATCGCTATGCTCCACCCACCCTACGCCATACGGTTTGTCGAGCGGGTGGCCTCGCCAGCCACGGAGCATTGAAACCAAGGCCTCCGCCCATTCAAGCATCGCAAGCCAAGCGCACTTGCTCCAGCAAAGCGTCCGCCCGCGCCCAGTCGCTGTGGCGGCTTGGCCGCGCCATGGCTTCGTAAGCCTGCATCTCCCGCTCAATGTAGTCGTGCAGGCCCGGCGTGGCCGGGCCGTACTCCGGCGCGCCGCCGGCGACCTTCAAGGCCAGCAGGCCGGCCAGCTCCTCGCGCAAACGGGCGTCGTCCAAAGCCCCGCCGGCCAGTTCCTCCAGCCACAGCGGCGGCTGGCTACGCCAACGCCGCAGCCATTGCGCCGCCAGCAAGGGCCGCAGCACGTACAGGTATTTTTTCAGCCGCAACTGCTCCTCGCGCTTGCGGCCGCGGTAGTTCTTGCGCGCCGCCGACAGATAATGCCAGTAGGCCGCCTCGCCGGCGAAGTGCTCCGGCCCCAGACCACGCAACACGCGGCAGGCCGCCGGATGCTGGCGGTAGACCTGGGGCGAAACCAGCCACTCCAGCAGCGAGGCGTTGCCGCCCAGCGTCAGCCGCAACGCCTTGCGCAGCTCCCAGCCGCTGATGTCTAGGCCGTCGGCCAGCGGCAGCTCGATCACGTCGCGCCCGCCGCCAGTCTCGTACCACTCCGCCGGATGCAGGTAGACGAAGCGCACATCGTAATCGCTGTCCGGCGCGGCGTAGCCCCAGCAGCGGCTGCCGCCTTCGGCCGCGTAGAGGATGCGCACGCCGTGACGCGCCTCCACTTGCTCCAGCCGCGCCAGCACTCGCCGCCGCGCGGCCTCAGCCAGCGGCTCGGCGCGGTCCGGGCGGATGCGTGCTTCCGTCGACACTCTTCGCTTCTCCCTCGTATTGCCGCGGCGCGCCGGGATGCGGCCCGCCGATTGCAAAATTTCCCTTTACCCCATTTAAGCTATTTAATACAAATGGCGGCATGCCGTTGGAAACCGACGCCGCCGGCGGGCCCACACCATAATAACCGGGCCAGGAACCGGCGTCCGCTCGCAACGGCTTTTGGGGAAGAACACATATGAAGCGATGGGGACAACCATGATCACCACCATCAAGGGCAAGATTCTGGCCGGTTCCGGCCTGCTGATCCTGATCGGTTTTTGCGTACTGGCCGGCGTCAATATCTACGCCAGCTATCAAAGCGCGGAGAAGGCGGTGCTGGACAACGCCAAGCTGCTGGCCGAAAGCGAGGCCGGCCAGGTGCAGCGCTTGCTGGGCAAGACTTACGATTCGGCCCAGGTGGTGGCCGAATCCTCGGTGGCGGTGAAGCACAATCTGCCGCCCAACGCGCGCCAGTTGCTGTCGGACATCGTCAAGGGGCCCTTGTCCGGCAATCCGGACGCGGTCGGTTACTGGGCGATCTGGGAACCCAACGCGCTGGACGGCCGCGACGCGGAGCTGGCCGGCAAGGAGCATAACGACAAGACTGGCCGCAGCGGCGTCTACTGGTACCGCAAAAGCGGCAAGATCGACGTGGTCTGGGGCGGCGAGGGGGTGGACGACAGCGCCTACTACACCGAGCCGCGCAAGACCGGCAAGCCTATGCTGACCGAGCCTTACGTCGACCCCGACATCAAGATTCTGATGGGCACCATTTCCTTTCCGCTGTTGAGCAACGGCAAGGTGCTGGGCGTGGCCGGCTGCGACATCGCGCTCGGCCATTTGCAGGAGCTGGCCGCCAAGGTCAAGCCTTACCAGAACGGCTTCATGAGCTTGTATTCCAACAGCGGCGTCCAGCTGGCCGGCCGCGATCCGGCGCTGAACGGCAAGGCCGACGCCAAGCTGCCAGCGGCGACCAAGGCGGCGATCAAGGACGGCCAGCCGGCGGAATACGACAGCGACGACGGCTTCCGCCACTTCATCATGCCCATCACCGTCGGCGAGGCCGGCATGCCGTGGGCGGTGCGCATTTCCATTCCGCTGAGCGAGGCGTTTGCGCCGGTGCGCGCCGCCAGCTGGCAGTCGGCCTTGATCAGCCTGGGCATTCTGGCGCTGATCCTGGTGCTGCTGGGCGCCACCCTGAGCCAGCTGCTGCGCCCGCTGGGTCGGCTGCAGTCGGCGATGAGCGAACTGGCCTCCGGCAGCGGCGATCTGACCCGGGCGCTGCCCATCGCCAGCCGCGACGAGATCGGCCTGGCCGCCGGCGCCTTCAATACCTTTACCGGCTCGCTGCGCACGATGATGCTGGACGTGCGCCGCCACGCCGGCGACGTGCTGGGCTCGGTGCGCCAGCTGTCCGGCGACGTGGACCAGATCCGCGGCAGTTCGGCGCGCCAGTCCGAGGCCGCCAACGCCACCGCCGCCAGCGTGGAGCAGTTGTCGGTCAGCGTCAGCCACATCGCGGAATCGGCGCGGGTGGCGGAACAGCGCGCGCGCGAGGCGGACACGCTGTCCAACGAGGCTTCGGCCAATGTCGACGCCACCGTGCGCGAGATCGGCCGCATTTCGCAAACGGTGCGCGAGCTGGCCGAGGTGCTGGGCGGCATGCAGCAGCGCTCGGACCAGATCAGCGGCATCGTGTCGGTGATCCGCGACATCGCCGACCAGACCAATCTGCTGGCGCTGAACGCGGCGATCGAGGCGGCGCGCGCCGGCGAGATGGGCCGCGGCTTCGCGGTGGTGGCGGACGAGGTGCGCAAGCTGGCCGAACGCACCTCCCAGGCCACGCTGGAAATCTCCGGCGTGATCCAGACCATGCAGCAGGACACTAGCAAAGCCTCAGACAGCATGGACGGCGCGCTGCGCCAGGTGGACCAGGGGGTGAGGCTGGCCGAAGAGTCGGCGCAGTCTATCCAGCAGATCAGCGGCCACGCCCAACAGGTGATGGAGTCGGTGGGCGATATCGCCGCCTCCACCTCCGAACAGTCCAGCGCCAGCCAGGAAATCGCCCGTCACATCGAAAACATTCACGGCATGTTGCTGCAAACCGACGAATCCATCAGCCAGGCGCAGCAGGCCACCACCTTGCTCGCGCGCCTGGGCGAGGAGCTGGATTCGCTGATCGGAAAATTCAAACTGTAGCCGCGGCTTGCTCGAATTTTTTGAGCGACTCTTGCGGTTTTTTGCGCTTTTTTCGCGCCCTGCCTATCCGTATAGTCCGTTCATGGCCGGCCGCCCTCCGCGGCCGGCGTCATCAATCGAAAATCAAGGCCGGCGCGCCGGCAGGAGAACGCAAGATGGACAAATGGATCGCATTGCTTGCCCGCGTGCTGCTGGCGCAGGTTTTCTTCTTCGCCGGCATCGGCAAGCTCGGCGCCGGCTACGCCGCCACCCAAGGCTATATGGCCGCGATGGGCGTGCCCGGCTTCTTGCTGCCGCTGGTGATCGCCTTGGAGATCGGCGGCGGCCTGGCTTTGGCGCTGGGCGTGCGAGCGCGCTGGGTGGCCTTGCTGCTGGCCGGCTTCTCCATCGCCTCGGCGCTGCTGTTCCATCTGGAGCCGGGCAATAGCCAGCAAATGATCCAGCTGACCAAGAACCTGGCCATGGCCGGCGGCTTGCTGATGGTGTTTGCCCACGGCGCGGGCAAGCTGTCCTGGGATGGACGCAAGGGTTGACCACCCTGCCTTGCCTGACGGCAGGGTCGCCGGCCATCATGGCGACGCGACATAGCCCTCTGCGTCGCCGTATTCCAAACCGTCCGGACGGCCATTTCATGCAATCCACGCCGATGTCCGCCTTCGCCAAAAGGAAATCCATCTCGATGAAACCGCATTGGATGATAAGCGGCCTGGCCGCGCTGGGCTTCAGTCTGAGCGCCGCGCCGAGTTATGCCGTGACGCCCGTCTCCCCCGCCGTAGCGATGCAGCGGGCAAGCAGCAACAAGCAACTGGTGATCGATTTCTACAACCAGTTTTTCAACCAGCACGACTTGAGCGCGGCGGATCGCTATATCGGCGACCGCTACATTCAGCACAACCCCAGCGTCAAGGACGGGAAGCAGGCCTTTGTCGAGGCTTTCACCGAGCGCTTCAAACAAGCCCCCGAGCGCCGCAACACCATTAACCGCGCCGTTGCCGAAGGCGACCTGGTGGTCTTGCATGTGCATAGCACCAGCGACGCCAAAGACCGTGGCCGAGCGCTGGTAGACATCTTCCGGGTGGAGAATGGCAAGATTGTCGAGCACTGGGACGTGATCCAGCCGGTGCCGGACACAAGCGCCAACGGCAACAGCGTGTTCTGAAACCAGCCCGGCGGCCCGCGCCGTCATGGCCGGGCCTCTCCTCATCCGCGCCGACTCATGCCACAATCCCGGCATCCCCATTGAATCGAGCGCGCCATGTCCCTGCATTTCCATGTGATTCCGGTCACGCCGTTTGCCCAGAACTGTTCCATCCTGTGGTGCGACGCCAGCGGCCGCGCCGCGGTGGTGGACGCCGGCGGCGACATCGAACGCATCGCCGATTGGACCGCCCGCCAGAACCTGACGGTGGAAAAGCTGCTGCTGACCCACGGCCACATCGACCACGCCGGCGGCGCCGCGCGGCTGGCGGAACAGCTGGGCGTCAAGATCGAAGGCCCGCAGCGCGCGGAAAGCTTCTGGCTGGACCAGCTGCCGCAGCAGGGCCATATGTTCGGCTTTCCGCGCAGCGAGGCGCTGACGCCTGACCGCTGGCTGGAGGAAGGCGACACCGTCAGCGTGGGCGAGGAAACGCTGAACGTGATCCACTGCCCCGGCCACACGCCGGGCCACGTGGTGTTCCACAGCCCGGCCGCGCGGCTGCTGATCGCCGGCGACGTGTTGTTCCAGGGCTCGATCGGCCGCACCGACTTTCCTATGGGCAATCACCAGCAATTGATCGACGCCATCCAGCAAAAGCTGTTCCTGCTGCCGGACGACACCACCGTGGTGCCGGGCCACGGCCCCCTGACCACCCTGGGCGAGGAAAAGCGCAGCAACCCCTACGTCGCCAATCCGCGCTACCGCTGAGCCGCGATGCCGCCCGAGTTTGAACGCAAGGTGATCGCGCTGCTGCTGGCGCTGCCGCCGGGCCGGGTCACCACCTACGGCGCCTTGGCGGAACAGGCCGGCTATCCGCGCCATTCGCGCCACGTCGGCCGTCTGCTCAGCCATTTGCCGGAAGGCGTCAGCGTGCCCTGGTTCCGGGTGCTGGGCGCCGGCGGACGCATCTCGCGGCCGGGCAGCGAACAGGCCGACTGGCAGCGCTTGCTGCTGGAGGAGGACGGGGTGGAGTTGAGCGCGGCCGGCAAGGTGGACCTGCGGCGTTACGGTTGGCCGGACGCGCATTTTTGTAGCAAAAAGTTGTAGTTCCGCAACATTTAATGTTTCAAGCATAATATCTACAGCTCAAAATACATTGCATTTACATAAAATGACAAAAATGCGACAAGCACATTGTAAATACTTTGCAAACGAATATTTCTGAGCTAGTCTGCGCCCGCGCCGACAGGTCTGTCCGCGCGCACTACACGCTACACGCACAATATTCTGGTGAAATAATGAAAACTCGCAATCTGCTGCTGGCCCTGGCTCTGGTGGGCGGCTGTACCCTGGCGCAAGCCGGTGATTACTCCTTCGGCAATGTCAGCGCCAACTGGCTGGACTGGTCTAACCGCACCACCGAACAATCGGGCAAGCGCGACTTCGGCTACCTCGAAGCCGAAGGCGGCATGGGTGGCAACTGGGGCGAACTGTACGGTTTCTTCGATCTGGAAAACCCGGGCAAAGGCAATAACGGCACCGGCACCAAAGACCGTCGCTACACCACCAAAGTGGTTGCCCGCTACAACATGACCCAGATCGGCAACGTTCCGGTTCAACTGTACGGCCACGTTTACGACACCCGCGGCAACGAGTTCTTCACCCAGAACCGCGTACTGGGCCTGGGCACCAGCCTGAGCTTCGGCAACCTGACCATCAAACCGTTCATCGGCGTGCACAACGAACTGGACTCCTTCGGCATCGGTTCCGGCTACAACGGCTACATGGCCGGCTACGTCATGATGTATCCGTTCCAAGCCTTCGGCCAGGATCTGATGATTACTCAGTGGCATGAGACCGAGCTGAACCGTCAGGACAAGTTCACCAATCCGTACGTCCGCAAAACCGGTCAGAACGGCGCGCTGGCCTTGTGGTGGACCCCGATCAAAGCGATCACCACCGGCATTCAATACCGTTACGCCGACCAGAAACTGGGCTCCAAGGCGTACCAGAACGCTGTGATCTACTCGATCAAATACAACTTCAAGTAAGCCTTCCCGCTGCTTGCAAGCTGCGCCGCCCGGTTCGTCCCGGCGGCGTTTTTATTTGACGCCTCCCATGCATGACCCTCCCTGGCCGTCGCGTCGATTGACACCTTACTTACTAGTAAGTATCTTCAACGCCAACACCGGCAAGCCCAAGCAATCAAACACTTGCCCGCCGCGCTGGCGCCGGACGGCGGCCGCGGCCACAATGATCTGCGCGAGAAACCTACACGAGGACGAAAACATGACGGCATACCCGCACCTGCTGGCCCCGCTGGACCTGGGCTTCACCACGCTGAAAAACCGCGTGCTGATGGGCTCGATGCACACCGGCCTGGAAGAGGCCCCGCAAGGCTTTGAGAAAATGGCGGCCTTTTACGCGGAGCGCGCCCGCGGCGGCGTGGGTCTGATCGTCACCGGCGGCGTCGGCCCCAATCCGGAAGGCTGTGTCGCCGAAGGCGCCTCGATGCTGGCCGACGAGGCCGAGGTACCGCACCACAAGCTGGTCACCGACGCGGTGCACTCCGCCGGCGGCAAGATCGCGCTGCAGATCCTGCACTCCGGCCGCTACAGCTTTCAGGAAAAATGCGTGTCCGCCTCGCCGCTGATCGCGCCGATCAACTTCTACAAGCCGCGCGAGTTGTCCGACGCCGACGTCTGGCAAACCATCGCCGATTTCGCCCGCTGCGCGCGGCTGGCGCAGCAGGCCGGCTACGACGGCGTGGAAGTGATGGGCTCGGAAGGCTATCTGATCAACCAGTTCATCGCCCGCGCCACCAATAAGCGCGACGACGACTGGGGCGGCAGCTTCGAAAACCGCATCCGCTTCGCCATCGAAACCGTCAAAGCGGTGCGCGCCGCGGTGGGCAGCGATTTCATCATCATCTACCGGCTGTCCATGTTGGACCTGGTGCAGGACGGCAGCTCCTGGGACGAGGTGGCGCAACTGGCCGGCGAGATCGAAAAGGCCGGCGCCACGCTGATCAACACCGGCATCGGCTGGCACGAGGCGCGGGTGCCCACCATCGCCACCATGGTGCCGCGCGGCGGCTTCGCCTGGGTCACCAAGAAGCTGATGGGCAAGGTGAAGATTCCGCTGATCACCACCAACCGCATCAACACCCCGGAAGTGGCCGAGGAGATCCTGGCCGACGGCTGCGCCGACATGGTGTCGATGGCGCGCCCCTTCCTGGCGGACCCGGACTTCGTCAACAAGGCGGCCGCCGGCCGCGGCGACGAAATCAACACCTGTATCGGCTGCAACCAGGCCTGTCTGGACCACATCTTCCAGGGCAAGCTGACCAGTTGCCTGGTCAATCCGCGCGCCTGCCGCGAAACCGAGCTGAACTACGAAAAAACCGCCCAGGCCAAGAAACTGGCGGTGGTCGGCGCCGGCCCGGCCGGCCTGGCCTTCGCCACGGTGGCGGCGGAACGCGGCCACCAGGTAACGCTGTTCGACGCCGCGGCGGAGATCGGCGGCCAGTTCAACGTGGCCAAGCGCATCCCCGGCAAGGAAGAGTTCTACGAAACCCTGCGTTACTTCAAGCGCAAGCTGGAGCGGACCGGGGTGGAACAGCGCTTGAACACCCGCGTGGCGGCGGCGGATCTCGCCGGCTTCGACGAGGTGGTGCTGGCCACCGGCATCGCGCCGCGCACGCCGGAGATTCCCGGCGTCGACCATCCCAAGGTGCTCAACTACCTGGACGTGCTCAAGCACGGCAAGCCGGTGGGCAAGCGCGTCGCCATCATCGGCGCCGGCGGCATCGGCTTCGACACCGCGGAATTCCTGACCCACGAGGGCAAGTCCAGCTCGCTGGACACCGCCGCCTTCATGCGCGAATGGGGCGTGGACATGGCGGTGGAGCATCCGGGCGGCCTCAGCCCGCAAGGCCCGCAGCCGCACCCCAGCCCGCGCGAGGTCTATCTATTGCAGCGCAAGACCAGCAAGGTGGGCGAAGGTTTGGGCAAGACCACCGGCTGGATCCATCGCGCCAGCCTGCAGATGAAGCGGGTGCGCATGCTGTCCGGCGTCAGCTACGACAAGATAGACGACGCCGGCCTGCACATCACGGTCAAAGGCGAAACCCAGCTGCTGCCGGTGGACAATGTGATCATCTGCGCCGGCCAGGACCCGCTGCGCGAGCTGCAGGCGCCGTTGCAGGCCGCCGGCAAGCCAGTGCACCTGATAGGCGGCGCCGATGTGGCGGCCGAACTGGACGCCAAACGGGCGATCGATCAAGGCTCGCGCCTCGCCGCCCGCATCTGATCCTCACTCTCCCGCGCCCGGCCCAGCCATGCGATTAAGGCATGGTCGCCGGCGCGCGTTCTTTTCCTCAGGCCCGGCATCGCCGGGCCTGTTCCTAGCCCCCTCCGCTGCTCTCCGCGCAAAACACCGTCCTTTAGTACAGATTTGCCCAGGTAAAACGTTTTAGCTCTTGTTTGGCGTTCGCTAATTTGTCATCGTTGCGGCCATCGAATTAATTCATATATATGACCATATGACCGACATGCGTCAGGCAGACCTTCGCCTGCCCCTGTACCAGCAAGTGCGCGACGCTTTGGCGCGCGACATCGCCAACCGGGTATGGAAGCCCGGCGAAGCCATCCCCACCGAGGCGGAGCTGGTGGGACGCTTCCACACCTCGATCGGCACCATCCGCAAGGCGGTGGATCAACTGGTGGCCGACGAAATGGTGGAACGCCGCCAGGGCAAGGGCACCTTCATCAAGCCAGCCAACTTCCAGTCCTCGCTGCTGCGCTTTTTCCGCTTTCACGACGCGGCGGGCAACTACCGCATCCCCGAGGCGAAAATCCTGCACCGCGAGCAGCTGACGCCGCCGCCGGCCATCGCGGACCACCTGCAACTGCAATCCGGCGGACAAGCCATCCACCTGACCCGCTTGCGCTATCTGGACCGCGAGCCGCTGCTGGCCGAATCGATCTGGCTGCCGGCGACGCGTTTCCAGGCCCTGCTGGCCATTCCGCTGCCCAGCTTCGGCGATCTGCTGTACCCGCTGTACGAGGACTGCTGTCACCAGGTGGTGGCCTCCGCGCGCGAAACCCTGACCGCGGAAGCCATCGCCTCGCCGCACGCCGAGCTGCTGCAGCTCGCGCCGGGCACCCCGGCCATCGTGCTGGAACGCCTGGCCAAGGCCTACGACGGCAGCCCGCTGGAATGGCGCAGCGTGCGCGGCCGCGCCGACAAGTTCCGCTACCAGGCGGACATCCGCTGATTCCGCGCCGCCCGCGCCATGGCAGCGGCGCGGGGCGGCGCCTCGACAACAAGCAAAAACCATAAAGGGCAGCATCATGTTGCATTGGTATAAGCAGGTCTCGCCGGGCGAACGCAAAACCTTCTGGGGCTGTTTCGGCGGCTGGGCGCTGGACGCGCTGGACGTGCAGATGTTCAGCCTGGCCATCCCGGCGCTGATCGCCGCCTTCAGCCTGAGCAAGGCGGAGGCCGGGATGATAGGCAGCGTCACCCTGGTGGCCTCGGCGCTGGGCGGCTGGATCATGGGCGCGGTGTCGGACCGCGTCGGCAGGGTGTTGGCGCTGCAAATCACCATCGTCTGGTTCTCGCTGTTCACCCTGCTGTCCGGCTTTGCTCAGAGCTATGAGCAATTGCTGGTGTTCAAGGCGCTGCAGGGCTTCGGCTTCGGCGGCGAATGGGCCGCCGGCGCGGTGCTGATGGCCGAGATCATCCGGCCGGAGCACCGCGGCAAGGCGATGGCCTCGGTGCAAAGCGCCTGGGCGGTGGGCTGGGGCGCGTCAGTGCTGCTGTACTCGGCGATCTTCCTGCTGTTTCCGGCGGAAATCGCCTGGCGGGTGATGTTCGGCATCGGCATCCTGCCAGCCTTCTTCATCATCTATATCCGTCGCCACATTCCGGAACCGCCGCGCCGCGAACGCCAGGCGGCCGCCCCCGCGGTGCCGCTGCTGGACATCTTCAAACCCGACGTGCTGCGCATGACCCTGATCGGCTCCTTGATCGGCGTCGGCGCGCACGGCGGCTACGCCGCGCTGATGACTTGGCTGCCGATGTTCCTCAAGACCGAGCGCCATTTGTCCATTCTCGGCACCAGCGGCTATCTGGCGGTGATCATCGTCGCCTTCTGGTGCGGCTGCATGGCCAGCGCCTATCTGCTGGACCGCATCGGCCGCCGCCTCAACCTGCTGCTGTTCTCGGTCTGTTGCGTGGCCACGGTGCTGATCTACGTGTTCGCGCCGCTGAGCAATCCGCTGATGCTGTTCCTGGGCTTCCCGCTGGGTTTCTTCGCTGCCGGCATCCCCTCCAGCCTGGGCGCTCTGTTCAACGAACTCTACCCCACCGGCATCCGCGGCGCCGGCGTGGGCTTCTGCTACAACTTCGGCCGCATCCTGTCCGCCGGCTTTCCCCTGCTGGTCGGCTATCTGAGCGACGGCTGGACCTTGGGCGCCTCCATCGGCGTCAGCGCCGCGATGGCCTATTCCATCGTCGCGCTGGCCGTGTTCTGCCTGCCGGAAACCAAGGGCAAGCCGCTGAACGACAAGCTGCCGGACCCGAGCGGGCCGGAACCCCGCGACGCCCGCGCTTCGGCCTGAACGACGGGCGCGCCACTTCATCGAAATTGTGAGGTCACCATGGCATTAGACGAAATCGCCAACCAGATCACCGATGACGAGTTCGCCCTGGACACCATCCAGGGCGAGCGGGTCATCATCACCTCGCCCATCATTCTGGGCAGCGCCGGCAGCGAATGGGAGGGCTCGCCGATTTTCCGGCGCGACTACCTGCTCGCCCTGTTGTCCCACAGCATCCGGCACAAAGTGCTGGACGCCGCCGACATCGACGCGGCGCTGGACCAGAGCGAGGCGCGCGACGGCGCCTGTCAGGCCTGCGGCTGACCCCGGCGCCGATGATAGACGGGCACGCCCATATTTTCCTGCGCCAGCTGATAGGCACCGCTCCGCTGCGCTACAAGCCGTACCGGGACGCCCCCTTGCAGGCCTATCTGGCTCAGCTGGACCAGTTCGGCATCGCCGGCGGCGTGCTGGTGCAACCCAGCTTTCTGGGCAACGACAACCGCTATCTGCTGCAAGGCCTGCGCGAAAGCGAGGGCCGGCTGCGCGGCATCGCGGTGATCGCGCCGGACTGCCCGCTGCCGGTCATGCGCGCGATGGACCAGGCCGGCGTCGTCGGCCTGCGGCTGAACCTGATAGGCCGGCCGCTGCCGGACCTGGAGTCGCCGGCGTGGCGCCGCTGCCTGGCAAATGCCGCCAGCCTGGACTGGCAAGTGGAAGTGCATCGCGCGGCGCAGGACTGGCCGGTCTTGCTGCCGCCGCTGCTGGCCGCCGGGGTCAAGGTGGTCATCGATCACTTCGGCCGGCCGCATCCGGCGCTGGGCGTGGACGACCCCGGCTTCCGCCGCATGCTGGACGCCGGCGCCGCCAGCGGCCGCGTCTGGGTCAAAATCTCCGCGGCCTACCGCAACGGCCTGGCCGGCCGCGGCGAGGACATCGCCCGCGCCGCGCTGCCGCTGCTGGACAGCGCGCTGGGGCCGGAGCGGCTGCTGTGGGGCAGCGATTGGCCGCACACCCAGTTCGGCTCCATCCGCTACGCCCGCACGCTGGAGCTGTTGAAGCAATGGCTGCCGGACGCGGAACGCCGCCGGCGCATCACCCACGACACCCCCGCCGAGCTGTTCCGCTTCGACGCGGCTAGAGGAAGTGGCGGTCGTCCGCCAGATGACTGGCCGGACAGCTGAACATCAACACCAGCGGCGCGGCGCCGGTGTTGCTGAGTTGATGCTGGGTATTGGCCGGCACCACGAAGGAGCTTTGCTCCGTCACCGCGTGGCTGCGCGCCGCGCCGGTGGCCACATCCACCAGCCGCATCTCGCCGCGGCCGCTGACGATATGATAATGCTCATCGCCGTGGCGGTGATAATGACCGTTGATCGCCACCCCGGGGGCGATCTCGGTTAAATACGTGCTGAAACCGGCATCGCCGGCCAATTTCAAAATCTTGATGCCCACGCTCTTGTCGTAAACGCCGTTTTCAAGCTCCAGCTTCCAATCAATCACTTTCATGATATTCCTAACAAACCGCAATACCGGGACAAACCCATCATTAAAAACGCGTCATTATTTCAAAACTGCGCGCGTTTCGCGCCATCTCCGTGCGCTTTAATCCTTTAGTACAGTTAATCAAGGCCAGACGGCCATTCGGATTGACACTATCGAAACAAAAAACCTATAAGTGCCCAGCTTGGAGCCCGTTCAAAGCTTCGCGAACCAGAGCGAGACAAACCGTTGCGGCGGAAGAAGCCATGCGCGCCTACGGCGCATGTGTCTTTCGAAACCGATTCCAGCGCTTTTTCCACCCATCCCGCCGACGCGCAGCAAACCTTGAACGGCTCGACGCGACAGCGAGGCTCACGCAGCGCTCTCCGACATTACAAACCTCCGCACCAGGCGCACACTATGGACTATCAGCTCGTCTCCCCTGAACGCTTCTCCGAAGAGCAAAGCGAATTCGTGGCTCAGTTCCGCCAATCCGTCTCCCAGATCTCCAGCCAGACCGACATGATCGTCGGCGCCAAAGACGCCAACTCCCGTCATCTGGCGTCCAGCGACGCCTACGCCAGGATCGTGGCGCTCAAACGCGGAGACGACGTGGTGGACCGTCTGGACAAGGAAATGCCCTGCGAAGGCACCGCCCAGTTCGCCGATTGCTATGTGCAGGAAGACCTGGCGCTGATGCAGACCTGCGACCCGGCACGCAAGGTCTCCATCCTCAACGTGCACGAATACGGGGATGGCCTCAAGGCGCGGGTGTTCTCCAAGCACCTGCTCAAGCACGACGCGTCGCGCTCCATCCTGGGCACCATCTATTACGCTCATGAAATAGAAATCGCCAACTTCATCAACCTGATGCCCAATTACATTTTGGAATTCGGCGCCGGCTGCAGCATTGAACAGGTGCAGGGCGAATTGAAACTGCTTGACGTGGAATTGACGGAATACGAACAGGAAGTCTGCTTCCTGCTGCTGCTGAACTGGGACTTCAAGCAAATCGCCGATTTCATGAACAAATATCGGCCCAAGCCCAAAACCCGGGTGGCGGATTCGATTATCAAGAGCAAGAACTATATTTGCGAAAAACTGGGCCTGCCCTCGCAGCGGCGCGCCGAATTGTGCGACGCGCTGATTGCCGCCGGCATGCACCGCAAAATGCCGACCTCGCTTTTCAGCCGGCTGATCGGATCCAAACAGCTGTGATATCCAACGGGGTATTCTCCATTTTTCTGGAGTTACCCCATAAGCATAAAAACGCTATGCTCTGAGCCTGGAGCGGTAAACCGCGCGGCCGGACTGCCATCCCATGCCGATATCGCCGGCCCATCACGCGGCGAAGCCGAACGGCCGGCGCATCTCGCCGGCTCGCGCCTCCAGCGCGACGCCGCGGCGCCACACCGGGATGCCGGCCGCTCGACAATAAAAAACTTGAAACGCCGTCAGGCCAAGCCCCCTGCGCAACGCCAACTCCGTCTTCCGCCACGCGCGCCGCCCAAGGCGGCCGGCGCCGGCAAGGCGACGCCAGGGAAACGGCGCGGCGGCCATTTCAAGATCAACGCGGGCCAAAGAGAAACCATGATGCGACAGGAGTCAGCAATGAGCATACGCGCCTTGAATTATGGCAAGCATTCTGCAAGATCGTTATCGGGAATCGCCAGAAACGTGGAGGCCTTCGCGCTGGACACGATAGAAGGCGAACGCGTGATCATCACCCTGCCCGCCATCCAGGGCGAGCAAGGCAGCGAATGGGAAGGATCCTTGATTTTCCGCCACGACTACCTGCTTGAGCTGCTGGCGTACAGCGTGGAGCACGGCATCATCAAGCCCGGCGAGGTCAGCAAGGCCTTGATCGACGGCAGTTCGCGGCCCAGCCCAATCTAAGCCCGAGTCAGAGCATCGCCCACCCGCCGCGCCATGCGCGGCGGTTTTGCGTTCAGCGCCCGTTCCGGCGGCAGATTTCCGCCAGCTCCCGGGCCGCGGCGGCCGGATCCGCCGCGCCGAACACGCCGCCTATCACCGCGATCGCGTCCGCGCCGGCCGCCAGCGCCCGTTCGGCGTTGCCGGCGTCAATGCCGCCTATCGCCACCAGAGGCGCGTCCAAAGTCCGCGCGGCGGCGAACAGGCCCAACTCCGCGCGCGCCGCGTCCGGCTTGGTGCCGGAAGGAAACACCGCGCCGAAGGCGACATAGCTGGCGCCGGCCTCCACCGCCCGCCGCGCCCGCTCCAGGCTGTCGTAGCAAGACGCGCCTATCAGCGCGCCGGCGCCCAGCCGCCGCCGCGCCGCGCTCAACGCGCCGTCGTCTCGCCCCAAATGCACGCCGTCGGCCCCAACCCTCGCCGCCAGCTCCACGTCGTCGTTGACGATGAAAACCACGCCGCTGCGCCGGCACAGCTCCGCCAGCGTCCGCGCCTGCTCCAGACGCAAAGCCGCGTCCGGGCTCTTGTTGCGGTATTGCAGGATGTCGATGTGCGGCGCCGCCGCCTGCGTCAGGCTCAACAGTCTCGCGCTGTCCTCGGTGTCCGGCGTGATCGCGTACAGCCCCTTAAGCCTGGCCGGCATCGTCGTCCTCGTCGTCGCCGCGCGCCCAGAACATGCGGTCCGGCAGGAACTGGCCCATGCCGGGCCGGAAACCGTTCAGCAAGGATTGATAGGTGTACTCCTGCGCTTCGCGCACCGCTTCCGGCAGCAACAAACCGGTGGCCAGCATGCCGGCGATGGCCGAGGCCAGCGTGCAGCCGGAACCGTGGTAGCTGCCCGGCAGGCGCTCCCAGTTGTCGGAGCGCACCAGGCCGCCGGGGCCGTACAGCTGGTTGACCACTTCCTTGGTGTTTTCGTGGGTGCCGGTGATCAGCAGATGCGGGCAGCCCAGCGCCAGGATGCGCTGCGCGCACTGCTCCAGCGTCAAATCCTCGTCCTCGTC
This sequence comes from Chromobacterium sp. LK11, assembly GCF_001043705.1. Taxonomy (NCBI): domain Bacteria; kingdom Pseudomonadati; phylum Pseudomonadota; class Betaproteobacteria; order Neisseriales; family Chromobacteriaceae; genus Chromobacterium; species Chromobacterium sp. LK11. The sequence continues at coordinate 70,708 of NZ_LDUR01000006.1, forward strand.
GGCGTCGTTGCTGGCGATGCGGCGCGCCTCTATGCTGTTGGGCGTCAGGATGGACACCTGCGGGATCAACATGTCGCGCATCGCGGCGATCAAGTCCTCGTCGGCCAGTTCGTGGCCGCCGCCGCTGGCCAGCACCGGATCCAGCACCACCGGGATGTCCGGGTAGTCGGCGATCAGCTGCGCCACCACCGCCACGTTCTCCACGCTGCCCAACATGCCTATCTTGAAAGCGGTGACCGGGATGTCTTCCATCAGAAAGCGCGCCTGGTCATTGACCCAGTCCGCGTCCAGCACCATAAAGTCATTGATGCCGACGGTATCCTGCACCGTAATCGCGGTGATCACCGACAAAGGATGGCATCCCAGGCTGGCCAGCGTCAGAATGTCGGCCTGGATGCCTGCGCCGCCGGAAGGGTCCGAGCCCGCCAGGGTGAGGACCACGGGAGGAGTGGGCTGAGTGGTCAAGACTGAAACCTCTTCGTTCTGTATAGGGTCGGAGCGGCCGGCGGGCGCATTGTCAGTGTCGCGGACCACTCTTAGAATAACTGTTTTACTCGATCACAAGGTGATGCGATGCGTACTTGGATGTGTCTGATCTGCGGCTTTATCTACGACGAGGAAGCCGGCCGTCCGGAGGATGGTATCCCGCCGGGCACCAAGTGGGAAGACATTCCGCCCAACTGGACCTGCCCGGACTGCGACGCGCGCAAGGACGATTTCGAAATGGTGGAAATCTGAGCCGGCGCCGCCCGCGTCCGCCGCGATCTTCCGCCGCGCCGCCGCTCGCCGCCCAGGCGACGCCCGGCGCTCAAGAGGCCATACCGCAATGAAAAGTTTCTGGAGCAAAACCCTGGCCGGCCTGCTGGTCGCCGCCGCCCTCGCCGGCTGTGCCCAGGTCAACACCACCCAGGGCGGCGCCGTCGGCGTCAGCCGCGGCCAGACCATGCTGCTGTCCAGCCAGGAAGTGGAGCAGATGTCGGCCAAGTCCTACGCCCAGCAGCTGGGCAAGTCGCGCGCCGCCGGACAGCTCAACGCCGACGCGGCGATGACGGCGCGGGTGCGCAAGATCTCCCAGCGCCTGATCGCCCAGGCGCCGGTGTTCCGCCCCGACGCCGCCAAATGGCGCTGGGAAGTCAATGTGATGCGCAACGACGAGCCCAACGCCTACGCGATGGCCGGCGGCAAGATCATGGTCTACTCCGGCCTGATCACCAAACTCAAGCTGAGCGACGCCGAACTGGCCGCCGTCATCGGCCACGAAATCTCGCACGCGCTGCGCGAGCACTCGCGCGAAAGCATGAGCCAGGCCTACGCTCAGCAAGTGGGCTTGTCCCTGGTGGGCGCGGTGGCCGGCCTCAGGCAGAGCCAGATGGACATGGCGGCGATGGCCGCCGACGTGGCGCTGTCCAAGCCCAATAGCCGCACCATGGAATCCGAAGCCGACATCATGGGCCTGGAACTGATGGCGCGCGCCGGCTACGACCCCAACGCCGCGGTCAATGTCTGGAACAAGATGCAGGCCGCCGGCAACGGCGGCGGCGTGGAATTCCTGTCCACCCACCCGTCCGGTCCCACCCGCATCCGCGACCTGCAGCAGCGCATCCCGCAAGTGATGCCGCTGTACCAGGCGGCGAAGAAGGCGTGAACATGGCCCTGCGCAAAGAGGATGTGGACGCGCTGCTGGCCCGGGCCCGCGCCCTGCCGGGCGCCGAGTTCGACGTCAAATGGGAAACCCGGCGCGTGCTCAGTCTGGAGCGCAAGATGTTCGCCCTGTTCCACGACGACTCGGTGATGTACAAGGTGGCCGACGACGACTTTCTGGTCCTCAGCGGCCTGCCCGGCGTGCGGCCGGCGCCGTATCTGGCGCGGGCGCGCTGGATAGAGGTATCGTCGCTGGAGGCGCTGAGCCTGGAGCAGCTGCACGACGGCCTCGCCGACGCGCGCCGGCTGGTGCTGGCCAAACTGCCCAAGGCGGTCAGACAACGCTACGAGGCCAGCGCGTGAGCGCAGCCGGGCCCATCGCCGCGGTGCTGATTCACGTCGCCGATTGGCGCGCCGGACTCGCCTGGTATCAGCGGGCTTTTCCATCGGCGCAAGCCGTAGACCTGCCTGAGTTCGACTTCGCCTGCCTGGAATGGCAGGGCGTCCGGCTGGAAATCGTGCGGGCCGACGCCAAGGTGGGCTCAGGCGCGGCCGGCAGCGTCGTCTATTGGCGCAGCGGCGACCTGGACGCCGACATCCATCGGCTGACCGGGCTGGGCGCCGCCTTGTATCGCGGCCCGCAGGCGATAGAAGATCAACTGGGCATCTGCCAATTGCGGGACCCATGGGGCAATTGCATCGGTTTGCGCGGCCCATGGACGCCCTCTTCAAGCACAAGGACATCGTGAGCTACCTTTACCTGAAAGCCTTTCACATCTTCTTCGTGGTGTCCTGGTTCGCCGGGCTGTTCTACCTGCCGCGCCTCTACGTCAATCTGGCGCTGGCGGAGCAGGACGCCGAATACCAGCGCCTGCTGCTGATGGCGCGCAAACTGTACCGTTTCATGACTCCGCTGGGCGCGCTGGCGCTGGCCACCGGTCTTGGACTGTGGTTGGGCTTCGGCATCGGCGGCGGCTGGCTGCACGCCAAGCTGACCCTGGTCCTGCTGCTGGTCGGCTACCACGGCTGGTGCGGCAAGCTCTACCGCGACTTCGCCGCCAAAACCAACCGCCGCGACCACCGCTGGTTCCGCGTGTTCAACGAGCTGCCGGTGCTGGTGCTGCTGGCGGTGGTGATCCTGGTGGTGGTCAAACCATTCTAAGGAGATCGACGCATGCGCAAATGGATTGCATTGTGGCTGGGCTGCCTGCCCGCCTGGGCCGCCACCCCGCTGCCGCCCAAACCGGCGCTGCCGCCGGAAGTGGTCGCCACGCTGCGCCGCGACGGCGCCGAGTTGCTGCGGCTGCCGATGTGCGTGGACGCCAAGGGCGCCTTCTCCGGCCAGCGCGAAGTGGGCGACGCCCTGCTCAGCGTCGGCGGCACCATCGCCGCGGCGCGCGCCCAGCACAAGCCGCTGCTGAGCGCCAGCGCCAGCTGGAGCGACCAGGACGGCAAACGCGTGGTCAGCGCCCAGACCCTGATCGGCGCTCAGCCGGAACTGGTGGGCAGCTGGCCGCAACGCGCCACGCCTTACGGCCAGAGCAGCGGCGTGGTGCCCCAGCAAAGCAGCCTGTCGCTGTATCTGCAGATCTCGCCGCGGGCGGAGGCCTGCGGTAAACCCAAGGGCGAACAGATCGCCCGCTAGGAGTACGTATACATGGCTGTGGAAATCGAACGCCGCTTCGTCGTCGTCGGCGACGCCTGGCGCGGCCTGGCCCCCGGCGTGCAATATCGCCAGGGCTATCTGTCGGTGGAAAAGGAGCGCACCGTGCGCGTGCGCGTGGTCGGAGATCAGGCCTGGCTGACGCTGAAAAGCAATATCAGCAACGTCAGCCGCCACGAATTCGAATACCCGGTGCCGCTGGCCGACGCGCAAACCATCATGGCGGCGATGTGTCCGATGGTGGTGGACAAGCTGCGCCACCGCATCGAACACGGCGGCTTCATCTGGGAAGTGGACGAATTTTTCGGCGACAACGCCGGCCTGGTGCTGGCGGAAATCGAACTGCCGGATGAAAGCACCCCTTTCGATCAGCCGGCCTGGATAGGCGAGGAAGTCACCGAGGACGGCCACTACACCAACGCCTATCTGTCCAAGAACCCCTATAGCCGCTGGTAGTCTCTCCCCGCTTATCCACAGCGCCTCGCCCAAGCTTTGACTTATCCACACCCCCCGGCCGCCGGCCTCGGTTAAAATGGCGGCCGACGGCGGGCTTCGCGCCCGCCCCAATCCGAATACATCCGCGGCCGCGGCCGCCCGACAAGGAAACGCACATGTCCCGCAATCTGGAACTGTTTGAACGTGGCAAGAAATCCATCCCCGGCGGCGTCAACTCGCCGGTGCGCGCCTTCGGCCAGGTAGGCGGCACGCCGCGCTTCGTCAAGCGCGCCGAAGGCGCCTATTTCTGGGACGCCGACGACAAACAGTATCTGGACTACGTCGGCTCCTGGGGTCCGGCCATCGTCGGTCACGCCCACCCGGAGGTGGTGAGCGCGGTGCAGCAAGCGGCCGTCGGCGGCCTGTCCTTCGGCGCGCCCACCGAGGGCGAAGTGCTGATCGCCGAGGAAATCCGCAAGCTGCTGCCCTCGATCGAGCAAGTGCGGCTGGTCTCCTCCGGCACCGAAGCCACCATGTCGGCGATCCGCCTGGCGCGCGGCTTCACCGGCCGCGATCTGATCGTCAAGTTCGAAGGCTGCTACCACGGCCACTCCGACAGCCTGCTGGTCAAGGCCGGCTCCGGCCTGCTCACCTTCGGCAACCCGTCCTCCGGCGGCGTGCCGGCCGACTGCACCAAACACACCCTGGTGCTGCAGTACAACGACGTCGAACAACTGGACAAGACTTTCCGCGAAATCGGCGGCCAGATCGCCTGCGTGATCCTGGAGCCCATCGCCGGCAATATGAATTTGATCCAGCCCTCGGCCGAGTTCGTCCAGGCGCTGCGCAGCCTGACCGAACAGCACGGCGCGGTGCTGATCTACGACGAGGTGATGACCGGCTTCCGCGTGGCGCTGAACTGCGCCCAGGGCCTGCACGGCGTCAAGCCGGACCTGACCACGCTGGGCAAGGTGGTGGGCGGCGGCATGCCGCTGGCGGCCTTTGGCGGCCGCGCCGACATCATGGCCTGCATCGCGCCGCTGGGCAACGTCTACCAGGCCGGCACCCTGTCCGGCAATCCGCTGTCGGTGGCCGCCGGCCTGGCCACCCTCAAGCTGATCCAGCAGCCGGGCTTCCATGAAACGCTGGGCCGCCGCACTGCGCGCCTGGCCCAGGGCCTGGCCGACGCCGCGCGCGCGGCCGGCGTGACCCTGAGCAGCGACAGCGTGGGCGGCATGTTCGGCTTCTACTTCAGCGAACACGCGCCCAAGTCCTACGCCGAAGCCACCCGCTGCGACATCGAACGCTTCAAGCGCTTCTTCCACGCGATGCTGGACGAAGGCGTCTACCTGGCTCCGTCCGCCTACGAAGCCGGCTTCGTCTCCAGCGCCCACAGCGACGAGATCATTGAGCAGACCATCGCCGCCGCCGGCCGCGCGCTGAGCCGCGTCTAAGCCTGAACGCCGCCGCCTCCGCGCGGCGGCGCCTTCCCGCATGCACACTCCTCCCTCCCGCCTGGCCTGGCGGCTGCGCGTCGAAGCCTCCGGCGTCGAACTGCAGCCCTGCGAGCAAACGCCGGGCCCCGACGGCTACGGCCGCGGCCGGCGCTTGCCGCTGGCCAGGCTGCTGGCCGAACAGGACGGCCTGGACTGGCTCAGCGGCCAGGACCGGCTGATCCTGCGCGCGCTGGCCGCCTTGCAGGCCGACATCGCCGCCGACAACCACGCGGCGCTGGACGCGCTCGCCGCGCTGCCGCTGCTGGTCGGCCACCCGGCGCTGTACTGGGCCGACGCGCCGGAACAGCCGCTGCGGGTAGAAGCCGGCCAGGTGGCGCTGGAACTGGAGCGCCAGGGCGAGCAGATCGCGCTGCGGCTGAGCCCGCCCGGCATCGCCGCCTGCGCCGGCGTGTTGTGGCGCAAGCTGGCGCCGGACCGGCTCGCGGTTTACCGGCTGGACGAGGAAGTGCGCCAGATCGCCGCCCTGCTCGGCCATAGCCTGAGCCTGCCCTGGCATGCCCGCAAGAAAGTGCTGGACGCCATCCGCGACATCGCGCCGGAGTTGCCCCTGCACGATGTCAGCGCCAGCTTCGACGACAGCCTGCCCAGCCAGCCGGCCGACGCCGTTCTGCGCGCGTTGCTGCGGCTGGACGACTCTGGCCTGCGGCTGCAGCTGAAAGTGCGCCCGCATCCGGCCAGCGCGCTGTACGCGCCCGGCCGCGGCGCGCCCGGCCTGGTGGTGAGCGTGGACGGCGCCGCCCTGCAACTCAAACGCGACCTTCCCGCCGAACGCGCCCGCCTGCGCCGGGTCCACGCCGCCTGCCCGACGCTCGCCGCCGCGCGCCGCGACGGCGACGAATGGGTGGTGGACGGCCAACAGGCGGCCTTAGACCTGCTGGCCGCGCTGCAAGCGCTGGACGCGGACACCCTGCAGTGCGAATGGCCGGCCGGCCAGCGGCAGCGCATCCGCGCCGGCGTCGGCCTGCCGCAGCTGAAACTGAGCGCCAAACGCAAGGGCGGCTGGCTGGAAGTGGACGGCGAACTGGGGCTGGACGACGGCAATATCCTGGCGCTGCGCCACCTGCTGGAAGCGCTGGCCGGCCAGCCCGGCCGTTACCTGCGCCTGTCCGACGGCGACTGGCTGGCGCTGTCCGACTCGCTGGCCGCGCGCCTGCGCCAGCTGACGCTGCTGGCCGACCACGCCGCGCCCGGCGGCCTGCGGCTGAGCCCGCTGGCCGCGCCGCGGCTGGGCGAACTGGCGGCCGAGGCCGGCGCCTTCGACGGCGACGCGGGCTGGCAGGAGCAATGGCGACGGCTGCAGTCGCTGCAAGACTTCGAGCCCGAAGTGCCGGCCGCCTTGCGCGCCACGCTGCGGCCTTACCAACAACAAGGCTACAACTGGCTGGCGCGGCTGGCCCACTGGGGCGCCGGCGCCTGCCTGGCCGATGACATGGGCCTGGGCAAGACGGTGCAGACGCTGGCTCTCTTGCTCAGCCGCGCCGCGCTCGGCCCGCAGTTGGTGGTGGCGCCCACCTCGGTGGCGCTGAACTGGCTGGCCGAAGCCGCCCGCTTCGCGCCCGGCCTGCGGCTGCTTCCCTACCAACAGCACCGGCGGCTGGACACCGCCGGCCCCGGCGATCTAGTGGTGGCCAGCTACGGCCTGCTGCAACGCGACGCCGACGCCTTCGCCGACGTGCGCTGGGCCAGCGTGGTGCTGGACGAGGCGCAGGCGATCAAAAACGCCGCCAGCCAGCGCGCCCAGGCCGCCCACGCGCTCTACGCCGATTTCCGCCTGGCCGCCAGCGGCACCCCGGTGGAAAACCACCTGGGCGAGTTGTGGAGCCTGTTCCGCTTCGTCGCGCCCGGCCTGCTGGGCAACGAAGACAAATTCCAGCAGCGCTTCGCCCAGCCCATCGCCGACGGCGACGAGGACGCCCGCGAAGCGCTGAAAGCGCTGATCCGCCCCTATTTGCTGCGCCGCACCAAGCAACAGGTGCTGACCGAACTGCCGCCGCGCACCGACATCACCCGCGCCATTCCGCTGAGCGAGGCGGAGATGGAGGTCTACGAGGCGATGCGCCAGCAGGCGCTGGACAAGTTGGCCCAGCCGGGCGAGGCCGAGGGCGGCGCGATGCAGGTGCTGGCCGAACTGACCCGGCTGCGCCGCTTCTGCTGCCACCCGACGCTGACCCAACCGGACAGCGCGCTGCCCGCCGCCAAGCAGACGCTGTTCCGCGAACTGATGCTGGAGCTGCTGGACAACGGCCACAAAGCGCTGGTGTTCAGCCAGTTCGTCGATCACCTCGCCATCGTTCGCCGCTGGCTGGACCAGCAAGGCATCCGCTACCAATACCTGGACGGCGCGGTGCCCGGCGCGCAGCGCAAGGCGCGCATGGACGCCTTCCAGGCCGGCGACGGCGAGGTGTTCCTGATCAGCCTGAAAGCCGGCGGCACCGGCCTCAACCTGACCGCCGCCGACTACGTGATCCACCTCGACCCGTGGTGGAACCCGGCGGTGGAGGACCAGGCCAGCGACCGCGCCTACCGCATGGGCCAGCAGCGGCCGGTGACGGTGTACCGGCTGGTGGCCCAGCACACCATAGAAGAAAAGATCGTGGCGCTGCACGCCAGCAAGCGCGAGCTGGCTGACAGCCTGCTGGACGGCGGCGACCTCAGCGCGCGGCTGGACGGCGCGGCGCTGTTGGCACTATTGCGCCAAGACTGATCATTGCCCTTTTGTCATAAAAAGGGCAAGCTGGCGTCATTTCACTGATTCAGGATTATCCATGCGCAAAGCCATCCTGCTGTCCAGCCTGCTGCTGTCCGCGCTGCCCGCCTGGGCCGGCCTGTCCCAGACCGACACTGCCTCCGAGAAAATCTCCGTCGGCACCCTGTCCATCGTCGCCGCGCCGGCGATCAGCGTGGCCGGCAGCGCCCAGGGCAAGGGCGAGTCGCTGATGGCCCCGGTGCTGGCGGTGACCGGCAGCGCCTATGTGATCACCGGCCTGGCCCAGGGCGCCGGCGACACCGTCAAGATGTCGCTGGACGCGGTGCAGGGCGGCGCCAAGCTGGTGGTGGAGTTGTCCGGCAAGGCGCTGAAAGCCACCGGCGCGGCGGTCGGCGCCTCGGTGCAAGTGAGCGCGGTGGCCAGCGGCACCATGCTGGTGACCTCCGGCAAAGTGCTGGCCTTCATCCCCAACAAACTGGGCGAAGCCCTGCTGGAGCACAATCGTGTCCCGTCCTGACGCTCTGCCCGTCCGCCTCGCCGGCCTGGGCCTGGCGCTCTGCCTGCTGCTGCCTCAAGCCGCCCAGGCCGGCCGCAGTTGCGAGCAGCAGACCATCACCCCGGCCACCTTCGGCAAGGCGATGGCCGCCGCCGAACAGCTGCGACAGAAACTGGACGCCAGCGGCGGCGGCGTCGCGGTGATCGGCCGCATCGGCCAGGATTTGTCGCGCTTCAAGCTGCGCTACACCCATGTCGGCATCGCCTACCGGCAGCCGGAAGGCCGCTGGCGCGTCGCCCATCTGCTCAACGACTGCGGCAGCGCCAGTTCCGACCTGTGGTACGAGGGCCTGGGCAATTTCTTCCTCGACGATATGCACTCCTTCGAATCGGTGGCGCTGCTGCCGCCGCCGGCGCTGGCCGCGCGGCTGCGCGAACGGCTGCAAGCGCCGCCGCGGCTGCGCGAGCTGCACACCCCGCAATACAGCCTGCTGGCCTACCCCTTCGCCACCCGCTACGAAAACTCCAACACCTGGGTGCTGGAGACGCTGGCGGCCTCGGCCAGCCGGGAGGCCCGCATCGCCAACCGCGAACAGGCGCAGATGTGGCTCAAGCTCAACGGCTACGCGCCCACCGAGCTCAAGCTGGGGCCGTTGACGCGGCTGGGCGGCCGCATGTTCAAGGCCAATGTCGCCTTCGACGACCACCCCAGCGAGATGCGCTACGCCGACCGCATCCAGACCGTGACCGTGGATTCGGTGATGAACTTCCTGCAGGCCCGCAAGGAGGGCTGGCAAGTGCTGGAAATCCCCGCGCCCTGACTTGATCTCAGCGGGCGCCGCACGCCGCCGGCACAGCCGGTGCAAGCGCTGCCGGCTCCCGCGCCGCCAACCAGGCGCCCAGGCTGACGCAGACCAGGCCGGCGGCCAGGTAACCGGTCAGCGGCTCGTCCAGCAAGGGCACCGCCAGCAAGCCGGCCAGGACCGGAATCAGCGCGAACAACATCCCCACCCGCACCGCGCCCAGCGCCGCGATGGCGCGCAGATACAGCAACATCGCCACGATGGCCGCCGCGCCGCCCTGATACGCCGCCTGGAACAACAGCGCCGGCCAGGGCGCCGCCGCCAGATGCTTGGGCAGCCACAGCAGATAGATCGGCAGATAGAGCATCGCCGCCATGATGGTGATCGCCCGCGTCAGCGGCCAGGCCGGGTAGGCCCAGCGCCGCGCCAGCACGCCGAAAGCCGCCCAGCTCAAAGAGGCCAGCAACAACAGCAGATCGCCGATCCAGGCGTTGCCGCCGGCGCCGGCGAACAGCGGCACCGCGCTCAGGGCCAGGCCGGCGCCGATCAGCGCGTAGCCGGGCAGCTTGTGACGCCGCAGGCGCTCCCCGGTCAGCCACCAGGCGAACAAGGCCACCAGAAAGGGCTGCATGCCCGGCAGCAGCAGGCCGCCGTGCGCCGCCGGCGCGTATTTGAAGCCGCTGTAGGCGAACAGGCTGACGCCCAGGCCGCCCAACAGGGTCAGCAGCCATAGCCGCGCGTCGCGCAAGGCGCCGCTCGGCAAGCCGCCGCACAGCAGCAGGATCAGCGTGGCGACGCCGACGCGCAGCGCCAGCATGTCGGTGCCGGTCAGCGCGCTCTTGCCGGCGATGCGCGACACGATGTTGAAGCCGGTCCAGATGGCGACGGCGCCGAAAGCGGCCAGATAGCCTTGGCGCGAGGAAACGGTGGACATATGCACTCTCCGGGAATGGGAATGCTTGCATGCTAGCTCGCGCGCGTCATTCTAAAAAATGAATTATTATGATTCAGATAATCTCGTGGAGAGAACGATGGAACTGGACGAACTGCGCATCTTCCAGGCCGTGCTGCAGGAAGACGGCGTGACCCGCGCCGCCGCCCGGCTGAACCGGGTGCAATCCAATGTCACCACCCGGCTGCGCCAGCTGGAAGACAAGCTGGGCGTGCAACTCTTCCTGCGTGAAGGCAAGAAGCTGATCCCCACCGAGGCCGGACGCCGGCTGGGCGACTACGCCGAGCGGCTGCTGGCGCTGGCCGAGGAAGCGCGCCAGGCGGTGACCAGCGCGGAACCGGCCGGCCACTTGCGGCTGGGCGCGATGGAAAGCACCGCCGCCTCGCGGCTGGCCCCGGTGCTGGCCGACTACCACCGCCGTTATCCGGCGGTGCAGCTGGAGTTGCAGGCCGGCGTGTCCAACGATTTGCGGCGCGCGGTGCTGGAAGGCCGGCTGGACGCGGCGCTGGTCAGCGGCCCGGCCGGCGACGAGCGCTTGGACCAGGCCGTGGTGTTCGAGGAGAGCATCGTGCTGGTGGCCGCCGCCGGGCAGCGCGAGCTGTCGCTGCGCACGCTGAGCGAAGCCACGCTGCTGACGTTTGGCCACGGCTGCGCCTACCGCCAGCGGCTGGAAGCGTGGATGCAGCGCCAGGGCGTACAGCCGCGCCGACTGGTGGAGCTGGGCTCCTACCACGCGATGCTCAGCTGCGTCGCCAGCGGCATGGGGCTGGCCTTGCTGCCGCAAAGCCTGCTGGACAGCATGCCGCTAATGGCGGCCCAGGTGTCCACCCATCCGCTACCGGCAGACCTGGGCCAGGCCCAGACTACGCTGATCCGCCGCCGCGGGCTGCGTCAGCCGGCATTGGACGCCTTGCAGCGGCTGCTGTTAGGCGCAGAAAACTAGAGCGGCGCGCTGCGCGGCGGCGAGCTTATGCCGCCGCGCCTGGCCTCAACCGCTGTTGCGCAGGCCGGCCGAAGTGCCGTTGATGGTCAGGTGGATCGCGTACAAGGCCTCGGCGTCGTCCGGCTGGCGACGCAGCCGGCTCAGCAGCTCGGCCTGCAACAGGCCCAGCGCGTCCAGGTACGGCAAGCGCGTTTCCAGGCTGCGGTGCAGCGTCGGGTTCTTCTCCAACAAGACGCTCTGGCCGGTGATGGCGTAGAAGGCGTCCAGCGTCGCCTGCCACTCGGCCTGGATGCGGCCGAACAGCGCCTCGGCCAGCGCGCGGTCTTCCACCAGACCGGCGAAGCGGCGGGCGATGCCCAGATCCGCCTTGGCCAGCACCTGCTCCATATTGGACAACACCACCTGGAAGAACGGCGAGCTGCGGTACAGGCTTTGCAGCCGCGCGCGGCCGGCTTCGCCGTGCTGCTCGATGAAGGCGCGCACCGCCGAGCCGACGCCGAACCAGCCGGGCAGCATCACCCGCGATTGCGACCAGGAGAACACCCAGGGAATGGCGCGCAGGTCCTTGATCGAGGCCAAGCTCTTGCGCGAGGCCGGCCGGCTGCCGATGTTCAGCTTGGCGATGGCGTTGATCGGCGTCGCCTCCAGGAAGTACTGCATGAAGCCCGGCGCTTCTACCAATTCACGGTAGGCGCGGTAGGCGGCGTCAGACAGCTCGTCGAACACCGTCTCGTCGGTCTCGCAGCTGGCGCAGCCGCTGAGGCTGGCTTCCAGCGTCGCCGCCACCAGGGCCTCCAGGTTGCGGCCGCCGATGGCCGGGTCCGAATACTTGGACGCGATCACCTCGCCCTGCTCGGTGATGCGGATGCGGCCGGCCACGCTGCCGGCCGGCTGCGCCATGATGGCTTCGAACGAGGGGCCGCCGCCGCGGCCCACCGAGCCGCCGCGGCCGTGGAACAGCCGTAGCTTGACCCGGCCGTCGGCGAAACAGCGCACCAGCCGCTTCTCCGCCTGGTAGAGCTGCCATTGGCTGGTCAGATAGCCGCCGTCCTTATTGCTGTCGGAATAGCCCAGCATCACCTCCTGCATGCGGCCGCGGCTGTCCAGCAGCTGCTGATACCACGGCAGCGCGAACAGCGCCGTCATCACCTGGGCGCTGCGGTCCAGGTCGGCGATGGTTTCGAACAACGGCACCAGGTTGACGCTGGCGCGCGGCTGCCCGTCCACCAGCCGGATCATGCCGGCTTCCTTCAGCAACAGCGCCAGCGCCAGGATGTCGCTGACCTGGGCGCAGTTGGAGATGATGCTCTGGCCGATGGCGTCGGCGCCGAACTGGCGCTGGATCAGCGCCGCCTCGCGGAAGATGGCCAGCTCTTTCTCCGCCTCGGCGCTGTAGTCCAGATAGGGCGAATACAACAGCCGCGGCGTGGCCAGCTCGCGCAACAGCACCCGGCTCCGCGCCGCCTCGTCCAGCGCCGCGAACTCCTCCAGCCCGGCGCGGGCGAACAGCTCGCCCACCACCGCCTCGTGGCTGCCGGCGAACTGGCGCAGGTCCAGCGGCATCAGAAAGAAGCCGAACACGTCCACCGCGCGGATCAGCTCCGCCAGCCGGCCGTCGGCCAGCGTTGCGCTGCCGTGCTCGCGCAGCGAGGCGTCCAGCACGGCGAGATCGGCCTGGAATTCGGCCTGGTCGGCATAAGGCCGGCCCGCCGGCCAGCGGCCGCTCAGACGCACGCCCAGTTGCAGGCCGGTGGCCAGCACCCGCGCCTCCATCGCCGCCAGCGCGCGCCGGTACGGCTCCTCGCGGCGGCTCTCCTCCTGGTCCGGCGTCAACGCCGCCAAGCCGACCAAGGCCGGGCTGACGCCCACCAGGCGCTGCGACAGCGACAGCTCGCGGTACAGCGCCGCCAGCTCGTACAGATAATGCTCGAACGCCACCTGCGCCTGACGCGTCACCGCGTGGCGCAGCACTGCGGCGTCGACATTGGGATTGCCGTCGCGGTCGCCGCCTATCCAGCTGCCGACGCGGACGAAAGACGGCAGCGGCGTCCGCTGCCCCCAGGTGGCCTCGATCTGCCGGTCCAGGCGCTGGTACAACGCCGGCAAGGCCTGGAAGAAGGTCAGCGGGTGGTAGGCGACGCCGTTTTCGATCTCGTCCTTGACCGCCAGCTTGAAGTGGCGGATTTCCGAGGTCTGCCACAGCGCCACGATCACGCGCTTGAGCTTGGCCTCCAACTCCAGTTCCTCTTCCGGCGTCAGATCCGCCGCCGCCAGCTTGCCCAGGAAGCGGCGCACCGCGCGGTGGCCGTCCAGCACGCTCTGGCGCTGCACCTCGGTGGGATGGGCGGTGAGGATGGCGCCGACATAGGCGTCGCGCAGGGTGTCGGCTAGCATGGCGATGCTGACGCCGTCCGCCTTCAGCTTGCCCAGCGCGCGCGACAGGCTGCCCTGCTGCGGCGCGGAACCGGCCTGGCGGTGGGCGCGGCGGCGGCGCACGTGGTGCAGGTCCTCGGCGATGTTGAACAGCTGGGCGTACAGGCCGCAAGCGCGCACCAGCGCCATCGCCGCCGCCGGGCTCAGCTCCGCCGCCAGCGGCTGGCTGCGCTCCTCGGCGCTGCGGCCGGCGATGGCGCGCACCTCGGCGTAGACCTCGGGGCCGGCCTGCTCGCTCAATACATCGGCCAGCGCGCGGTCCAGGCGGGCCAGATCGGCGCGCAGCGGCAGGTCCTTGTCTAAATCGCTCATTCGGTATTCCTTGATGGTGACGGGCGGTCGTAACCACTCCCAGTTTTTGAATCGGCTCAAGTCAGCGCGGCCGCTGACTTCAGACGATTCGTTTCGCATGCAAAACATCATAGGCAGGCTTGCCGCTGTAGTGGCAACACTACTGTCATTTAAGCGCTTAGATATTGACCTGAGTGCGCATTGCGCAACATCAAGCTTTGCGCCGCCGTCCAAGCGAAGCCGCGGCGCTGCGCGCCGGGCGGGCATGCTAGAATGCCCGCCATCCAAGCACATAGCCCGATCGGGAACCGGTTTCATGGACAAAATCGTCATCGCCAGCCGCGAGAGCCGGCTGGCCATGTGGCAGGCCGAGCACATCCAGGCCCGGCTGCAAGCGCTCTACCCCCACCTCAGCGTGGACATCCTGGGCATGACCACCCAGGGCGACCAGATTCTGGACAAGACCCTGTCCAAGATCGGCGGCAAAGGCCTGTTCGTCAAAGAATTGGAAGTGGCGCTGGCGGAAGGCCGCGCCGACCTGGCGGTGCATTCGATCAAGGATGTGCCCATGGTGCTGCCGGAAGGCTTCGCGCTGGCGGCGATCTGCGAACGGGAAGACCCGCGCGACGCGCTGGTGTCCGCCCGCTACGCCGACCTGTCGGAACTGCCGGACGGCGCGGTGGTGGGCACCTCCAGCCTGCGCCGCGAATCGCAGATCCGCGCCCGCTATCCGCGGCTGGTGGTCAAACCGCTGCGCGGCAATGTGCAGACCCGGCTGCGCAAGCTGGACGACGGCGAGTTCGACGCCATCATCCTGGCCGCCGCCGGCCTCAAGCGCCTGGGCCTGTCCGAGCGCATCCGCAAGGAGCTGCCGCCGTCGGAAAGCCTGCCGGCCGCCGGCCAGGGCGCGCTGGGCATCGAGATCCGCGCCGACCGCGCCGACCTGATGCAATTGCTCGCGCCGCTGAACCACGCCGCCACCCACGCCTGTGTCAGCGCCGAGCGCGCGCTGGCGCGCGAGCTGGGCGGCAGCTGCCAGGTGCCACTGGGCGCCTTCGCCACCCTCAGCGAGGGCACGCTGGCGCTGGGCGGCTTCGTCGCCAGCCCGGACGGCTCGGTGATGCTGACCGCCAGCGCCAGCGCCCCGGCCGAATACGCCGACGCGCTGGGCCGCGTCGTGGCCAAGAAGCTGCTGGACGACGGCGCCGGTCCGCTGATCGAGGCGGTGCTGGCCGACCCGCGCTGAGACGGCGATGCCGCGCGTCCTGGTCGCCCGTCCGCTGGCGCAAAGCGCCGAGTTGCTGCGTCTGCTCGCCGCCGCCGGCTTCGACGCCGGCCATCTGCCGCTGATGGAAATCGCGCCGCAGCCGGACGCGCTGGCGGCGCTGCCGCAACAAGCGGCGGCGGCGGACTGTCTGGTTTTCGTCAGCCCCAGCGCCATAGACCAGGCCTGGCCGGCGCTGCAAGCGCTGGACCTCGCCGCCAAGCGGCTGCTCTGCGTCGGCCGCGCCAGCGCCGCCAAACTGGCCGCGCTCAGCAGCCGTCCGGTGCTGCACCCGGCCGAGGGCAGCGACAGCGAGGCGCTGCTGGCCCTGCCGGAGCTGGCCGATATGCGCGGACAACGCGTGTTGATCGTGCGCGGCGTCGGCGGCCGGCCGCTGCTGGCGCAAAGCCTGGCCGCCCGCGGCGCGGCGGTGGAGTTCGCCGAAATCTACCGCCGGCTGGACGGCGCGCCGGACTGGGCGGCCTTCGACCGCGCGCCGCCGGACGCCGTGATCGTCACTTCCGGCGAAATCGTAGAGCAATTGTTCCGTCTCGCTGGCCCCAGTCGAATCAGGACGTTACAATGCCTGCTATATTGCGTGCCGCATCCGCGCGTTGCCGACCGGCTCGCCGCGCAAGGCGCGACGCGCATCATGACAACCCGGGCCGAAGACAGCGCGCTGGTCGCCGGCCTTAAAAAATGGTTCTGTCGTCACCCATGAGCGAATCCCAGATCACCGAAACCGCCAAACCCGAGTCCAAGAAATCGCTGAGTCCGGCCTTGCTGATCGCCATCGCCGCGCTGGGCGTGTCCGGCTGGCAGTACTTCAGCACCCAGCAGGAATTGACCGCCGCCCGCCAGGAACTGGCGCGCCGGCTGGCCGAAGGCAGCGGATCCGCCAAGGAACTGCGCGCGATGACCGAGCAGGCGATCAGCGCCAACCGCGCCACCGAAGGCCGGCTGGCGCTGATGGAAGCCCGCGTCAACGAATCCGCCGGCCAGTACGCGACGCTGAACGGCATGTACCAGGAACTGACCAAGAACCGCACCGACTGGCTGCTGTCCGAAGTCGAGCACACCCTGGCCATCGCCAGTCAGCAGCTGCAGCTGGCCGGCAACGTGCCGGCCGCCGTGTCGGCGCTGGAAATGGTGGACGCGCGCCTTGCCAAATTCGACCGCCCGCAGTTGATCGGCGTGAAGAAGGCGGTGGCCACCGACCTGGAAAAACTCAAGGCCCTGCCCTATCTGGACAGCGTCGGCCTCACCGTCAAACTGGACCGGCTGATGCTGTCCGCCGACAGCCTGCCGCTGGCGGTGGACGCCCACCGCCTGGCCAGCCAGAAGCCGCAGGCCAAGGCCGCGGCGCCGGCCAGCGCGCCGCTGTGGGAACGGCTGGTGGCCGACGTCAGCAAGAGCCTGGGCGAGCTGATCCACATCCGCCGCATGGACAAGCCGGAAGCGCTGCTGCTGTCGCCGGAGCAGGCCTTCTTCCTGCGCGAGAACCTGAAAATGCGCCTGCTGGACGCCCGCCTGGCGCTGATCCAGCGCGACGGCAAGACCTTCGCCGCCGACATCGTCGCCGCGCGCAGCTATGTGCAGCGCTACTTCGACCGCGACGCGCCGGCCGTCACCCAATGGCTGGGCACGCTGGGCGAACTGGAAGGCGCGCCGCTGGACGTGGCGCTGCCGGACATGAACGCCAGCCTCAAATCGGTGCGCGACGCCCAAGGCGCGGCAGGAGAATAAACCGTGAAATTCGCCTTGTGGATTACCGGGCTGTTTGCCCTGGCGGTGCTGGTCGGCCTGGCCGCCACCCTGAACACCGGCTACGCGATCCTGTTCCTGCCGCCGTACCGGATGGAAGTGTCGTTCAATCTGCTGATCGTGTCGGTGGTGGCGCTGATCTTCGTGGTGCACCTGGTGCTGCGCATGGTGGCGGTGGCCGCCAATCTGCCGGCGGAAGTGCGCCGCTTCCAGCGCCAGAAAAAGCTGAAAGCCTCCCGCCACGCGCTGCGCGAAGCCGGCATCTCCTACTTCGAAGGCCGCTTCCAGAAAGCCGAACGCGAGGCCAGCAAGTCGCTGGACGATGAGTACTCGCCGGAAAACAAGGCGCTGGCGCTGCTGATCGCCGCCCGTTCCGCCGGCGCCGCCGGCGACCTGGACAAGCGCGACGGCTACCTGGCGCAGCTGGACGCGATGCCGCCGCGGCTGCAACTGGCGCGTCACATGCTGGACGCCGAACTGAAGCTGGAAGCCAAGGACCCGCTGGGCGCCTTGGCCGCCATCGAACGCGCGCGCGCGCTGTCGCCCAATCTGACCAACGCCTTGCGGCTGGAACTGAAAGTGCGTCTGTTGCAGAAGCAGCCGGAAGCGGTGCTGGCGCTGACCGAGAAACTGCTCAAGGCCGACGCGCTGGAGCCGGAACAGGCGCGCCGCTACCGCTTGGCCGCCTATCAGCAGCAACTGGTGACCCTGCTGGGCGGCCAGGAAATCCGCGACTGGCTGCGCCGCATCCCGGAAGCCGAGCGCAGCAATCCTCAGCTGATGGACCAGGTGGTGGCGCGGCTGATCGTGCTGCAGGACTACGATTACGCCGCCACCCTGCTGGCCGGCGCGCTGGCCAACGACGATCACGACACCCCGGAGCTGTCGCGCGAGCTGGGCAAGCTGGCCGAGCACCTGAGCGAGGACAAGCGGCTGGAGCTGCTGAAAACCGCGGAAAACTGGCTGAAGAAACGGCCGCGCGACCACTGGCTGCTGATGGCCTTGGGCCGTCTGGCCCTGTGCCAGCAGCTGTGGGGCAAGGCGCAGAGCTATCTGGAAGCCAGCGCCTCGATCTCGCCGACGCTGTGCGCCCACGCCGAACTGGCGCGGCTGTTCGAAGCCACCGGCAAGGAAGAGTTGGCGGCTCAGCATTACAACAAGAGCCTGGAGCTGGCGCTGAAGCAAGGCTGCTGATTCCGCGCGCTCGGTACGAAAAAGGACATGCTCGCGCATGTCCTTTTTTTTATCGCCGTGTTGCTTGCCGCCTCAACTCGACAGCAGCAACACGCCCCAGGCCAGCGCCAGATAACGCGCCGCCTTGCCCAGAGTCAGCCACAGAATGCTGGACCACCAAGGCAGGCGCAGCCAGCCGGCGGCCAGCGGGATGGCGTCGCCGACTACCGGCAGCCAGGACAAGGCCAGCACCGCCGGGCCGAAGCGCTGGAACCAGCCGGCCAGCCGCGGCGACAACTCCTTGCGCGGCGCCAGCCGGCCCAGCCACAGGCTGGTGACGCTGCCGGCGGTATTGGCCACCGTGGCCACCAGCAAGGCCGGCCACAGCCAGTCCGGCCATTTGTACAGAAAGGCGGACAGCGCCAGTTCGGAATTGCCGGGCAGGATGGTGGACGAGGTGAAGGCCGACACCGCCAGCCCGCCCAGCCCCAGCCACACCAGATGGCTCATTCATCAAACCCTATGGTTTCGCCGCAGGCGGCGGCGATGGCGGCGCTGAGGGTGGAGAAGAATTCCGAGCCGTCGCGCGCGGCGATCCAGCTGCCGTCGCGGAAGGCGAAGTGGTAGCCGCCGCTCTTGGCCGCTATCCACAGCTCCTGATTGGCGGTGTGGCGGTTGACGATGATCTTGGCGCCGTCGCTGAACTCGATGTCCAGCACATTGCCGGACACCAGATAGTCGGCGTCCAGGTCGTTGTCGTCGATGGCGGCTTCGATGCGCGCGAAGATGGCGTCGGTGTGCCGCAGAAATTCGGTTTCGTTCATTGCGCTTTCCCGTTGGGTGACGGCCTGAACGCCGTCTTGGCGCGGCTCAGGCCTTGATCGCCGGGCGCATCGGAATCACACGGCGCGCCGCAGCTTTGCTAGTATCGGGATTTTGCCACATTGGAACTCATTCGTATGCGCACCTTGCTGGCTTGTGCAAGCCTGACCCTGTTCCTGACCGCCTGCGGCTTCAAAGGCCCGCTGTATCTGCCCGCCCCCGCGGCCAAGCCGGCCGCCGCCGCGCCGGCAGCCAAACCCGCAGTCAAGGCCGACGCCTCCGCCCCGCGCGCCGCGGTCGAATCCGCCTCTCCCGCCGCCCGCTGACGGCTTCCGCCGCGCTCCCAGACCGGCGCGGCGGCGGCGATAAATGCCGAAGACATATTGATATTCCCACGCGGTTTCCTGCGCTTAAGTCATATCCTTTACACTCAAAGACTGTAACTGCAGATAAAGGAGCCGCCGATGTCCCACTTCGCCCGTCATCTGGAACATCACACCATCGTCAATCCCTTTCCCGGCATCGCCAAGCTGGAAGCGGCCTTGGGCCACCGCATCGGCGCGCGCATAGGCTCCAATGAAAGCATGGCCAAGCCGGCCTCGCCGCTGACGGCGGAATTCGGCGAGATGATGACGGAGCTGGCCCGGCTCTACCCGGATCCGTACGCCCACGGCCTGCGCCAGCGCGCCGCGGCCCACAACCGCGTGGACGCGAGCCAGGTGCTGTTCGACACCGGCGCCGACAGCCTGATCCTGCTGGCTCTGCGTCTGGCCTGTAATGTCGGCGACGCGGTGGTGTGCACCGCCGGCACCTATCCCACCTTCCGTTATTTCGCCGAAGGCGTGGGCGCGCGCATCCTGGAAGTGCCTTACCAGCAACAAGGCGACCGGCTGCAGGCCGATCTGCCGCGACTGGCGGAGGTGGCCCGCGCCGAGCGCGCCGCCGTGCTCTATCTCGCCAATCCGGACAACCCCAGCGGCCATTACTGGGGCGCGGACGACATCCTGGCGCTGCGCGAAATGCTGCCCTCGTCCACGCTGTTGATTCTGGACGAGGCCTACGTCGATTTCTGCGTGGACGCGCAGGACGCGCCGCCGCAGGGCGCGCTGCCCAACACCCTGCGGCTGCGCACGCTGTCCAAGGCCTACGCGCTGGCCGGGCTGCGGGTGGGCTACGCCATCGGCCCGCAGCACATCGTCGCCAAGGCGGACCAGATCCGGCCGCAATTCGCGCTGTCCAGCTTCGCCCAGCTGGCGGCGCAGATCGTGCTGGACGATCCGGACTACTCGCGCCAGTTGATCGCCGCCACCATCCATCTGCGCGACAAGCTGTCCGACGCGCTGCGCGCGCGCGATCTGGTGGTGATGCCCTCGCACACCAACTTCGTCTGCATCGCCTATCGCGACGCCGCCAGCAGCGAGGCCATCCACCGCCAGTTGCTGTCCGACGGCATCGCCGTGCATCGGCCGCCGCACCCGGCGGTGCGCCACCTGCTGCGCGTCACCGCGCAGCCGCAGGCGCTGTCGGCCAAGGTGATGGCGGCGCTGGCGGAAGGTTAAGCATCGGCTCAAAGTCTGCTGCGCGTCGGCGGGATGGATAGATGACTCGTAGATTCCGCTTTCTCAGAACGTGTTTACGATCTTGCGAGCAAGAGCGAGACAAGGCGAAAACGAGCGAAAAAGCGGAATGTACGAGCGGTACATGAGCATTTTGAGCTGGTTTTTAACGCCGTATCGCCGACGCGCAGCAGATCGTAAACAGGTTCTCAGCGGTGTTCGCCTCTTGCCCGCGTCAATAAAAAACGCCCTGGGCCGACAAGCGGCTCAGGGCGTGGTCCTTTCCAAGCCTCCTCACTCCGAGGTGCTGGGATTCCAGTACGCCTGGCTGATGAAAGGCTGAGCCACCAGCTTGGCGGCGATCTCCTCCAGCTCCTCCCACTCCACCGAGGTGGACAGCAAGGTGGCGGTCATCTCCACCTCGTCGTCGCCAAACGGCTCCACGTCCAGATCCCCCACCGGATACTTGGATTCCTCCAACAGGTCGCTGAGCAAGGCCATCGCGTGCTTCTGGCCGGAGCGGCTGGAAATCACGCACAGCTGGTAAGTGACTTCGCTGGTCTCGTCGTCGATGGGCTTGCGGTTGATCGAGTTCACCACCGGACGCAGCAAGGTGTTGCTGGCCAGCACGAACAGCGTGATCAGGAAGGCCTGCGGAATCTGGCCGGCGCCGGCGCTGGCGCCGACCGCGGCCGAACCCCACAAGGTGGCGGCGGTGTTCAGGCCGCGCACGTTCAAGCCCTCTTTCATGATGGTGCCGGCGCCGAGAAAGCCGACGCCGGACACCACGTAGGACGCCACCCGCGCCGCGCCGCCGGTGCCGTCCAGCTGCAGCGCCATGTCGACGAAGGCCGCCGCGCCCACCGCCACCAGGGTGTTGGTGCGCAAGCCGGCGGTGCGTTGACGGAACTGGCGCTCATAGCCTATGGCCGAGCCCAGAATGAAAGCCGTCAACAGGCTGAGCAAGGTTTGCAGCAGACCAGACCCGTTGAAGCCCAGAAACTGCAGTAAGGTTTCCACTTGTTATTCCTCCTGCGGTCGATTGAAAAAACAGCTGTCCCGGCGCGCCGGGAAACAGTCAGGCAGTTTGCCACATCCGCGTGACCGGGTCGTGCCCGACCGGGCGGTTTTTGCGCGGAGCAAAGCGCATGAGCCCGGCCCGATCAACAAAATTGGCGACAGCGGATTCCTGCTGACAGCACGCTGTCAGCAGGGGGGCCGCACACTAACGTCACGGCCCTGAGCCGACCCGCGTATCCACCACGGAGAGCCTCAACATGCGCCCCCCTCTATTTCAGCTTCCCGCCGGACACGGCTTGGAAATCGCCAGCTTCGAACTAAAAGAAGGCGTATCCGAAGCCGAACTGCAACACGCCGCCCAGCAAATCGACGCCGACTGGCTCCGCCATGAAACCGGCTACCAAGGCTACGCGCTGCTGCGCGGAGAGGAACGGCGCTTCATCCACCTTACCTTGGCCGACAGCCCGGAACGCGCGCGGCAATTGTGCGCGCAATGGCCGGCAGAGCCCGCCTGCCGCGATTTTCTCGCCGCCATTGCCGCCGATACCGGCCGCATAGACTTTTATCACTGCCTATAAGCCGTATCCCCTACAAGGAGTTGACCATGTCCCCCTTCCTACACTGGTTTGAAATTCCCGTGCTCCAGTTCGAGCGCGCCGTCGCCTTTTATCAACAGGCGCTGCAACTGGAGCTGCGCGAGGAAAGCTTCGACAATAACCGCATGGCGCTGTTTCCCCACACCGAGGACAGTTGCGGCGGCGCGCTGCTGAGCTGCCCGCAAGCCCGCCCCCATGTCGACGGCGTGCGCGTCTATCTGGATGGCGGCGCCGATCTCGACGCCACGCTGGAGCGGATCAAGAGCGCCGGCGGCATCGTGGTGCAGCCCAAGACCGCGCTGCCGGAAAGCTGGGGGCACATCGCGCTGTTTTCCGATCTGGAAGGCAATCTGATCGGCCTGCACAGCGCAGCATGAGCCGACGCTACTGGATAGGCGTGGCCAGCCGCGACCATGTGCGGCGCGGTCTGGCCGGCGGCTTCGCCCAGCTGTGCCACGGCAAGGCCGCGCCGCTGAAGCGGATGGCGGCCGGCGACGGCCTGATCTATTACTCGCCGGTGTTGAGCCTGGAAGGGCGGGAACCCTGCCAGCGCTTCACCGCCGTCGGCCTGGCGGCGGACGACCGGGTCTACCCGTTCCGGGTCAGCGCCGATTTCGAACCCTATCGGCGCGACATCGCGTTTTGGCCGGCCGAAGACGCCGACATCCGGCCGCTGCTCGGCCAGCTGGCCTTCATCGCCGACCCGGCGCGCTGGGGCTACGCCTTCCGCTTCGGCCACCTGGAAATCGGCCGCGCCGATTTCCTGTTGATCGCGCGCGCGATGCAAGCGACACTGCCGCCATCCATGCTTCGGGAACCCGACTGAATGCGCCGAGCCGACCGACTGGTCCAAATCCTCTTGCTGCTGCGCGGCCGCCGCCGCACCACCGCCCGACAATTGGCCGAATGGCTGGAAGTGGCGCCGCGCACCGTCTACCGCGACATGGCGGACCTGATGGCCAGCGGCGCGCCGGTCAACGGCGAAGCCGGCGAGGGCTATTGGCTGGAAGCCGGCTTCACCCCGCCGGCGGTGGCGTTTTCCGCGCGCGAACTGGCGGCGTTGGAAGTGGGCGCGCGCATGCTGGCCGCCTGGGCGGACCGCGACACCGCGGCGGCGGCGCAATCGGCGCTGGGCCGCATCCACGCGGTGCTGGGCTCGTCCGGCCTGCCGCCGGAGCCGCTGTACGCGCCGACGGCGGGCAATTACCCGCGCGAGCGGCTGGCGCCGCTGCGCGACGCCATCGTCTCCCGCCAGCCGCTGTGGGTGGACTACCGCGACGAAAGCGGCCGCGACAGCCAGCGCGCGCTGCTGCCGCTGGCCTTGTTCTTCTGGGGCGACCGCTGGCTGCTGGCCGCCTGGTGCGGGCTGCGCCGGGACTACCGCAGCTTCCGCGTGGACCGGCTGCAAAGCTGGCGCGCTACAGACTTGAGTTGCCCGCCCGAGGTCAGCCTGGCCGGCTATCTCGGCCACGTCGACGGCGACGGCCAGGCGCTGGCCTGGCTGGAGCGCCATCAGCGCCAGCCCTGGCATCAAGAATAAGAACCTGTTCCAAGCCTGCTGCGCTTCGTGAAGCCTTGCACGGTGAGTACCCGCTCAAATGCTCATCTAGCACTCGTACACGCGGCTTTTTCGCTCGTTTTCGCCTTGTCTCGCCCTTGCCCGCGAGACCTTGAACAGGCTCTAGGAGCCACTAACTGACCCCTGGTGCCGCGTTGCGCCTTCTTGTCCGTCGGCGGTACTTTCCGCGTCGGCGCGACCTGGCTTAACGCGGTTTTATTCGCGCCGCCAAGCGCCGCGCCGCCGGCTCAAGGCAGCAGGATGATGGAACCGCTGGTCTTGCGCGCCTCCAAGTCGCGGTGCGCCTGCGCCGCCTCGGCCAAGGGATAGCGATGCGACGGCGCCACCTTGACCCGGCCGTCCGCCACGCGTTCGAACAAGGCCTGGGCCGAGGCCTCCAGCTCCGCGCGGCTGGCGATGTAATCGGCCAGCTTGGGCCGGGTGAAGAACAGCGAGCCGCGGCTGGTCAGTTCCAGTGGCGCGAACGGCGGCACCGCGCCGGAAGCGTTGCCGAAGCTGACCAGCATGCCGCGCGGGCTCAGGCAGGCCAGCGAGATCTGGAACGTGTCCTTGCCCACCGAATCGTAAACCACCGGCACGCCCTGGCCGCCGGTGATCTCGCTCACCCGCGCCACCACGTCTTCGCGACTGTAATTGATCACATGCTGGCAGCCCAGGCCGCGCACGATGTCGGCCTTGGCGTCGGAACCGACGGTGCCTATCACCGTCGCGCCCAGCGCCGTCAGCCATTGCACCGCGATCTGGCCTACGCCGCCGGCGGCGGCGTGCCACAGCACGGTCTGGCCCGGCCGCACCGGATAAGTGCGCTGCACCAGGTACTCCACGGTCATGCCTTGCAGCATCATGCAGGCGGCGGATTCGTCGCCGATGCCGTCGGGCAGCTTCACCAGCACCGCCGCCGGCAGCAGCCGCTCGCTGCTGTAGGCGCCCAACGGACCGCCGGCGTAGGCGACGCGATCACCCACCGCCAGGCCGGACACCTCCGGCCCCAGCGCCTCCACCACCCCGGCAGCTTCCTGTCCCAGGCCGGACGGCAACGGCAACGGATACAGGCCGCTGCGCTGATAGGTGTCGATGAAGTTGACGCCGATGGCGGTGTGGCGAACCCGCACCTGGCCCGGCCCCGGCGCGGCCAACTCCTGGCCTTGCAGGCCGAGCACTTCCGGCCCGCCGGTGTGGGAGAAAACGATGGCTTGAGTCATGCGGCCTCCTCGGCTCAAAAAATCCAGTGTGCGGCAGCGCCGCCGCCCCGGGCAAGCCGCTGTCGCAGAACAGACTGTTTCTGCTCTCAGGCCAATTGCCCGCGCCCCCAGGCCAGCACGTCCGGCAGGATGCGCGGCCAGGCTTCGAGTCTGTGGTCGTCGCCGTTGAACACCGTCTGACGGCAGTCCAGGTACAGCGCCGCCGCTTCGCGCCAGTCCAACACCTCGTCGCAGCTGCCCAGCAGCAGCCAGTAGCGACGCGCGGACGGCTGCGCCACGCGCTGCGCCAGCAAGGCCGTCATGTCGGCGTCGCTCAGGGTGTAGACCACGCCGGTGTAGGGATTGGTCTGTTCGCCGATGAAGCGCGCCAGGTCGTCGTAAGGACGCACCGCTGGATTGATCAGCGCCGCCGGGCGCTGGTGGCGCTCGGCCAGAAAGGTGGCGTAATAGCCGCCGAGCGAGCTGCCGATCAGCATGGTGTCGGCCGGCAAGGACGCCACCAGGGCGGACGCCTGCTCGATCGCCTCGGCCGGATGCGGCGACAACTGCGGACAATGCAGCGTCGCGTCGACAGCGTTCTGTTGCAGATAAGCGGCGGTTTCGTTCGCCTTCAGCGATTGCGGGCCGGAGTTGAAGCCGTGCAGATAAACAATGTGCATGCGGATGGGAACAAACGGTAAATAAAGAGTTCATTCTAAATGGCCATCGGCCCAAGAAAAACCCTGGCAGCCGCGGCTGGCAACCGTCCTTTCGACGGACTTGCCAATACATTCGCATGAATGATACAAAAGCGCGGAAAAAATAATAAAACCGACGATTTATGCCACGCAAAGCGGTTTACAAAGATAACAGGAGAACATTAATGCTTGCCACCTTGCCGGACAACGCCCTCGTAGCCGACGCCACCACCACCAAGCCTTACTCCGTCGCCAGCCTGATCATGGCTTGCGGCTTTCTGCACCACAGCGCGCAGGCTTTTCTCGACGATGTGCGCGCCGATCAGGCGCTGATCCGTTCCGGCTTCTGTCCGCGCCACCATGTGCACGTGGACCGCGACGGCCAGGCCACGGTGGACGGCTTCGTCCACGAACAGGTGGGCTTGTTGCTGCAGCACAACGCCTCCCTGCATTTCGCCTTGCATGAAATGCTGATGCAGTTCGGCCCGGACGCCTGCAACGACACCCTGGCCGGCATCATCGTGCGCGGCCTGCGCGGAGTGCAGGACTGGCAGGCGGCCTGCCAGTGCCTGGCGGCGATGCGCCGCGGGCCGGCCCGCGCCTGAGACCATGGGCAGCCGTCATTCCCGCGGCTTGGCCCGCTTGGCCAGATCCAAGGCCTTGAGCCCGGCGCTGACGTCGCCCTGAGCCGCCGCCTTGGCGTACCAGCGTATCGCCGCCGGCAGGTCCCGCTCCACCCCGTCGCCGTGCTCGTACATGCTGGCGATCAGGTATTGCGCGCCCACGTCGCCCTGGCGGGCGGCCTTCTCGTACCAGTACGCGGCCAGCCGGTAGTCCTTGGCCGCGCCGCGGCCCAGGAAGTATTGGGTGCCCAGATCCAGCTGCGCCGGCAGATAATCCTGCCGCGCCGCCAGCCGGAACCAGCGCGTCGCCTCGGTCTGCGACTTGGCCACCTGCTGGCCGCTTTCGTACAAAGCGCCCAGCGCGTGCTGCGCCTGCGGCAGGCCCGCGTCGGCGGCGCGACGCAGCCAGCGCTCGCCCCGCGCGCGGTCCGGCGCGCCGCCCTCGCCGCGCCAATGCATCATCGCCAGGTCGAAAGCCGCCACCCGGTCGCCGGCCTCAGCCGCCTGCTCGAACTGCCGGCGCGCGGCGACGTAGTCGCCGCGCTGGTAGCTGGCCCAACCCGCCACGTCCGCGGCCAGGGACGCCAGCGTCCACGCCGCCAATAGCCCGCCTGCCCACGCTTTCATCGCCGTTCTCCGCCTCTGCCCGCCGTAAGTGCCTGTTCAACGCGCTTTCTCAGCCGTTTTCGCCTTGGCTAGCGAGACTTTGAACAGGTTCTAAGAGATTAGTCGGCGACCGCCGGAAAATCTGTCGGCGACCGCTCCCACGGCGGCGGCTCGCCGCCCAGCCGTCTATCGATGAACTCCAGGAAGGCCCGCACCTTGGCCGGCACGTACTCGCGCTCGGGAAACACCGCGTGCAGCGGCAAGGGATAACGCTCCCGCAAGGGCAGCGGCCGGCCGCCAACGAACGCGGCTGAACCGGCGCCGAGAATCGCCGCGCAATGCTTGCTATGCTGAAAGTCCATCCCGCGCGACTAAACCACCATGGCTCCACCCTTAGGCCCTCATCCCGAGCGACAACTGTACCGCGACGCGGACGGCCGCTATTGCGCGCGGCTGGGCGGCTGTCAGTTCAGCAGCGTGTTCCAGCCGCTGTTCTACCGCAGCGGCGGCGTGTTCGGCTATGAAGCGCTGTTGCGCGTGCGGACGCAGGACGGCCAGACGCCGCCCCCCGACGCCTTCCTGTCCGGGCTGCCGCAGGAACTGGCGCTGGAAGCCGACCAGCTGGCGCGGCTGATCCACATCCGCAACTTCGCGCAAAGCGGCCAGTCCGGCTGCCTGAGCCTGAACCTGCTGGCCCAAACCGCGGTGGTGGACCATCACGGCCGCAACCACCTTCCGCTGCTGCAAGGCCTGCTGGACTCGCTGGAGCTGGACAGCGGCGGCGTGATTTTCGAGCTGCCGGAATACGAGGTGGAACACCACGGCCAGCCGCTGATCAACAGTCTGCGCCTGACCGCCGAGGCCGGCTTCGGCCTGTCGGTGGACGACTTCGGCGCGGTGGCCGCGCGTCACGGCAAGGTCAAGTCGCTGTGCCCGGACCTGATCAAGATAGACCGCAGCCTGCTGCTGGACTATATGTCCGGCGAACGCCACCGGCTGCCGGTGCTGCTGGAGCTGGGCTGGCAGATAGGCTGCCGCATGGCGGTGGAGGGCATCGAAAACCAAGAGCAGCATCTGGCGATGCAGGAACTGGGCGTGGAGCTCTACCAGGGCTTCTACCTGGGCAAGCCGGCCGAGCTGCCGGTGACCTGCCAGCTGTGACCGGTGCGATCCAGCCCCAGGCTGAGCAGCGCCAGCGCGGCCAGCGCCGCTCCCAGCCATACCGGCGCGCGCAAGCTCCAGCCCGCGTCCAACAAGGCGCCGCCGCCCCAGGAACCCAGCATCAGGCCCAGATTGACCACCGACACATGCAGACTGTTCACCATGGGCCCGCTGCCGCCGGCGCGCACCACTCGCGCCACCATCGCCGGGTTCATCGGCAGGCCGGCCAGACCCAATAGCAGCACGCACGCCGCCGTCGCCACCTGCCATTGCGCCAGCAAGGCCAACGCCACTAGGGCAGCCAGCAAGACCAGCAGGCCGCCGCGCAGCACGGCGCGGGTATGACTGTCCGCCAGCCGGCCGCTGCACAGATTGCCGAGCACCGTCGCCAGCCCGTAGCCGGCGAACAGCCACGGCAGCGCGGCGGCGGCGAAGCCGCTGATCCGGGTGAACAAGGGCGCCAGATAGGTGAAGGCGGCGAACACCGCGCCTATGATCAGGCCGCTGCTCAGATAAGCCGCCCATAGGCTGGGACGCGCCAGTCGCCGGCCCTCCTCGCCCAGGCTCAAGGCGTGCGGCCGCGCGCCGGAGGGCGTCAGCGCGGCGATGCCCGCCGCGGCCAGCGCCACCATGCCCGCCACCAGCCAAAAGCTCAAACGCCAGCCCCAGTGCTGATCCACCCAGGCCGCCAGCGGCAGGCCGGCCACCGAAGCCAGCATCAGGCCGTTGAGCACCAGCGCGGCGGCGCGCGCCACCCGGAGTTCGCCCACCTGTTCCGCCGCCAAGGCCATGGCCACGCCGATAAAAGCCGATTGCGCGACGCCGCAGATCAGCCGCGACCACAGCATCTGCTGGTAATCGCCGGCCAGCGCGCCCAAAACCTGCCCGGCCAGGAACAGCAGCAACAGGCCGATCAGGCTGTGCTTGCGCCGCGCCGAGCGCAGCAGCCAGGTCAGCGCCGGCCCGCCCAGCACCACGCTGGCGGCGTAGGCCGACACCAGATTGCCCACCGCCGGCAGGCTGACGCCCAGCACCGCCGCCAGCGACGGCATCATCCCCGCCACCATGAATTCCGACGTCGCCATCGCAAAAATGCATAAGCCCAACAGATACACCGTCGCCGGCATCGCCGCCTCTCCGTTCTTGTCCGCCATTCCGCCTCTCCCCTATCGCTATTGAATGAGCGTTCATGCTAGATTTCTTGGCGATACGGAAAAACAGTCTGCAATTCCGTATATAACGGAATCAGATTCCGCAATAGCGAGACCAGCATGGAGAAAATGAGCGGCATCGAGCTGTTCGCCCACATCGCCCAACAAGGCAGCCTGGTGGCCGCCGGACGACAACTGGGCATTTCCGCCTCCGCCGCCGGCAAGGGCCTGGCGCGGCTGGAAGCGCGGCTGGGCGCGCGACTGGTGCAACGCAGCACGCGGCGGCTGACCCTGACCGCGGCCGGGGAGCAATATTTGCAGCGCTGCCTGCGCATCCTGGAGGAAGTGGAAACGGCCGAACGCGAGCTGCAACGGGGGCAGGCCGCGCCGCGCGGCCGCTTGAAAGTGGGCCTGCCGCATGAATGCGGGGTGCTGGCTCCCCACCTGGCGGCCTTCATGCAAAGCTATCCGGAGATCGAACTGGACCTGGACTACAGCGACCGCCTGGTGGACGTGATAGGCGAGGGCTTCGACGTGGTGCTTCGCGGCGGCGAACCCGGCGATTCGCGCTTGAGCGCGCGGCGGCTGGGCGGCTACCGCGTGCGGTTGGTGGCCGCGCCGGCCTACTTCTCCCGCCACGGCGAGCCGGCGTCGCCGGAGGATCTGACGCGTCACCGCTGCCTGCACTACCGCTATCCGCGCAGCGGCAAGCTGGCGCCGTGGCCGCTGAGCGGCGCGGACGCGACCGCGCTGCCGGTCAACGCCTGCGCCAACACCGGCGACGCGCTGATCCAGTTGGCGGAGCAAGGCGCCGGCATCGCCTGCCTGCCGGACTTCACCGTGCGCCGCCAACTGGCGGACGGACGACTGCGGGCGTTGCCGGAAGCCTGGGCGGAACGCAGCGGCGCCCTTTACCTGCTGTGGCCCAGCGCCCCCTATCTGCCGCCGCGGCTGCGCGCCTTCATCGACTTCTTCGCCGAACGCGGCTTCCCTGGCGGCTAAGGCTCCCGGGGCCCGCGAGCAAGAGCGAGCCAGGGCGAAAACGACGGAGCAAACGGAACGCGCAGCTGGCGCACGAGCATTCCGAAGCCGTACTCACCGCGCCGCGTCTCACGCAGCGCGGCGGACTGGGAACCGCCTATCAGGGCGCCGACACCAGCCGGTCCGCCATCGCCTTGATCGCCCGCATCTGCACCCCGTTCTTCCAGGCGAAATTCACGCCGGTGTAGCCGAACCAGTCCCAGCAGCCGTTCGGGTTGACAGGCGGCAGCGCCGTGGTCTGCGGATACAGCACGATGATGCGGTTGCCGTCCGCCCACTCGTTGTAGCCGGCGTGCCCGTAAAAGGCGTCGCCGACCGCGCCCGCGTACTGGCGGCAGCCGTGCAGCGCCACGTGCACCTTGCAGGCCTCTCCCTCGGCGCAGGCGCGCGGCACATAAACATAGCCCTCGTCGGCCAGGCTGCTGCCCGGCGGCGCGTACGGCTTCTGGTCGAAAGCCACCACCTGGCTGCTCAGCATGGCGGCGCGCGGCTGCAACGGGCCGTAGATCTGCTTCAGGATCGCGCCGGCCTGATCGTAGCCTTCGCCCTTCCAGTCGCAGTGGTTGACGTAGGGCGACTTGGTTTCGCCGCAGTCATTGCCGTAAGTCGGCGTGATCTGGGCGTGGCCGGCCGGCAGGCCGCGCAGATACTCGATGCGCGCCGCCGGCACTCCCAGTTTGCGGAAATAGCTCTCGGCGCTGTCCACCACCGCCGTCTTCACGGTATTGTCCTGGCTGCCGCTGAACAGATAGACGCGGCGCTTGGCCAGATTGGACAGCGGGTCGATCTGCCCGCTCAAGGCGAACTGCTGCGTCGCCAGCACCAGGCCGCCCACCGCCGGCGGCGGTCCGCTCATGCAGGCCGGCGCGCCCGCCAGCGTGCCCTTGGAGCAATAGTAGGGCCCGCCCGCCACCACGCCGACGCCGCGCACCGAAGCGGAAAACGCCACCTGATACTGCACCGCCATGAAGGCGCCGGACGACAGGCCGG
The DNA here is from genome assembly GCF_001043705.1 of Chromobacterium sp. LK11. NCBI lineage: Bacteria > Pseudomonadati > Pseudomonadota > Betaproteobacteria > Neisseriales > Chromobacteriaceae > Chromobacterium > Chromobacterium sp. LK11. The sequence continues at coordinate 101,813 of NZ_LDUR01000006.1, forward strand.
ACACCGACGATTGCCGCGTGTCGCCGCGATGCGCCGGCAACGGCTCCGCCGCCGCAACCATCTGCGCCAGCGTCAACGCCAGCGCCCCTCCCCACCACCAGCCTGGTTTCAACATAAGCCCCCCTTTCGCGCGAAACCCGCGCTCCCGCCTGATTATGACGCTCCCGGCCGGCAAAAATCACCCCGACGTCATGCTTCGTCGGCAAATCGGCCAGTTCCCCGCCCCGCGCTCTCCGCCTCGCGCAGCCGTCGGCGCTGTCCCGCGCCTTCGGTATTCCGTACTATTCCAGTTTCATCAATGACAAGAAGAACGGCATGCCCCCGCTCCCCGCGCCCCATACCGCCGGCCTGCGCGCCTTGCTGACAGGCCTGACGCTGGCTCTCGCCGGCTGCACACCAGAGCCCCCGCCGCCGCCCGCCGCGCGGGCCGACGCCGCCAGCGCGCCGGCCGCCGCCGGCCAGGTGCGTCGCTTGAACGCCGTGCCGGCCGGCGTCGAACTGCGCGGCAAGCTGACCGCCGCCTACGGCTGGACGGACAGCGCCGGCGAACAAGTGCTGGTGCTGGCGGAACAGAGGGAAGCGCGCGGCGCCGACGGCACCCAGAACGCGGCCCTCTACGCCGCGCAATACACATTGGGGCAGGACAGGCCGCGCCGGCTGTGGATGCTCAGCGACGGCGTGACGCGCTGCGAGTTCGACGCCAGCGCGGCCTTCGATCTGGAAGCCGTCGGCTTCCCTGACCTCAACCGAGACGGCGCGCTGGAAACCGTGGTCGGCTATCGCAGCGCCTGCGCCAGCGACGTCAGCCCCAACGACTACAAGCTGATCCTGCACGCCGGCAAAGCCAAGTACGGGCTGCGCGGCCTGGATCGCCAGGGCGTGCGCTGGCTGGATCCGGACAGCGGCCATCTGACCGGCCTGCCGCTGCCCGACGACTGCAGCCCGCAGGGTCAGCGGGCGCTGCAGGCCAAGGGCTGGGAGAGAGACTTCGAACCGCCCTATCTGCCCGGCTGCTACGTCGATGAAAACGACTTCGCCGCGGCGCCGCCGGCCTTTGTCCGCTTCATGCGCCAGCACTGGTTCGCGCGGATGCGCCAGCAGGAAGAAAGCTGGCTCAAACAACAGCAACAGGAATGAGCGCGGCAGGCGCCGGCGTTCGCTGGCGTTCCGCTCGTCCTTCGATATGCATGATAATAATTCTTGTTTGCAATAAAATCGAAGCCACCACCCGCGCCTTTCCAAAGGACTTTCATGGCTTTCGATTTTTTCCGCCCGCGGCGCGCCGCGCTGCGCTTAGGGCTGGCCGCCGGCCTTGCCCTGGCCTTGAGCGGCTGCGGCGCCCCTGAATCCAGCGCCGACGCCTCCGCCGCGGCGCCCGGCCAGTGGCCGCGCACCTTGCATACGCCAAAGGGATCGTTGACGCTGGAACGGCCGCCGCAACGCATCGCCTCCACCAGCGTAACGCTGACCGGCACTCTGCTCGCCATCAACGCTCCGGTGGTGGCCAGCGGCGGCAGCGCCGCCAACTCCAAGGTCACCGACGGCCAGGGCTTCTTCACCCAGTGGGGGGCGGTGGCCAAACAGCGGGACGTGCAGCCCTTGTACCAGGGCGAACCCAATGCCGAGGCCATCATCGCCGCCCAGCCCGACTTGATCGTGATGGCCGGCACCGGCGGCGACTCCGCGCTGAAGCTGTACGAGCAGCTAAGTCTGATGGCGCCCACCCTGGTGGTCAATTACGACGATAAAAGCTGGCAGGAACTGGCGACGCTGCTGGGACGCGCCAGCGGCCGCGAGGCCGACGCCCAGGCGGTGATCGCCCGTTTCGACGCCGAGGTGGCGCAGTTGAAAAGCAAGCTGAAGCTGCCGCCGCAACCCACCGCCGCCATGGTGTACAGCGAGGACGGTTCCGGCGCCAATCTGTGGACGCCGGAATCGGCGCAGGGCAAGCTGCTGCAAGCGCTGGGCTTCACCCTCGCCACCGCGCCGGACAGCGTCAAGGGCAACACCAGCCAGGGCGTGCGTCGCGACATCGTGCAGTTGTCGGGCGAAAAATTCGCGGAGGGGCTGCGCGGCAACAGCATCATGCTGTTCAACGCCGACGCGCCCACCGTGTCCAAGGTGCTGGCCAACCCCTTCCTGGCGGGCAACGCCGCCGTGCGCGGCAAACAGGTCTACGCCGCCGGCTTCGACACCTTCCGCCTGGACTACTACAGCTCGCGCAATATGCTGGCCCGCCTGGCGCAGCAACTCCAATAGCCGAGCAGCGGTCGGCATCCTTCCTGACAGGCTCGCGCCCACCACGGCGCGGGCCTGTTTTCACATTGATCACCCCGCAGCCGTTTTCGCCTTGTCTCGCCCTTGCTCGCGAGACTTTGAACAGGCTCTTACGTCCACCTCTTCGTCGTGAAGAGCAGTATAATTTTTTTAAGTAAATAAATAATGTTATTCATCAAATTAATTACATTTCCGGCAATCAATAAGAGATTTACGATAGCAATGCCCATTTACCACCCCATCTGAAATCGCAGCCAAATCGTCCGCTCTCCTCTCCAGACGCCGTGTGCCGGATGCAAAAAAGCCCCGGGCGTTCGCACGCCTCGGGGCTCTTCAATACACTGACGCAAGCGACTTGATCCCGCTCGCCATGCCGCGCAAGGGACCTAGCGCCGCGACAAAAAAAGCCGCCTATCTGGCGGCCTTCATGACGGGGCGGCGGTCTCGCCGCCGGCTTGGATGATTCACGACCAGCCCAGGCTGCTCAGCTCCTCTGCGCTCAGGTGCCGCCACTCTCCCTGCGGCAGTTCGCCCAAAGTCACTGCGCCCAGGCTGATGCGGTGCAGCTGCTCCACCCGGTTGCTGGCCGCCGCCACCATGCGCTTGACCTGATGGTATTTGCCCTGGGTGATGGTCAGCAGGATCACATGGCTGTCCAACTGCTCGATGCTGTCCGCGGCGAACTCCGCGCCTTCGTCGTTCAGATAGACCCCGCTTTGCAGCTTGGCGATGAATTCCTCGCTGGCCGCGTGCTTCAGCGTCACCTGGTAGCACTTGGGCACCAGCTTTTTCGGCGAACTGAGCGCGTGCACGAACTGACCGTCGTTGGTCAGCAGGATCAAGCCGGTGGTGTCCACGTCCAGCCGCCCGACGGCGGTGATGCCCAGGTTGCCGAACTGGTACGGCAGCAGACGATAGATGCCGGGATTGTGCTGCGGCTTGTGCGAGGTTTCGTAATTGGGGGGCTTGTGAAACAGCAGATAGAGCGGGCCGGTCACCACCTCCCAGGGCTTGTCGTCCACCACCAGTTGCCGGATCTCGGCCAATTCCACCGGCTGGCGGTAATTGTCGACGATCTCGCCGTTGAGTTCGACCAGGCCGTACTCGATCAGCTGTCGGCATTCCTTGCGGCCGCCAAAGCCTTGTTGTTGCAGTAGTCGGTAAAGTTCCATGACCGGATGGTAGCACACCGCCCCCGGCCCGCTCTGCGCGTCGGAGCCGGTTCAAAGTCCCGCGAGCCGCGGCGAGACAAGGCGAAAACCGCGGGGAACGCGGAATGGCCGGATGGAGCGGGGACTTTCGAAACGGAGCTCGCCGCGCCGTCTCTCACGCGGCGCGGCAGACTTTGAACGGCCTCTCAGAGCCTGTTCAAAGTCTCGCGAGCAAGGGCGAGACAAGGCGAGAACGAGCGAAAAAGCGGAATGTACGAGGGGTACATGAGCATTTTGAGCTTGTTTTTAACGCCGTATCGCTGAAGCGCAGCAGACTTTAAACAGGTTCTCAGGACACCAGCGGCTGCGCCGGATCCGCCACGCACACCCGGTCGCGCCCCTCTTTCTTGGCGCGGTACAAGGCGGCGTCGGCGGCGGCCACCACGCTGCCGGCGTCGGTGCCGTGCAAAGGGCACAGGGCCAGTCCCACCGACAAGGTGACGCGGATGTTGTGGCCGCCGGCCACGATGGGCTGCGCGCGCACATCGCCGCACAACTGCCGCGCCTTGGCGTAGGCGTCGTTCAGCGACGCGCCGGGCAGCAGGATGAAAAACTCTTCGCCGCCGTAGCGGCAGACGATGTCGCCGCTGCGGAAGGCGTCGCTCAGATGCGCCGCCAGCGCCGTCAGCACCGCGTCGCCGCACAGGTGGCCGTATTGGTCGTTGATGTGCTTGAAGTGATCCGCGTCCACCATCAACACCGCGACGTCCCTATGCACCGCCAGCATATGGCTGAGGATGCGCGGCAGAATGTCGTCCAGGTGGCGGCGATTGAACAGGCCGGTCAGCGGATCGCGCAGCGTCTGTTCGCGCAGGCCTTGCTGCAGCAATTCGATTTCGCTCAGGTTCTGGCGCAGCGCCTGATTGGCCTGCAGCAAATCCTGCTCCAGCTGCTTGCGCTGGCTGATGTCGTTGATGCCGTTGATCACGAACCAGCCGTCGTCGGCGCGCACCACGGAACAGGAAATCAGCGCCCAGAACTCCCTACCGTCGGCGGCGCGCAGCCGCACTTCGCGATCGCGCACGCAGCCGCCTACGCGCAGCAGCGAGGACACGCGCTCGCGCTCGGCCGGATCCACATAGAAGTCCTGCACCCGCAGCGGCCGTCCGGGCGCCAGTTGTTCGCGGAACAGCTCCTCGGCGCGGGCATTGGCGTAGATCAGCTCGCCGCCCTGCAAGCGGTTCATCGCCAAGGGGAACGGCGCGGCGTCCGCCATCAGCCGCAACCGCGCCTCGCTGTCCGCCAAGGCGCGGGTCCGGGCGCGAACCTTGCCCTCTAGCTGGCGGTTGACTCCGCGCAGCCTGGCCTCGGTGCGGCGCAGGTCCACCGCCAGGGCCCCGAACACCAGCAAGGTGGTGGTCTGGATCAGCATCAGCATGCTGAGCGTCAGCAACGCCTGCTCGCCGTGCCCGAAAGCGCCGTGGCCGGACACGCCCCCCGCCAGGGCCAGCAACAGAATGCCCAGCGACAAGCCGTGCGCCAGCCGCAGTCGCTGGCGGAAGGCGAACCACAGCAAGGGCAGGCTGAAACAATACGGCAGGGCGGCGTAGCGTCCGGTGCTGTCGTCTATGCCCAGCATGGCCAGTCCGGCGACCAGCAAGGTCAGCCAGGCGGTCAGCCCGTCCAGCGAGCCCAGGCCGCCCTGGCCGTCTCCGGGGCCGGAGCGCCTCAGCAGCAGCAGGCAAGGCGACAGACTGAAAATGCCGGCCAGGTCCGCCAGCCACCAGGCGATGAAGTGACGGCCCAGCGACAACAGGGGCAGCGGCTGGCCGTGCAGCAAGGCCGCCGTGCCGCCCATGGCGGAGATGGCGGCGGCCAGCGCCGCGCCGGCGACGAAGGCCAGCACATAGGATAGGCTGTGCAAGGGCAAGCGCCGGCCGCAGCGGTAGCGCACCAGCAAGGCGCCCAGCAAGCTGCCCACCGTGTTGGCGCCGGCGATCAACAAGGCGTCCGCCAGCGGCAGCTGGCGCGACGACAGGCAGAACAGCAGGGACCCCGCCACCAGCCCCAAGCCGTAGCGCTGGCCGCCGCGCAGGGCAACCGCCATGGCCAGACCCGCGGGAAACCAGGCCGGCGTCAGCCAGGTTTCCGCGTTCATGAAGCCGGCCATCAATAGCCGCGCCAAGCCCCAATAGGCCGCGGCCACGCCCAAATGACGCCACGCGGCCGCCCAGAAACCCGCGGCGGAATCCCTCCATCGCTGCATGCCTGTCTCCACCTTCCCTCAGCGCGCAGCCGCGGCTGCCGGCGAGCGCCGACGGCCATCCGTCGCCCGCACGCCGGATTGAGCGCGGCCGGTGTTCCGGGCCGTCCCCGGAACGGGGCTCAAGGCGGGAAACGCCGCTTTTTAGTCAATATAGATATTCAGATGAAATTCCGCCGTCATTTATTGGTCTGCGCATTCCGCGCGCGCGGCAGCCGGATCGCTATCTTGCTGATTCACATCGCGATTGAAGAAATGATAGCTATCATCTAAAACGGAATCACCGCTTCGTCATTGCGTTGCGCCACCCCGTAGTCGAACAGGAAGGTCAATGATGCGCTACAGCTCAACCCACAAGACCGAAACCCGTCAACGGATCCTGACCATGGCCTCGCTGCGCTTTCGCGCCGAAGGCGTGGCCAATGTCGGCATCGCCAATCTGATGGCCGACCTGGGACTGACCCACGGCGGTTTTTACGCCCACTTCCACAGCAAGGACGATCTGGTGGCGCAATCCTGTCGCCAGGCGCTGTTGGACATGAACGAGATTTGGCAGGCCCAGCTGGAGCAGGCGCCCAGCGGCGCCGGGCTGAAACGGCTGGCCAAGGACTATCTGAGTCCGGCGCACCGGGATTTCCCGGACTCCGGCTGCGCCGCCGCCGCGCTGGCCGGGGAGTTGGCCAGGCACGACAAGGCCACCCGCCAGGCGTTTTCAGAAGGCTTGCAGGCGCTGCTGCACACGCTGCGCCAGGCGCAGCAATGCGACGCGGCGGCCGGAGCGCGCCCGGCGCTGGCGCCCGAAGCCTGCCTGGCCCTGATGGTGGGCGCCTTGCTGCTGTCTCGCGCCATCTCGGACGAAGCGCTGTCCGACCGGCTGCTGAAAAGCGCGGCGGCGGCGCTGACTTTGCAAGCGCGGGCTTAACAAGGCAAGTCGGTGCAACGCGGCATCGGGGCTTGCTTAGCCGCTCTTAGAGCGTGTTTACGATCTCGCGAGCAAGGACGAGACAGGGCGAAAACGAGCGAAAAGCGGAGTTTACGAGTGCTGCATGAGCATTTTGCTTGTACTCACCGTGCAACGCTTCACGAAGCGCAGCAGACTTGGAACAGGCGCTTAGACGATGTCGAGATGATCTATGCCTTCCAGCGGGTCCCTGGACTTGGAGCCTTCGCTGTATAGCTTGATCTTCAGCCGCAGATCGTTGATGGAGTCCGCGTTGCGCAAGGCGTCCTCGTAACTGATCAGGTCCGCCTCGTACAGCTCGAACAAGGACTGGTCGAAGGTCTGCATGCCGGTTTCGCGCGAGCGGCCCATCACTTCCTTCAGGCCGGCGATTTCGCCCTTGAAGATCATGTCGGACACCAGCGGGCTGTTGAGCAGGATTTCCACCGCCGCCACCCGGCCGCGGCCGCTTTTGATCGGCACCAGCCGCTGGGAAATGATGGAGCGCATATTCAGCGACAGGTCCATCAACACTTGTTGATGGCGCTCCTCGGGGAAGAAGTTGAGAATGCGGTCCAGCGCCTGGTTGGCGTTGTTGGCGTGCAACGTGGCCAGGCACAAATGGCCGGTTTCGGCGAACTGCAGCCCGTAACCCATGGTTTCGCGGTCGCGGATCTCGCCCATCAGGATCACGTCCGGCGCCTGGCGCAGGGTGTTCTTCAAGGCGATGTCCCAATCATCGGTGTCCACGCCCACCTCGCGCTGGGTGATGATGGACTTCTTGTGCTGGTGCACGTATTCGATAGGGTCTTCGATGGTGATGATGTGGTCGTGGTTGTGGCTGTTGCGCCAGTCCACCAGCGCGGCCAGCGAAGTGGATTTGCCCGAACCGGTGCCGCCGACGAAGATCACCAGGCCGCGCTTGATCAGCGCGATGTCGCGCAGCACCAGCGGCAGGTTGAGCTGGTCGAAGGTGGGGATTTCGGTGTTGATCTTGCGCAACACCATGCCGGCATGACCCTGCTGCACATAGGCGCTGACGCGGAAACGCCCCAGACCCGGCGGATTGATCGCGAAGTTCGCTTCCTTCTTGGTCTCGAACTCCTCGGTCTGCCGGTCGTTCATCACCGCGCGCACCAGTTCCTTGGTGTGCTGGGCGGACAGGGGCTGCGGCGCCACCGGGGTGATCTTGCCGTCTATCTTCATCGCCGGCGGAAAATCGGCGGCGATGAAAACGTCGGAGGCGTTCTTGCCGGTGGCGTGCTTCAGCAGATCCAGTATGAACTTGGAAGCCTGGTCTTTTTCCATGATGAGGTCCCGCGGGTCGCCATTTCTAGTGTAGAGCAGCGCCCGCTCAGAATTGATCCTTGTTGGCGGCCTTTTGTCTGGCGTCCGCCGGCGACACCATATTGCGCCGCACCAGCTCCTGCAGACACTGGTCCAGCGTCTGCATGCCGTGCTGCTGACCGGTCTGGATCATGGAGTTGATCTGGGCGATCTTGTTCTCGCGGATCAGGTTGCGGATCGCCGGGGTGCCCAACATGATTTCATGCGCCGCCACCCGCCCGCTGCCGTCCTTGGTTTTCAGCAGGGTCTGGGCGATCACCGCGCGCACCGATTCCGACAGCATCGAACGCACCATTTCCTTTTCCCCGGCCGGGAACACGTCGACGATGCGGTCTATGGTCTTGGCGGCGGAACTGGTGTGCAGGGTGCCGAACACCAGGTGGCCGGTTTCCGCCGCGGTCAGCGCCAGCCGTATGGTTTCCAGGTCGCGCAATTCGCCCACCAGGATCACGTCCGGGTCCTCGCGCAGCGCCGACTTCAGCGCGTTGGCGAAGCTGTGGGTCTGCAAGCCCAGTTCGCGCTGGTTGATCAGGCATTTCTTGCTGTCGTGGACGAACTCGATCGGATCTTCCACGGTCAGGATGTGGGAGAAGTGGTTGTCGTTGATGAAATCTATCATCGCCGCCAGCGTGGTGGATTTGCCGGAGCCGGTGGGGCCGGTCACCAGCACCAGCCCGCGCGGAAAGGCGGCGATTTCCTGGAAGATCTTGGGCGCGCCCAGTTGCTCCAGCGACAGTACCTTGGACGGAATCACCCGGAACACCGCGCCCATGCCGCGGTTCTGCACAAAGGAGTTGACGCGGAAACGGGCGATGCCGGGCAGGTCGAAGGAAAAGTCGCACTCGAAGGTGTCTTCGAAGATTTTGCGCTGGTAATCGTTCATGATGTCGTACACCATGTCGTGCACGTCATGATGGTCCATCGGCGGCAGGTTGATGCGGCGGATGTCGCCGTTCACCCGGATCATCGGCGGCAGCCCGGCGGACAGGTGCAGGTCGGACGCCTTGTTCTTGACCGTAAAGGCCAAGAGCTCCGAAATTTCCATAATATAATCTCCACGATGACTGCGCCGCCGCCATGGTTTCAGCCGCCAGGCGACCACTTGAAAAATGAAGAACCGCCGCGCGCCGGCAACGCGTCCAAACGAGGCGCCGGCCCAATCCCGGCATTTCCGCTGATTGTAAGCTCAACTCAGCCATTTGGGATATCGCCGTCACCCCATATTATTAATGATGCGCGGCCATGCTTCTTTGTAGAAACCCCAAACCCGGGCAACAAGCCGCACCGCCCGCAGCAAACAATTTCTCGACGCCATGACAGACTCCATCTCCCAACCCTTGCAACAAGTCCGCCAGCGCCTGGCGGACGCGGAACACGCCGCCGGCCGGCCGGCGGGATCGGTGCGCCTGCTGGCCGTCAGCAAAACTTTCCCCGCCGCGGACATCGAGCAAGCCTACCTTGCCGGCCAACGCGCCTTTGGTGAAAACTACGTGCAGGAATTGCAGCAGAAGGCCGAGGCGCTGGCCGGTCTGGAGATCGAATGGCACTTCATCGGCCCGCTGCAATCCAATAAAACCCGCGCGGTGGCGGAATTGGCGCACTGGGCCCATTCGGTGGAGCGGCTGAAAATCGCCGAACGGCTGTCGGCGCAGCGGCCGGGCGCGCTGCCGCCGCTGAACGTCTGCATCCAGGTCAACGTGTCCGGCGAGGCCAGCAAGAGCGGCTGCGCGCCGGAACAGGCGCTGGAACTGGCCCGCGCGGTGGCGGCCTTGCCGCGCCTGACCCTGCGCGGTCTGATGTGCATCCCGGAGCCCACCGAAGACACCGCGCGGCTGGCGGCGCAGTTCGCCCAGCTGCGCCGGCTGCGCGAGCGCCTGATGGCCGAAGGCCTGGCGCTGGACACGCTGTCCATGGGCATGTCCGCCGACATGGCCGTCGCCGTCGCCGAAGGCGCCACCATGGTGCGGGTGGGCACCGCCATTTTCGGCGCACGCCATTATCATTGAATGACATCGGCTTGAAACAACAGGAATTCAAGCCGGTTTATAAGGAAAAAGCATGCGGATTACCTTCATAGGCGGCGGCAATATGGCCAACGCCATCATCGCCGGCCTGATCAAGCAGGCGGCGCATCGCATCCACGTGGTGGACCCGGACTCCGGCAAAGTGGAACGGCTGCGCCAGGAATACGACGTCAGCGGCGGCGCGGCCTTGCCGGACGCCTTCGACATCGGCGACATCGTGGTGCTTGCGGTCAAGCCGCAACACCTGCGCGACTTGTGCCTGGAGCTGGAGCCCAGGCTCAACGGCGCGCTGGTGATCTCCATCGCCGCCGGCATCCGCCTGGACGCGCTGTGCCGCTGGCTGGGCAGCAAGCGCGTGGTGCGGGTGATGCCCAACACCCCGGCGATGATAGGCAAGGGCGTGTCCGGCCTGTTCGCCTCGGTGGGCGTCAACGAAGACGACCGCCAGGACGCCAACACCGTGATGCAGGCGGCCGGCATCACGCTCTGGCTGCAGAACGAACAGCGCATCGACGACGTCACCGCCGTGTCCGGCAGCGGCCCGGCCTATGTGTTCTATTTCATCGAAAGCATGATAGAAGCGGCGCAGCAGACCGGCTTCTCCGAAGCCGAGGCGCGCCGGCTGGTGCTGGCCACCTTCGAAGGCGCGGTGGAACTGGCCAAGCAGAGCCCGCTGCCGGTGGCCGCCTTGCGCACCAATGTGATGTCCAAGGGCGGCACCACCGAACGCGCCATCGCCCGCTTTGAGGCGGAAGGCGTCAAGCAGGCCATCATCGCCGGCACGCTGGACTGCCGCGACCGCTCCATCGAAATGGGCCAACAACTCAGCCAGGACTAAGCCACATCATGTTCTTCGACACTTTGCGCTTTCTGATCCACACCCTTTTCGGCCTGTTCGTGCTGGTGCTCTTGCTGCGCTTCTATCTGCAAGTGGCGCGCGCGCCGTTCAAGCACCCGCTGTGCCAGTTCGTGATGGCCGCCACCAACTTCGCGGTGCTGCCGCTGCGCAAACTGGTGCCGGCGATGCGCGGCTACGACAGCGCCACCATGCTGCTGGCCTGGCTGGTGGCGCTGCTGTCCAATGTGCTGGTCACCCTGCTAAGCTCGGTGCCGGAAGTCTTCACCTTTCCGCAGGTCTGGGTGGCGCTGTCCCTGCTGTCCTTGCTGGAGGTGTTCAAGCAGTCGCTGACCCTGTTGATGGGCAGCGTCATCGTCCAGGCCGTGCTCAGCTGGGTCAGCCCCTACAACCCGCTGATGCCGGTGCTGGACGCGCTGACCCGGCCTTTCCTGCGCCCGTTCCGCAAGGCCAATGTCGGCGGCGTGGACTTGTCGCCGCTGGTGCTGTTCCTGATCATCCAGGTGATCCTGATGCTGCCGGTGCGCATGCTGGAAGCAAGCTTCTTGACTCAACTCAAAGTGATATTGTAGCAATTCATGCTATTTGTCATATTTTTGGCGGCCGCAGCTTCGCGGCCGTTGATTTGGACAACTGATTTGCATCACCACACAGGAGACTTCCGATGAAAAAAATACTGTTCGCCGCCCTGCTGAGCGCCGCCGCCGCGCCCGCCTTCGCCAATATGCAGCTGGCGCAGAAATACAGCTGTACCGCCTGTCACGCGGTGGACAAGAAAATCGTCGGCCCGGCCTATAAGGACGTAGCCAAGAAATACGCCGGCCAAAAAGGCGCGGAAGCCATGCTGATGGCCAAGGTCAAGAACGGCGGTTCCGGCGTGTGGGGCCCGGTGCCGATGACCCCGCATCCGAACATTCCGGACGCGGATCTGCGCGCGCTGGCCAAATGGGTGTTGTCGCTGAAATAAGCCATCTCGGCATGGCTGATCCGGCACGCCGCCCGGCGCGCCGGCCCCCGGAAAAAGGCGGCGGATTGCCGCCTTTGAACTGTCCGGGCCATTTTATGTCTTAGCCTGTTGCGCCAATACCCTTTTAACGATGCCTCAGGCTTGTTACCGGAGTGAAACAACGCTATACCGATTGTCAGCAGCAGGGAGTTAATATCACCTAAGCGCCTAAGACAGTTGCAGAAATAGCGGGGCGCCGGTAATCTTCTCCGCCTGTTGCCAACTCTATGCTGGAAGCACCAAATATGGCCAAACTAACCGAACAGGATATCCTCAACTGGACCGGCGACGATTACATGAACGCCGACCATCTTGAGTTTTTCAAAGACCGGTTGTTGCAGATGCAGCAGGAGTTGCTCTCTAACGCAAATGCGACCGCCAACCACCTGCAAGAGCAGGAAGCCACGCCGGATCCGGCCGACCGCGCCACGCTGGAAGAGGAATACGCGCTGGAACTGCGCACCCGCGACCGCGAGCGCAAGCTGCTGCAAAAGATCCAGGCCTCGCTGCGCCAGATCGAAGACGGCTCTTACGGCTTCTGCGAAGACACCGGCGAGCCTATCGGCCTGCGCCGCCTGATGGCCCGCCCCACCGCCACGCTGTCGGTGGAAGCCCAGGAACGCCGCGAACGGATGAAGCGTCAGTACGCCGACTGATCGTTCCGGCCCTCGCCCGCAAAACGCCCTGCCCGCAAGCAGGGCGTTTTTCATGCCCGCGTCTGCTCCATCCAGCAAAAACAAGCAGATAAATCCGCAAGCGATAGCTTATCCCTAACGATCGTCTAGTATGAATTTAGGGCATTAAAGCAGGCCGGCCGCTTGTCTAGCGTCGTGGAATCCGGTTATCTTGCTGCTATGCAAAAACTGAAATAGCAAGGAAGCCGCCTTTATGCAACGCCAGACCGACGACGTCAGAATCCGCGAAATCAAGGAACTGCTGCCGCCCATCGCCCACCTGTACGAACTGCCGATCACCGAGGCCGCCTCCGAGGTGATTTACGCCGCCCGCCGCGACATCTCCGCACTGCTGCGCGGCGAGGACGACCGCCTGCTGGTGGTGATCGGCCCCTGCTCCATCCACGACACCGAAGCCGCCATCGAGTACGCCAAGAAACTGGCGCCGCTGCGCGACAAGCTGTCGCAGGAGCTGGTGGTGGTGATGCGCGTCTACTTTGAAAAACCGCGCACCACCGTCGGCTGGAAAGGCCTGATCAACGATCCGCTGCTGAACGAGTCCTTCGACATCAACAGCGGCCTGCGCATCGCGCGTCGCCTGCTGCTGACCCTGAACGACATGGGCATGCCGGCCGCCACCGAATTCCTGGACATGATCACCCCGCAGTACTTCGCCGACCTGATCAGCTGGGGCGCCATCGGCGCGCGCACCACCGAAAGCCAGGTGCACCGCGAGCTGGCTTCCGGCCTGTCCTGCCCGGTGGGCTTCAAGAACGGCACCGACGGCAATCTGAAGATCGCCGTGGACGCCATCCGCTCCTCCAGCGTGCCCCACCATTTCCTGTCGGTGACCAAGACCGGCCATTCCGCCATCGTCTCCACCGGCGGCAACCCGGATTGCCACGTGATCCTGCGCGGCGGCAAGGAACCCAACTACTCGGCCGAGCATGTCAGCGCCGCCGCCGCGGAGCTGGCCTCCGTGGGCCTGCCGCAAAAACTGATGGTGGACTTCAGCCACGCCAACAGCCGCAAGGACTACCGCCGCCAGATGGAAGTGGCCGACGACGTCGCCGGCCAGCTGGCCGCCGGCAACGCCAACATCTTCGGCGTGATGGTGGAAAGCCATCTGGTGGAAGGCCGCCAGGACCTGAAACCGGGCTGCGAACTGACCTACGGCCAGAGCGTCACCGACGCCTGCATCGGCTGGGACGACACCGAGAAACTGCTGACCACGCTGGCCGACGCGGTCAAGGCGCGCCGCGCGCGCCAGGGCTGAGCCGACGCCAAGCTCCAGGCTTGGAAGCAAGAACAACGGCGGAGCCTGCGCTCCGCCGTTTTCATTGGCTCAGCTGTTCGCCGGCCAAGCGGCCCAGCGTGGCGATCGCCCGCTCCAGCGCCGGCGACCACGGCTGGCCGAAATTCAAGCGCAGGCAATGGCCGAAGCGCGGCTCGGCGGAAAACACCAGGCCCGGCGCGAAGCTGATGGACTCCGCCAGCGCCCGCTCCAGCAAGCGGCCGGCATCCAAGCCTTCCGGGCACTCCACCCACAACAGCAAACCGCCTTGCGGCCGCCGCAGCCGCGTGCCCTTGGGGAAAGCAGCCAGCACCGCGTCGGCCAGCTGGCGCATCTGGCGCGCCAACTGCCGCCGCAGCTGAGCGGCGAAGCGCGCGTAGTCGCCGTCGGCCAACACATCCGCCAACAGGCTCTGGTACAAGGCCGAACTGACCAGGCTGCTGCTATTGCTCAAGCGCGCCAGCGCCGCATGATGGCGGCCGCCGGACAACCAGCCCAAACGGAACGAGGGCGCGAAGCTCTTGGTGAAGGACGAGCAGTAAATCACTTCGCCGCGGCTGTCCCAGGCTTTCAACGGCGTCGGGTGCTGCTCGCCGAAGTAAAGCTCGCCGAACACATCGTCTTCGATGATGGTCAGGCCGTGGCGATAAGCCAGCCGCAGCAGCCGCTTCTTGGACTCGTCCGGCATCAGCGCGCCGGTGGGGTTCTGAAAATTGGTCACCGTCACCAAGCAGCGCGGCGCCGGCCCGTGGCGCAAGGCGAACTCCAGCGCCTCCAGCGACAGGCCGGCGTCCGGCGTGCACGGGATTTCCAGCGCCTTCAGCCCCAGCGCTTCCAGCGTCTGCAGCAGGCCGAAGTACACCGGCGTCTCCACCGCCACGGTGTCGCCGGGCCGGGTCAGCAAGCGCAGCGACAGGCTGATCGCTTCGGTGATGCCGTGGGTGAACAGGATGGCGTCCGGCTCCAGCGCCAGCTGCCACTGCGCCGCCAGTTCGCACACCAGCCGGTGCAGCCGCGCCTGCTCGCCGCGCGGCAGATAGGCGCCGATCAACTCCGGCCGCCGGCTCAGCGTTTGCTGCAGCCGCCGCGCCAGCGCCGCCGCCGGATACATGCTGCCGTGCGCTTCCGCCATGTGCAGCTGAGTGCCGATGTCCAACCCCGACCACTCGATCAATTGCGACATGCGGCTGTCCACCCGCACCAGGGTCGCCGCCGACGGCAGACCGTCGTCCTCGGCGCGCGCCTGCTGCGCGCGGCTGGGCAAGGCGGCGAAGAAGCCGGCGCGCGGGCGGGCGCTGACGCGCTGCCGGCGCTCCAGATGGCGGTAGGCCGCCAGCGCGGTCAGTACGTTGACGCCGTGTTCGGCGGCCAGCCGGCGCACCGAGGGCAGCCGGCTGCCGGGCGGATATTCGCCGCTGTCCAGCCCTTGCTCGACCTTGGCGGCAATGCGCAAATACAGGGAATCAGTCATCGCTGTTATATAGAACAGATTGTGCGCAGCATAAACTGTTTGCGCCGGCTGTGGGAAGGCGCGAACCAACGCTTGCGCTAGGCTGGGCGCTACTTTTCATCGCAAGAAAGCGCATCATGCCGTCCACCTTCTGGCGCGACCTGTCGCCCTCCGCCGCGCTGGCCGCGGTGCTGGCCCTCTTGGTCGGCTACTCCGGCCCCTTCCTCATCATCGTCCACGCCGCCCAGTCCGCCGGCCTGTCCCCGGCCCAGCTAGGCTCCTGGATCTGGGCGGTGTCCATCGGCTCCGGCCTGGCCGGCCTGTGGCTGTCCTGGCGCTGGAAGGCGCCGGTGATCACCGCCTGGAGCACCCCCGGCGCGGCCTTGTTGCTGGCCGCCCTGCCCGGCGTGCCCTACGGCGAGGCGGTAGGCGCCTTCCTGGCCGCCGCCGCCATCGTCACCCTGCTGGGCGTCAGCGGCCTGTTCGACCGGCTGATGAAAGTCTTCCCCGCCGCGCTGGCGGCGGCGATGCTGGCCGGCATCCTGTTCCGCTTCGTCGCCGAACTCGCCAGCGCCGCCGGCCACGACCCGCTGCTGGTGGTCAGCATGGCCGCGCTGTTCTTCGTCGGCCGCCGCTTCTTCCCGCGCTACGCCTTGCCGGCGGCCATCCTGCTGGGCCTCGCGCTGGCGGCGGCGCAAGGCTTGTTTCAGCCGCTGCCGACCCACGGCGGCGGCGGCGGCCCGCTGTTCACCGCGCCGCAGTGGTCGTGGAGCGCCTTCTTCAACCTGGCCCTGCCGCTGGCGCTGGTGGCGCTGACCGGCCAGTTCCTGCCCGGCATGGCGGTGCTGTCCTCCTCCGGCTACCACATTCCGGCGCGCTCGCCGGTGTCGCTGCTGGGCGCGGTCTCCATGTTGACCGCGCCCTTCGGCGGCCACGGCGTGGTGCTGGCGGCGATCACCGCCGCCATCTGCACCGGTCCGGAAACCCATCCCGACCCCAAGCGCCGCTACGTGGCCGGCGTGATCTGCGGCGCGCTCTATCTGGCGATAGGCGCGGCCGGCGGCGCGCTGGCCAGCCTGATCCTGACCTTGCCCAAGGCGCTGGTGGCCACCGCAGCCGGACTGGCGCTGTTCGGCACCCTGGCGTCCTCGCTGAGCGCGGCGCTGGGCGACGAAGGCCGACGCGAGGCGGCGCTGATCACCTTCGTGGTGGCCGCCTCCGGCGTCAGCATCGCCGGCCTGGGCGCGCCGCTGTGGGCCTTGCTGGCCGGCGGCGCGGTGGCGCTGATCCTGCGCCCGGCCAAGTCCCGACAGGCCGAAGCCGCCGTCGGCCAACGCGGCTGAAGCGGCACTGGCAGCCCGGCGGCGGGCGTGATAAGTTAAGGGACTGGATACAATATTCCGCGCGGCGACCGAACCGGGCGGACCCTGCCCACCCTCGAGGAAACCATGTTCGCTGCCACCGTATACGCGCAACGCCGCGCCCGTCTGCAAGCGGCCGGCCTGTCCGGCCTGCTGCTGTTTGTCGGCAATGTCGATTCGCCGATGAACTACCACGACAACACCCTGCCCTTTGTCCAGGACTCCAGCTTCCGCTACTTCTTCGGCCTGAACGAGCCGGGCCTGGCCGGCCTCATCGACGCCGACAGCGGCGAAGCGACGCTGTTCGGCAACGATCCGGACGTGGCCGACATCGTCTGGACCGGCCCGCTGCCCAGCCTGGCCGAACGCGCCGCGCTGGCCGGCCTGGAGCAGAGCCGCGCCTACGCCGAGCTGGCCGCCGCGGTGGCCGCCGCGCGCGCCGCCGGCCGCGCCGTGCACTACCTGGCGCCCTACCGCGGCGAGACCCTGATCGAAATGGGCCGCCTGCTGGACGTGCACCCGGCCCAGGTCAAGGACGGCTTCTCCACGCCGCTGACCCACGCCGTGGTGGCGCTGCGCGAGATCAAGGGCGACGAGGAAATCGCCGAAATGGAAGCCGCGCTGGCGGTCACCCGCGACATGCATGTGGCCGCGATGCGCCACGCCAAACCCGGGGTGATGGAATACGAGGTGGTAGGCGAAATGGAAGGCATCATGCGCCGCCGCGACTGGCAGCTGGCCTACCCGTCCATCTTCTCGCGCCGCGGCGAAGTGCTGCACAACCATCACCACGACAACCGCCTGGAAAGCGGCGACCTGGCGCTGAACGACACCGGCTGTACCTCCGGCGGCGGCTACGCCAGCGACATCACCCGCACCTTCCCGGTGGGCGGCAAGTTCAGCCCGCGCCAACGCGAGTTGTACAACATCGTGCTGGACATGCAGCTGGCCGCCATCGAGGCGATGAAGCCGGGCGTGCGCTATCTGGACGTGCACAAGCTGTCGGCGCGGCTGATGGTGGAAAGAATGAGCGCGCTGGGCTTCTTCCGCGGCGACGCCAAGGACATCGTCGAATCCGGCGCCTACGCCATCGCCTTCCCACACGGCCTGGGCCATCAGATCGGCATGGACGTGCACGATATGGAAGGCCTGGGCGAAGACCTGGTGGGCTACGGCGACGACACCGAGCGCAGCCCGCTGTTCGGCCTGGGCTACCTGCGCCTGGGCAAGGCCTTGAAAGCCGGCATGGTGGTGACGGTGGAGCCCGGCATGTACTTCATTCCGGCGCTGATCGAAGCCTGGGAGAAGGAAGGCCGCCACAGCCAGTACATCAACTTCGCCAAGTTCCGCGAGTACGCCGACTTCGGCGGCATCCGCATCGAGGACAATGTGCTGATCACCGCCGACGGCAGCCGCGTGCTGGGCGCGCCGATTCCCCGGACGGCGGAAGAAGTCGAAGCCGCGATGGCCGGCTGAGTCTAGCCGCCACGCCAGTTCAAAGCCGCCCACGGGCGGCTTTGCATATGGACGCCGCGGATGCCAAGGCGCACCATCTGCAGACTAAGAACCGCTAACAACACCTCGCAGAGAAGCTGAGCCAAGGCGCGCCGACGCAGGCAGTAGCACTGGTACGACCAAGAGGCGCAAGGCAGGATCAGGGGGGTTGTTAGCGGGTCTAAGAGTGTGTTTACGATCTCGCGAGTTAAGGCGAGACAAGACGAAAACTAGCGAAAAACGGAATGTACGCGCGGTACATGAGCATTTTGAGCTGGTACTCACCGTGCAGGGCTTCACGACGCGCAGCAGATCGTAAACAGGTTCTAAGCAGCCGGGAGCGATGATGGAACAGGTAGAGTGCGTGGTGATAGGCGCCGGCGTGATCGGCCTGGCCGTGGCGCGGCAATTGGCAATCGCCGGCCGCGAAGTCGTCGTCGTCGAAGCGGAAAGCGCCATCGGCCAGCATGCGTCCAGCCGCAACAGCGAAGTGATCCACGCCGGGCTCTACTATCCGCTCGGCAGTCTGAAGGCGCGGCTGTGCGTGGCTGGCCGCCAACGCTTGTACGACTACTGCGCCCAACGCGCCATTGCCCACCAACGCTGCGGCAAGCTGGTCGTCGCCGTCGACGACGCCGAATTGCCGCGGCTGCAAGCCTTGCAAGCACGCGCCGCCGCCAACGGCGTGACCGATCTGCGCTGGCTGGACGCGGAACAACTGCAAGCGCTGGAGCCGGCCTTGCGGGCCCGCGCCGCACTGCTGTCGCCATCCACCGGCATAATAGACAGCCACGGCCTGATGCTGGCTCTGCTGGCCGACGCCGAGGCCCACGGCGCGACGCTGGCGCTGAACTCGCCGCTGCACGGCGGCCGCGTCACCGGCGACGGGCTGGAGCTGGACATCGCCGGCATGCGGCTGCGCGCGCGGCTGGTGGTCAACGCCGCCGGCCCTTGGGCGCCGCGGGTGGCGGCCAACATGGCCGGGGTTCCACGTGAAACTATCCCCAAGCCCTATTACGCGCGCGGCGTCTATTTTGCGCTGCAGGGCCGCTCGCCGTTCCAGCGCCTGATCTACCCGCTGCCCGAGGCCGGCGGCCTGGGCACCCATCTGACGCTGGACCTGGCCGGCCAGGCGCGCTTCGGCCCGGATCTGGAGTGGGTGGACGACATCGACTACCGGGTGAACCCGGCGCGCGCCGATCGCTTCTACGCCGGCATCCGCCGCTGGTGGCCGGCGCTGCCCGAGCAGGCGCTGGCCCCGGCCTATGCCGGCATCCGCCCCAAGATCGCCGGCCCCGGCGCGGCGGACGCGGATTTTCTGATCCAGGGGCCGGCGCAGCACGGCGTGCCCGGCCTGCTCCAGCTCTACGGCATCGAATCCCCCGGCCTCACCGCCAGCCTGGCGCTGGCCGAATACGCGGCGGCAACGCTGACGGCATAGCGCCGGGACGAGTTGTCCGCTTACAATCGGACGGTCTCAACCCGCCGCCTTGCCGCTTATGCTCATTCTGAATCAACGCCAGCAGGAACTGCTGGCCATGGTCAAGCGCGACAGCTATGTCAGCGTGGAAAAGCTGGCCGAACATTTCTCCGTCACCCGGCAGACCATACGCCGCGACATCGCGCTGCTGGCCGAGCACCAGTTGCTGCAACGCTACCACGGCGGCGCCAGCGTGCTGTCCAGCGTGGAGAACGTCGCCTACCAGGCGCGGCAGGTGCTGTGCATAGACGAAAAGCGCCGCATCGCTGAATGCCTGGCGCGTCAGATCCCGGACAACGCCTCGCTGTTCATCAATCTGGGCACCACCACCGAGGAGGTGGCCAAGGCGCTGCACCAGCACCGCGGCCTGCGGGTGATCACCAATAATCTGCACGTGGCGGACACCATGTGCGACTACCCTGACTGCGAAGTCATCGTGCTGGGCGGCATGCTGCGCAAGCGCGACCGCGGCATCACCGGCGAAGCCACGGTGCAGCTGATCCGCCAGTTCCGCGTCGACTACGGCATCATCGGCATTTCCAGCATCGAGCTGGACGGCACCCTGCGCGATTACGACTACCGCGAAGTGCGCAGCGCCGAGGCCATCATCCAGCAATCGCGCCACGTGTTCCTGGCCGCCGACCACAGCAAGTTCGACCGTCCGGCGCTGGTGGAACTGGGCCATCTGTCGCAAATAGACGCGCTGTTCACCGACCAGCCGCCGCCGCCCGCCGTCGTCGAGTTGATGCGGGAGGCGGAGACTCAGTTATACGTGGCGGACTGACAAACCCTTAGAACCTGTTTACGATCTGCTGCGCGTCGGCGATACGGCGTTGAAACCGAGCTCAAAATGCTCATGTACCACGAGTACATTCCGCTTTTTCGCTCGTTTTCGCCTTGTCTCGCCTTAGCTCGCGAGATCGTAAACACGTTCTTAAGGCTGCTGCCGCGTCGCCGCCAGCACGATCTCGCGGATGCACACGTTCTGCGGCTGCTGATAGGCGTAGACGATGGCGCTGGCTACGTCTTCGGCCGCCAGCACGCCGCCCATTTCCTGTTTCCAGGCCTCGTAGCCGGCCTTGATCGCCTCGCTGCTGGTATGCGACAGCAGCTCGGTGTCCACCGCGCCCGGCGCGATCGTCACCACGCGCACGCCGTGGTCCGCCACTTCCTCGCGCAGATTCTCCGACATCGCGTGCACCGCGAACTTGGTGCCGCAATAGGCCACATGGTTGGGGAAGGTCTTGCGTCCGGCCACCGAGCTGATATTGATCACCGTGCCGCGCTTGCGCTCCACCATGCCGCCCAGCACCGCGTGGATGCCGTTGAGCAGGCCGTGCACATTGACGTCGAACATGGTTTTCCACTCTTCCGGCGCTTGCTCGGCCATCAGCCCCAGCAACATCACGCCGGCGTTGTTGATAATGGCGTCCACTGGCCCGAAGCGGCCTTCCGCCTCCGCCACCGCGGCGGCCAGCTGGGCGCGGTCGGTCACGTCCACCGCGCGGCACAGCGTGTTCGGCAGCGCCAGCGCCTCCAGGCGTTCGACCCGGCGGGCCAGCAGCAACAGCGGATGGCCTTGCTGCGACAGCAGGCGGGCGGTGGCGGCGCCGATGCCGGAACTGGCGCCGGTGATGACGATCAAGGCTTTACTCATGACAACACTCCTTTAGCAATAGAAATAACTGATAACAAATCCTTGAGCAGCACTATAATCCGCTGTCGATTCGACGAAAAATCGTTTATTCCACTTGCTGTCATCGGTTTAACTTATGGATATACGCTCGCTCAAAGCCTTCATCGCCGTGTTCGAAGAGCGCAACATCACCCAGGCCTCGGCGCGCCTCTACCTGAGCCAGCCTGCGCTGTCCGCCACCATCCGGCAACTGGAAGAACAGCTGGGGGCCACGCTGTTTCAGCGCCAGCCGCGCGGCGTGGAAGTGACCGACGCCGCCCGGCTGCTGTATCCGGCGGCGCGGCGTCTGGTGGAGGAAGCCGACGGCCTGGCGCAGCTGTTTCGCGGCCGGCAGGACTGCCTGCCGCTGACGCTGGGCGTGGCGGCGGACCTAGGTCAAGCCGACGTGGCGCGCGTGCTGGCGACGGCTTACCGCGCGGTGGACGGCTTGCTGCTGGAACTGGCGGCGGGTTGCGCCGGCGACGCGCGGCTGGACGAGGAAGCCAACCGTTGCGAGGACGAGTTGTTCTTGCCGCTGTGGGAAGAGGAGTATGTGCTGGCGATGCGCGCGGACGCGCCGCTGGCGGGGCAGCCGCTGCTGCGGCCGGGACAATTGCTGGGCCAGGACCTGATCGCCTGCCCGGACCACCCCTCGCACCAGCGCTTCGCCAGCCTGCTGGGCGAGGCGGCGCGGGAGCTGGCGGTGGCGGCGCGCTGCGCCAGCCTGCAACAGGCGGCGACGCTGGCCGCGGCCGGCGCCGGCATCGCCTTTGTCCCACAGGGGCTGGCCCAGGACCAGCCCGGCCTGTGGAGCTGCCGGCTGGAACAGGCGGCGCTCAGCCGCCGCGTCGGCCTGTGCTACGCGCCGGACGCCTTGGCCAAGCCGGCGCTGGCCCGTTTGAAACAAGGCCTGGCCGCCGGCTGAGGAGCTGTTTTAAGAGCGGCTGACAAAACTCGGTTTTACGGCTGAGGCAAGACGCGCCGACGTAGCCAGTACCTTGAGTACGGCAAGCCGGCGCAACGCAGGATCAGGGGTTTTGTTAGCGGGTCTTACTGCACCGCGGCGAAAGCCTTAGCCACATAAGGCGCATTGGCGCGGGTCAGCCCGGCCACGCACATGCGGCCGGTGCCCACCAGGTAGACGCCGAAACGCTCGCGCAAGACGTCAACCTGCGCCTGGTTGAAGCCGGTGTAGCTGAACATGCCGCGCTGATGGACCAGGTAGGCGAAGTCATGCTCCGGCAGCGCCTGCTTCAGCACCTCCACCAGGATGCCGCGCATTTCCAGGATGCGGCCGCGCATCTCGTTCACCTCGGACAGCCACAGCGCCTTGAGCTCGGCGTCGCCCAGCACGGTGGCGATCAAGCGCGCGCCGGTGGTGGGCGGGTTGGAGTAGTTGCGGCGCACCGTGGCCTTGAGCTGGCCCAACACCAGCTCCGCCTCGGCCTGGCTCGGACACACCACCGATAGGCCGCCGCAGCGCTCGCCGTACAAGGAGAAGATCTTGGAGAAGGAGTTGCTGACCAGAAAGGAC
Source organism: Chromobacterium sp. LK11 (assembly GCF_001043705.1). Taxonomy (NCBI): domain Bacteria; kingdom Pseudomonadati; phylum Pseudomonadota; class Betaproteobacteria; order Neisseriales; family Chromobacteriaceae; genus Chromobacterium; species Chromobacterium sp. LK11. The sequence continues at coordinate 124,639 of NZ_LDUR01000006.1, forward strand.
ACGCCGGCGTCGGCCATCGCGCGGATGGCGTAGGCGTCCTCTTCCAAACCGGCGCCGAAGCCCTGGTAGGCGATGTCCATGAAGGGAATCAGCTGCTTGCGCTTGGCCAGCGCCACCACCTGGTCCCACTGCGCATTGTCCAGGTCCGAGCCGGTGGGGTTGTGGCAACACGGATGCAGCAACAGGATGCTGCCGGCCGGCAGGGTTTCCAGCGTCGCCAGCATCGCGGCGAAGTCCACGCCGCGGGTCTGCGCGTCGAAATAGGGATAGCGATTGACCGCGATGCCGGCGCCTTCGAAGATGGCCACGTGGTTGTCCCAGGTCGGATCGCTGACCCATACCTGGGCATCGGGGAAATAGCGCTTGAGGAAGTCCGCGCCCACTTTCAGCGCGCCGGAGCCGCCCAGGGTCTGGATTGTGGCGATGCGGCCGGCGGTCAGCGCCGGGTGCGCGGCGCCGAACAGCAGCTCCTGCACCGCCTTGCGGTAGGCCGGCAGGCCGTCCATCGGCAGATAAGTGCAAGGCGGCGTCGGCTGGGCCGCCAGCTTGGCCTCGGCCTGCTGCACCGCCTGCAGGCGCGGAATGCGGCCCTGCTCGTCGTAGTACAGGCCGATACTGAGGTTGACCTTGTCGCCGCGCGGGTCTTTGCCGAAGGCGTCGACCAGCGACAGGATGGGATCGCCGGCGTAGGCGTCGACGTGCTGAAACATGCGTTTCTCCTTGAGTAGTGTGGTATCGCCTCGTGCAACCATTTAGAACGGCTAACAAGCCTCTGACGCTGCGTTGCGCCGACTTGCCTCAGACGTGGGCTGACAGTGTTAGCCGCTCTTATAGAACGTGTTTACGATCTTGCGAGCTAAGGCGACACAAGGCGAAAACCGCTGAGAAAGCGGAACGATGATAGGTGACCGCGCTCCCCGCGCCGCTGACGCAGCGCGGCGGACTTTGCGCAGCGTCTCAGGCCACGTAGAACAAAACGCTGACAAACTGGCAGACGCTGCCGCCCAGCACGAATAGATGCCAGATGCCGTGGCCGTGGCGGATTTTCTCGTCGTTGAGGAACCAGTAGATGCCGACGCTGTACAGAATCCCGCCCAGGGCCAGCCAGAACAGCCCGCCGCTGGGCAGCGACTCAATCAGCGGCGGCAGCGCCACCAGCACCAGCCAGCCCATCACCACGTAGAGAATCATCGACAGCAGCCGGGTGCGCCGTCCCAGCGTCAGCTCCTGAATGATGCCGAACACGGCCAGGCCCCAGCTGACGCCAAACAGGCTCCAGCCCCAGGCGCCGCGCAGGGTCACCAGCGCGAACGGCGTGTAGCTGCCGGCGATCAGCAGGTAGATCGCCGAATGGTCGCACTTCTGCAGCACCGCCTTGGCGCGGCCGCGGAAGCTGTGGTACAGCGTGGAGATCAGATACAGGGCCACCAGCGTGGCGCCGTACAGGCTGAAGCTGACCACCTTCCAGGGGTCGCCCTCGCGCGCGGCCATGGTCACCAGCACCACCAGGCCGGTAATGGCCAGCAAGGTGCCGATCAAATGGGAAATCCCGTTGAAACGTTCCCCGTGATACATAGGTATTATCCTTGCGCCGGCATCGCTCCGGCTTGACGTGCAAAAACTTTTGGAGCCGCTAGCGGGCTCCGGGTTCAATTGTCCGCCTGTTGCCGCCGGCGCGCCAGCCCTTTCTCGACGCGCCAAAACAAAAGCGGGCCGCAGGCCCGCTTTTGCTTACACGGCGAATCCGGCGCCTGTCGACGATCGCTCAGCGGATCGCCAACCGGCCGCGGCTCAGACGCCCAGCGCCTTCAGCACCTCGTCGCGCACGGTTTCCACCGCGCGGGTGCCGTCGATCTTGATGTATTTCGGCGCCTTGGCGTCGCCGCTGGCGGCGCGCTCGCCGTAGAAGCCCACCAGCACCGCGGTCTGTTCGTGGTAAACCGCCAGACGCTTCTTCACGGTTTCTTCCCGGTCGTCGTCGCGCTGGACCAGCTCTTCGCCGCTCACATCGTCCTTGCCGGCCACTTTCGGCGGGTTGAAGCTGATGTGGTAGGTGCGGCCGGAGGCCAGGTGCACGCGGCGGCCGGCCATGCGCTCGACGATGGCCGCGTCCGGCACGTCGATCTCCACCACGTAGTCGATGTCCACGCCGGCGGCGATCATCGCCTCGGCTTGCGGGATCGTGCGCGGGAAGCCGTCGAACAGGAAGCCGTTGGCGCAATCCGCGTCGGCGATGCGCTCCTTGACCAGGCCGATGATGATGTCGTCGCGCACCAGGCCGCCGGCGTCCATGATCGCCTTGGCTTCCAGGCCCAGCGGCGTGCCGGCCTTGACCGCGGCGCGCAGCATGTCGCCGGTGGAGATTTGCGGGATGCCGAATTTTTCCTTGATGAAATTGGCCTGGGTGCCTTTGCCTGCGCCAGGCGCCCCCAACAGGATCAGTCGCATGAAGATCGCTCCGTCAATTTGAATAAGATGATTTGATATCGAAATCCGGGCCGCGCCGACGCGGCCCGGCTTATGGCTTCCGTCCGTCGCCCAGCAAGCGGCGCACTCGCTCCAGATCCTCCGGCGTGTCCACGCCGGCCGGCGGCGCGGACTCGACCACGGCCACCTTGATGGCGAAGCCGTGCCACAGCACCCGCAACTGCTCCAGCGCTTCGAAACGCTCCAGCGGCGCCGGATCCAAACGGTTATAGGTCTTCAGAAAACCCGCCTGATAGGCGTACATGCCGATATGCCGCAGCACCGGTAGGTCCGCGGGCAGCGCGCTCGCATCCTGTGCGAAGGCGTCGCGGGCATAGGGAATCGGCGCGCGGCTGAAATACAGCGCGCGGCCGGCGTGGTCCAGCACCGCCTTGACCACATTGGGATTGAACATGTCGGCGGCGTCGCGGAACGGATGCGCCAAGGTCGCCACCGGCGCGTCGCCGGCGGCCAGCAGCGCCGCCAGCCGGTCGATCAAGGCCGGATCGATCAAGGGCTCGTCGCCCTGAACATTGACCACGATCTCATCGTCGGCCAGGTTCAGCGCCTGCGCCACTTCGGCCAGCCGGTCAGTGCCGCTGGCGTGGTCGGCGCGCGTCATCAGCGCCTCGACGCCGTGCGCGCGGCAGGCGGACAGCACATCCTCGTGGTCGGTGGCCACGATCACCCGGCTCGCGCCGCTCTTGGCCGCCTGCGCGGCGACCCGCGCCACCATGGGCATGCCGGCGATGTCGGCCAGCGGCTTGCCCGGCAAGCGGCTGGACGCCAGGCGCGCCGGGATCACCACGCAAAAGCCGCGGCTCATTTTATCTCTTCTTCCGGCGCCAGCTCGCGGGCCTCGGCTTCCAGCATCATCGGGATGCCGTCCTTGATCGGGTAAGCCAGCCGGTCGCCCTTGCAGACCAGTTCCTGCTTGGCCTTGTCGAAAACCAGCGGACCCTTGCACAGCGGGCACACCAGGATGTCCAGGAATTTAGCGTCCATGTTTTATCTTCAGTCGATCCAGAATCCAAGCGCTCAGATCAGGCTCCAACTCCGCCTGAACCGGCAAAACCCATAGTCTAGCACGCTGCGCTGCATCATGAATCACCCGCCGCAGCTTGACCGCGTCCTTGCTGGTGACGATCACCGCGTCCACGTCGGCCGGCAGGTCGGCGGCCTCGAATTGATGATGGTCGGGCCAGGCCAGGCACAGCTCCGGCCGCAGGCCCAAGCCGGCCAGCGTGTCGAAAAAGCGCTGCGGATGGCCAATGCCGGCCATCGCCGCCAACTTCAGGCCGGCGAAATCCGCCGCCGCCCGCGTCTCCTCCGGCGCGTCCAGCCGCTGCAAAGCCGCCGGGCGCAAGCGCATGGCGAAGCGCCGCGGCCCGGCCGGCAAGTCCAGTCCGGCGTCGCCGCCGTTGACCACCACCGCGCCCGCCGCGGCCAGCCGCGACCACGGCTCGCGCAAGGGACCGGCCGGCAACAAGCGCCCGTTGCCGCCGCCGCGCGCGCCGTCCAGCACCACGATCTCCAGATCGCGGCGCAGCCGGTAATGCTGCAGCCCGTCGTCGGTCAGAATCAGTTGCACATCAGGGTGCAGCGCCAGCAGATGGCGGCCGGCGGCGACGCGGTCGCGGCCCACCACCACCGGCGCGCCGCCGGCGGCCAGCAACAGCGGCTCGTCGCCCACCTCCTCCGGCGCGCTGTCCGGCCGCACCAGCGTGGGCTGGCGATGACTGCCGCCGTAGCCGCGGCTGATCACGCCCGCCTTGACGCCTTCGCCTTGCAAATCGCGCAACAGCCCCAGGGTCAACGGCGTCTTGCCGACGCCGCCGACATTGATGTTGCCTATCACCACCACCGGCGCGTCCAAGCGCTCGGCGCGCAGCCAGCCGCGGCGATAAGCCAGCCGCCTGGCCGCCGCCGACAGGGCAAACAGCCCTTCCAGCGGAGCCAGAAGGGCTGTCAGCCACCAGCGCGGCCGATACCATTGCCGTTCTATCCAATGCATGCGGCTATTGCGAACGGGTGGCGAAAGTCAGTTGGTTGAGCCCGGCCTCGCGCGCCGCCTCCATCACCGTCACCACTGATTGGTGCGTGGCCTTGGCGTCGGCGTTGACGATGACGATCACATCGGTCTTGCCCGCGGCGTCGTCCTTCAGCTTGTTCAGCAGCGCCGCCTTGTCGCCGGCGGCCAGCTTGGCCTCGCCCACCGCCATCTCGCCGTTGGCGGCCACCGCCACGGTGATTTCCGACGACTTGGTCTTGGCCTGCTCGCCCTGGGCGGCCGGCAGATTGATCTTGAGTTCGGCGAACTTGGAATAGGTGGTGGTGACCATCAGGAAGATCAGGATCACCAGCAGCACGTCGATCAGCGGAATGAAGTTGATCTCGGGCTCTTCGCGACTGCGGCCTCGGCGGAAATTCATGCTCAGCCCCCGTTTTTACGCTCGCCGTGCAGCACTTCCACCAGCTTGACCGCCTGCGACTCCATCTCCACCAGCAGACCGTCCACCTTGGAGCGGAAATGGCGATAGAACATCATGCTGGGAATCGCCACGATCAGGCCGAAGGCGGTGTTGTACAGCGCGATGGAAATGCCGTGCGCCAGCGCCTGCGGGTTGTTGCCGGCCGGCGACTGCGAGCCGAAGATCTCGATCATGCCTATCACCGTGCCCAGCAGGCCCAGCAAGGGCGCCATCGCGGCGATGGTGCCCAGCGTGGTCAGCAAGCGCTCCAGCTGGTGCGCCACCACGCGGCCCTCGTCCTCGATCGCTTCCTTCATCACTTCGCGATTGCCGCCGACGTTGCGCAGACCGGCGCAGAACAGGCGGCCCAGCGGCGAATGTTCCTGCAGCTTGCGCAACAGCTCGTCGCTGGCGCCGGCGCGGCGGTATTCCTGCAAGGCCTGCCCCAGCAGGCCCTCCGGCGCCACGCTGCTCTTTCTCAGGCTGAACAACCGTTCAAAGATAATCGCCAGCGACACGACCGAGGCGGCGATGATGGTCCAGATCGGCCAGCCGGCCGCTTCAATGATTGACCACACGAGGAGGTTCTCCGAAAAACGATTGCAAACACTAGGGTCTGCCGCGCCGGTTTCACCTTGGCGAAACCCGGCGCGGCAGACCCTGAACTTTAGCGGCATCCATGCCGGTTCAGCAACCGGCGTCGCGGCGCGCGCTCATCGCCGCGACCGCAAACAGGCGCTTAGCGGCGAAAACTACGCAGAGTTGTCAACAAAGCCGCCTAAACCCATCTTTTATAAAGGCTTTCGAATTCTCGCCCTATTTCGTCGGCGGCGCTCGAAACTCAACTTGACGAAAGCCCCGCCAGGCAAGGCTTTCAAGCAAATCTATCAATTTCGCGACCGCGATTGGGGGCTGCCGCTTTTTTAACCTTTGCCAGCAAAAGCCAAGCCCCGGCAAGCGATCCACACAGTTATCCACAAGGTTATTCAGCCGCCGCTGTGGATAATTGCCGCGCCTCAATCCCGCAGCGAAATCACGCGCCAGCCCTGCTGCTCGGCGTGGGCGCGCAGGGTGTCGTCCGGATCCACCGCCACCGGATGGTCGACCAGCTTCAGCAGGGGCAGATCGTTGTGCGAATCGCTGTAGAAAAAGCTCTGCCCGTAGCTGTCCATGCTCAGGCCGCGCTCGTCCAGCCACTGCTGCAAACGGGTGATCTTGCCCTGCTGGAAGCTGGGCACGCCGCTGACGCGG